>NC_008346.1:1302500-1616250 GCF_000014725.1 Syntrophomonas wolfei subsp. wolfei str. Goettingen G311
CATCATACTGGCCCCTATGGCCTGTATAACCCGAGCGGCTACTAAATAAGCCAGGGAAGGGGAGAGGCTGCATAATAAGGAACCTATGGTGAAAATAAGGAAACCGTAAGAGTATATTTTGCTACTACCCAGCATATCTCCCAGCTTGCCAAAGAAAAGCAGGGAAGTGGTGATTACAAGCATATAAGCTGTTACCACCCATTGAATCTCCCGCATGCTGACCGAAAGTTCCCGGGCAATAGTGGGATTGGCGATATTTAAAATACTACCATCGACCGTGGACATAAATATGCCGATGCAAATAATTATTAGCACACGCCATTTTTCTTCTAGCTTCATTGCTTTCCTTTCCGGGTAAACAATTTTCAAAACTATAGTAAGAAAAGTGAGGAGTTAGGAGTGAGGGGTTTAATTCATTTCCTACTACATCTTACTATTCAAGCACCTGCACTAGCTCACTTCATCAGTGGTTGTGACCCCGGCCATGGGGGGTTAGTACGTTAGTACGAAAATTAAACTTTTTGACGATGAAGGACGCTGACCGCAGATTGACGCTGATATACAAGGAAAAATATCTCTGTAAATCATATGGAATCTGCGTCAAAAAAATATTGGAATCACTTTACCTTATTTATATCAGTGATTGTGGCTCCCGGCTGGGGGTTAGTTAATTGGAATATACTGAACAATTGTGCTCATTATAACAGTTTCCAGGCTAGAAAATCACCAGTTAACAGCTTTCAGAATAAAATGAATGTATTGTAATACTGCTGAACTGGCAATTTTTGATAAGAGGGTGTGGCTCCGATTTTAGCTTTCTAAAAAAGAAGGAGTGGATGGCTATGACTCTTACCCAACTGGCATTAGCGGCAATTTTGACGGAAAAACTTTGGGAAAGCTTAAAGCTATAGAAGTTGAGCATTGATAGGGTGGGTGCTCTTGTCCTGGGGATCACCATAGCTTTGGGAACTGGAATAGATTTGTTTGCCACCGTTGGACTGCCTATTAATATTCCCTATCTAGGCTTGATTCTAACCGGGATAATTATTTCCCGGGGGGCTAATTTTATTCACGATTTATTTAAAATAACGGAAGAGGTGAAAGTAAAAAGAAAGGTAGAAAATGGAAAGTTTAAGAACCTATCACCGCAATAATGGCGTCAGCGAGGTAGCGAACTGCTTTTTGAGCGGCATCCAGGGAATTGCTTTCTGTACCAACTTCAAATATGAGAGCAGTAGGGTAGAGATCTTGATTATAATCCCCGCGCCCCATATAAATACCGCGCATTAGGCCTGGATGCAGATCGTCCGCAGCGGCCTTGATGCTCCGGGCAAAGTTAAGATTAGGATTAAGGTTAGGATTGGAACGACCAATAACTATCATTACCCGGGCAGTATCTATACCGTTAATAGTAGTGGCATATGAACTTAAGGGAGCAGAATCTCGATGTATGTCAAAGACTGCATCCGGCCTTTCTTTCAACAATTGGGTAACGGTACGCCGGGACCGGTGATAGGCATTAATATCATGTGGGTCGTGGGGGTTGTAACTATGGTGAATACTTATACCGGCTTTGGTCAGGGATTCAGCCAGGGCTGCTCCTACCTGAAAGATATCACCATCACCAGGTTTATCGGGGCGGCCTGAATTGGGCAGAAATGATTCATCACTATGAGTGTGATAAATTACCACATGATGAGGATTTAGCAGGGCCTGAGCTTCTACCGTATGAGGATAGGAGATGGAAGCGGCACTCAGCTTTTGGCTGATAGGATTTAGCTCTGACTTTTCCATATCCTTTTTCCTGGCCACGGCATTGCGGCCACTAACACTTATAATGACATAGTGCAGGTTATCCTCACTGATATATTCGTCTTGCTCATAAACCGGAATGCCTGTTTCCAGGATTACTTTTCCTTCACTATCCCGAATGGTAACGTAGCTGGCCCTTTGAGAATTAAGGTCATTACTGGGTTGGGGTTTGCTTTGTGGAGAATAGGCGGTGTTTATTACATAAGCTCCTACCATTAGTGCCATAAGTACAGCAAAAAAAAGCCAGATATATCTTTTAGTGATAGTATCCATGTAAAAACCGCCTTTTCACAATCTTATTAGTATTATGTGAAAAAAGCGCTGGTCCTATGTGAGAGTTTCAGAAATTCTTTTTTGACAAGCTGGAAAATAGGGTTTTTGACGCAGAGGTACGCTAATTTTTATGATTAACGCTGATTGTTTTTCTAAAATAACTTAAGCTATTTTCATCGGTGGTTGTGGCCTCTGATTATGTAGGGTTCTACTACAAAAACCACTGTTGTTGAATTGGGAATGAATGAATATACAAAGCGGGCGTTGCAAAGCAGGAGGCAACACCCGACGCTCTTTCAATTTAATAAGGGTCCCAGCTAGCCAGGTATTTTTCTTGCTCGGGGCTTAGCTCGTCAATTCTTACACCTTCTGCCTCCAATCTTAAGGAGGCTACCCTTTGGTCTATACTATCCGGGACATTATATACCTTGTTTTCCAATCGAGACCTGTTTTCAATTACATACAGCAGAGACAAGGCCTGTAGGGAAAAACTCAAGTCCATTACTTCAGCCGGATGACCATCACCAGCGGCCAGGTTAACCAGGCGACCTTCAGCCAATAGATAGAGTCTACGACCATCTGCCAGTTTGAACTCTTCAATGTTGTTTCTAACTATTCTTCGGCTTACGGCTAAAGCAGCCAAATCATTTTTGTTGATTTCCACATCGAAATGTCCCGCGTTGGCCATTATGGCTTTATCTTTCATTACTGCCATGTGTTCTTTACGAATCACATTTATATTTCCGGTAACAGTAATGAAGATATCTCCCAGGGTAGCGGCAGTTGACATAGGCATTACTTCAAAGCCATCCATAATTGCTTCATTGGCTTTAATCGGGTCGATTTCAGTAATAATTATCCGGGCTCCCATACCCAAAGCTCGCATGGATACGCCTTTGCCGCACCAGCCGTAACCAGCTACCACTACATTTTTACCGGCTACCACCAGGTTGGTGCTGCGGTTTATCCCATCCCAGACTGATTGGCCGGTACCATAGCGATTATCAAAAAGATATTTCATATAAGCATCATTTACTGCCATCATCGGAAAAGGAAGGGCCCTATCCTTTTCCATAGATTTTAAGCGTATTATACCGGTCGTGGTTTCTTCACAGCCACCTATAAGGTTTTGGGCCTGTTCGGGGCGCTGCTTGATAAGGGTCGTAACCATATCAGCTCCATCATCAATAAGAGCATCGGGACAAGTATCCAGAGTTAACTCCAGGTAACGCTGGTATTCTTCCGGGCTCTCGCCATGAAGGGCGAAAACGGTAATACCGGATTCTACCAGTGCGGCAACTACATCATCCTGGGTGGATAGAGGGTTGCTGGCACAAGCTGTAACCCGGGCTCCAGCTACCTGCAAAGTCTGCAGTAAATATCCGGTCTTAGCCTCAAGATGCAGGCAGCAAGCTATGGTTTTTCCGGCCAGGGGTTTTTTCTCGGCAAATTCCTCTCTCAATTTATTAAGAACTGGCATATTATTACTAACCCATTCTAATTTTTTAAAACCATCAGGGGCCAGGGAGAGGTCTTTAATAATGGAAAGTCTGCTGGCATCCGTTTTTAAAAGGGCATTCATTTTGGGACCTCCTATTATATTTGATTAAGTTCTAGCAATAGAGATTATTTCAAAAGGATAAAGCAGGCGACATCCATATTATAAACAAAATGCCTGGTATAGGAAAGGACAAAAGATGAGCAGGCTATTTCCATTCTTCATACCAGTAGTAGTCATGCTTTTTGGCCCCATACTTTTTAGCATTTTGAATATTGTAATATTCAGTGTTGCCAAAATAGACATCAAACCAGTAAGGGTAGTCCCCCCACAAACCATAATTGATATCACCAGTATCCATGACTACCAGCGAATGATACTTGTCTCCGTTAATTTCAAGGGGAGGTGAGGGATAAACAACTGTTCCAAAAGGAATTATAGGTACCCGGGGGTCATAACCAGGATAACGAGGGTGTACCGCAATACCACCAGTGAAGTAATGCTGTCCGTTAGCCGGTCTCGGTGCATTGATTTCTTCGGTATAAGCGGTTGTCTGCTGTTGTTTAGCAGCGAATTGTACATACCACTTTTCAGCTGGGGAATTATCTTTTTGTTGAATTGGTGTTTTACTTGGTGGTTTTTGTGATAAACTCTTGTTCCCGTTAATATTAGCGTAAACGATAGTTATGGTCATAATAATAAATATTAATATAGCAGTAATTATGAGCATTTTCTTATTATTATCAAGCATAATCTTGCCTCCCTCCATTTTAATTAATTTGTATCAGCCAGAGAAATAATATTTATGGAGTATGGAAGAATATTTGCTCAATTTACCCAGACTTTTGGCGGAGGCAGAGGATTTATAAACAAAAGTTAAAGCATTAGGGTTAAAATAAGTCGGGGAGTAGACGATTGCATTTTATTTCATTGGAATAATATATATAATAATAATTGATAGGGCCAAGTTTATGCTATAATGGCAAGAAATTACCTTGAAGGAGAATGATTTTCAATGCAAAACCAGGGTATTGATGAGGAGTTGTTTCGTCATATTGCAGATTCAATTGGTGATACTCCCTATTACAAACTGCTGGGCATCCAGGTCATCAACATTGGCCCAGGTTTAGCTGAAATGTCGGTAACGGTTGATCTCAAACATACCAACCCTTTGGGGGTTACGCATGGGGGCTTAATGATGTCCTTGGCGGATGCCGCTATGGGCAATGCCATACGGAGCCTGGGTATCAAAGCAGTAACGGTAGATTGTTCCACGGGCTTTATCGCCTCAGCCCAGCAGGGGGAAACGGTAATTGCGCGCGGAGAAGTGTTAAGAGCGGGGAAAAACATGCTTTTTGCTCAGGCGGAAGTACGCGCGGGCAATCGACTCCTATCCAACAGCAAGGCCAGCTATTTTAAGACTGGAGAAATAGATTTGAATAACTAATTGTACTAGAGCAGGAGCTGAGATTATTGAGCAATGAGCTTTTAAGAAGCAATAATTATGCATTGCTGACCTTTGCCTCAACTTCCCATGCTTTAAAAGCTGAGAAGCTTTTGAAGTCCCGTCAGGCGGATTTTCTGGTAATTCCAACTTTACGCGAGATATCCACCAGTTGTGGGTTATCCATAAAAATTGCCCCGGCCAATTTGCTCGATTATTATAATTACCTGAGTGGCAATAAGGTGCTTATTGAGGGGACATACCAGGTAGCAAAAGAGGGCAAAAAAAACCGGGTGGAGCAGATTCAAGTATGACTCCACTGCAAAAACCTTTTTGTTGCATAAGGCTTGCATAAATATACAAAGCGAGCGTTGGCGAAGCATGGATGCAAAACCCGGCGAAGGCGAGCAGGCGAAAGGGGGCGAGCGACAGGAGGTCGCGAGAGCGCTTCACCCATGGACGGGAGATTAGCGCGGTACCCCTTGAGCCGTGAGACAAGCCGCAGGTGTTGCCCATGCGAAGACTGTGAGCGGTATATTTATACAAGCTAATGAATATTATAACTATTTGCATTATATTCAAGTATTCAAAGCAGAATAAAAGTAAAACCGTTTCACTATTGCTGAAGCGGTTTTTGCTGGAAGGTTAGGTTTTACCATGCCGGTTTATCCGCTTAACGAAATTAAGAAATATTTTGAATCCTCTGGGCCCATGGAGCAGTTACTTCCGGATTACAAGTTTCGCCAGGAGCAGGTAAATTTAACAGTTGCTGTTAGTGCGGCTTTATCTGACCAGGAATTTTTGTTGGCTGAGGCTGGAACCGGTGTTGGAAAGACTTTTGCTTACCTGCTTCCGGCTGTTTTATGGTCACTGCAGGAAAACGAGAAAGTGGTAATAGCTACCAGGACTAAAGCTTTGCAACAGCAGTTAATCGAGCGAGACCTGCCGGATGTTAAACGGGTTATCAAGGCTGATTTTACTTGTGCTGAAGCCAAGGGTCGGGAGAACTTTCTTTGTTGGAATAAGTATATTAATATTTTGGCCGGGAAGAAACGGCTGCAGGAAGGGGAATTTGAATTCCTGCAGTCAGTTTTGCCCTGGGCCGAACAAAGTGAAACCGGGGATAGAAAAGAACTCCGGCTCAAGAGTGCTTTAATGAAGCATTGGGATATATTGGCCGCTGATCGTAAGAGCTGTCGTAAAGATAAATGTCTTTATCATGAAAAATGTTTCCGCTTAAAAATGATAAAAAGGCTGGAGAAGTCCCAAATCATAGTTACCAATCATGCTCTTTTGCTTTCCGATGTGCAAGTTGATAACCGCCTATTGCCAGAATACCACTACCTGATAATTGATGAGGCTCACAGCCTGGATAGGGAGGCTTTTGATAAACTATCCATGCGATTTTCTTCTGGGGATAGCATGGATCTTTTGGAATACCTGCAAAAAGCTTATCTTCCGCATATTAAAGAACTGTCTTCCGTAGATAGAGAACTTCTTGGGGAATGCTTGACCCATATCAGCATGGCAGTAAAGTTGTTAAAAGAATATTTTTCTGCCTTGAATCGACCTCTTTCCTCCAAAAATGGCTATGAAGCAACGCTGGTGATTAAGGCAGCAGATTTGGAAAAAACCTGGTTTCTCGAAGCACTGGAGATTCACCAGGATTGGCAGGATAGTATTAATCTGCTTTTAAAAAATTTAAAGAAGCTGGAAGAGTGCATGGGTGGGGTAGAAGAAAGCGAAGAGCTTTCTCGTGTAATTATTTCTCTACAAGAGGAAGCTGACCATGCTTATCAGATCAATGAGGAACATTCTTTTCAAAGTGATATGTTGGTTTGGCTTGATTGTGAAAGGGGAAAGGTTAAGGCTGTATCATCATCACCTGTTTGTATAGCCAGTGAACTACAAAATCGTCTCTACCACAAGTTGGAGAGTTTGGTGATGGTTTCTGCCACCCTCGCTGTAGAAGAGCGCTTTGACTATTTTCTTAATAAGTTTGGTTTGAGTCAACTGCAGGAAGAAGAGCGACTAAAAACCCTTTTGGAAAAGTCGCCTTTTGATTATAAAAAGCAAGCTGGATATATTTTACTAGACGATATGCCTGCTCGTGATGAACCGGATTACCAGGAAAAATTGGCAGGAATACTGAGCCAAATAATAGATATAACTGGAGGCCGAACTCTGATTCTATTTACCTCCAGACAGCAACTCAAGGATATCGCTGGCATTATAAGACCTTATTGTGAACAGCGCCAGGTTAAATTACTGGTGCAGAACGAGGATGGGGGATTCGAGACCCTGAAAGAACAATACACCGCCCATCCAAGAAGCGTTATTATGGGGCTGGATACCTTCTGGGAAGGTATTGACTTAAAAGGGGATTTATTGAAATGTCTGGTGATTATCAAATTACCCTTTCGTTCACCTGATGAACCTTTTTGCCAGGCCTGGGAGAAGTATTATCAGCAATTAAATCAAAGCGGCTTCAGCCGTTTTTTACTCCCTGATGCCGTTATTCGCTTAAAACAGGGAGTAGGCAGACTGATACGCGGCGAAAATGACCGGGGAGCCATAGTTATACTGGATGCGAGGTTGGGAAAAAGCAGTTATAGTAAAGTATTTTTAAATAGCCTGCCTTTTAAGAATCCCCGCGTTTTGAGTTGTATGCAGTTTACGCAGGAGTTAAAAAAATGGGTTTAGCTGGGGAGTAACATTTCTCTTCATTCTTCATAGAATATAGCGAAATCTAATCTTCAGGCAAGGGGTGATTTTAGTGCGGGTTTATTACTTCCGAATTCCCGTTTTTCTTCGTAATCTATTAAAAAAGGTAATAAAGTAAGTAAAGGAGTAGCTTGTTCTACTCCTTCTCAATTTCCATTTAGCCCTATACCCAGTATTCCGCCCAACCCTCCAGCCATTAAACAAAGCAGGAGGGTGTAGACAAAGGTTTTAAGAGCTATTAGGGACGGGTTAAAAATAAAGGTAGCAATGAGCATTATAATGAAAAAAACCATTCCTATGCTTAAGCCGCGTATTAGTCCTTTACTGCCATAATGCTTGCTCACCTGGCAGGCAGCCAAAAAAATGCTCAAAATGAGTATACCTTTGCCCAGTGCTGGAAGTAATTCTTCACTCAAACTGCTGAAATAAATCACAAAAGCGGAAATAAGTCCAAGCACTAGAGAAAAGAGAACTGCTTTAGTAATAGCCCGCAATTCTACCGACAGAATTCTATTCATAAGTCAACACCTCCTATGCTTGAAAAATATGTAAGAGCCCTGGGAATTATGACAAGAAAAACTTACGTAAGCATGGGGACATTCTTTTTTGCTTCTTTACGCCTTACCCCACACTAACTTACTCTTCTAAATTACCTGGCATCTTTAATAAACATTAGCAATTAGGTCTTTTTAGGGGAAGTAAGCTACACAAATAAGCTGGCTCAGTTTAAATTTTTTATGGTTACATCTCCAAAAAATACTGAAACCTGGAGTAAACTTTAGTATAATAAAGATAAACCAATGTAATGGGAGATTACTCTGCGTATGTTGCTTATTTAATGGAAATGGATGGTTTATCGAAGTCAGGATGTAGAGATTATTGTTAATTCCCGTTATGAAGACGGGATGTTTTCTTCAATAAAAACCGGCTTAAAGCAAATCCGGGCTGAGCGTTTTTTCTTTCTGCCGGGGGACTGTCCGCTTATTTCCCCTTTCGTATACCAAAAAATGCTTGGGGTGGATTCCGAAATTGTGGTACCTACCTTTAACACCGGCCTGGGCATCCGATACTTTTTAAACATACGGTGATCGAAAAAATATTAATTAGAAATTTGTATCCTAATCTTCGAGAGTTCATTAGGGCCAATAATCCTAATAATATAGCGGTCGATTGTGCCGGCATCCGCGTGGACATTGACACCCTGGCAGACTACCAAAAAGCCCTCGAAAAGATTAGAGGCATACAAAAGAAAGGCGGGTTAAATGGGCAATATCAGTAACCCCGTAAAGCGGTTTGATTTTGATGAAAAAGTAGACGGTCGGGCCCAATACTGTGCGGATATTAAGCTTGAACAGATGCTTTACGCCAAAACACTGCGTTCGGAAAAAGCGCGGGCCAAGATCGCTTCCATAGAAATTCCTCATTTACCGCCGGGTTATTTTATTGTGGACCAAAACGATATTCCAGGGAAAAACATTGTCCCCATAGTTTACGAGGACCAGCCGTTCTTGGCCCCAAATAGGGTGAATTACATTGGGGAACCGATACTACTGGTAGTCGGCCCGGATAAGCCAACAATTTTAGATATCCTAAAAAAGATAAAGGTCAATTATGAAGAGCTAAAGCCGGTCTTAAGCATTGCCGAAGCCCAGGAACTGCAAGAAGAATATATTTTTGCAAACAAGCCCTGCTTTGTCGAATATGCATACTCTAAGGGCAATATTGCGGAAGCGATTAAAAATTCAAAGTTTTTTATTGAGGATGAATTTAGGACCGGGTATCAAGAACAGGCTTATCTGGAAACTCAATCGATGATCGGTGTCTATGAAGACAACCGCGTAACGGTTTATGGATCCATGCAGTGTCCTTATTATGTCAAAGAAGCCTTGATCCAGGCTCTGGGTTGGCCAGAAGACGGAATCCGCGTAATTCAACTGCCAACTGGAGGCGGATTCGGGGGCAAAGAGGATTATCCTTCGATTATAGGCGTCCATGCCGGCCTGGCGGCGATCAAGGCACAAAAACCCGTCCAGCTTGTCCTTGACCGCCAGGAAGATATCAGCTGTTCGACCAAGAGGCATCCAGCCATCATTAAGATAAGAAGCTATATTGATGATCAAGACCAGATAACGGCCCAAGAAATCGATATTAAGACTGATGCGGGGGCCTATGCCGGACTTTCCAGTGTCGTACTGCAAAGGCTTATGTACTCAGCCAGCGGTGTCTATAATATTAAAAACCTTAAGGTCCAGGCCCGAGCCTATGCAACTAATCAGGTGGTAAGCGGCGCTTTTCGGGGTTTTGGAGGGCCGCAAGCTTTTTTTGCCATTGAAATGCACATGGAAAATATCGCTCAGCAGCTAAACCAGGATTCGCTGGAACTAAAAAGAAAGTACTTTTTCCAACAAGGAGATACTTCTTCCACCAGCGGGCTCTTTCAATACCCCATAAAACTGGATGAAATCGCCACGGAAATAGCTAAAATGTCCAGCTACCGCCGCAAACGCCAACTATATTCCAGCCAAAAGGAAAGATTACGGGGCATCGGTTGTTCTGTATTTTCCCACGGTTGTGGTTTTACCGGGGACAACGAAGAAAAACTCATAAAACCTAAAGTTCGACTAAAAAAATACTCGTACAACTGCGTGCAGATCTTTGTTTCTAGTACAGAAATTGGTCAGGGAGCTTTAACCACCCTCCGAAAAATCGTCGCCCAAGCTCTGGAAATACCCATTGAATGGGTAAAACACGAATATCCCGACACTGATTTTTGCCCGAATTCAGGACCCACAGTCGCTTCGCGAACCATAATGATAATCGGCAAACTTCTGTATGACTGTGCTCTGGAAATGAAAGACCGATGGAATGAAGAGGAATTTGATATTACGCACGAGTATGTATACCCTAAAAATCTAAAGTGGGATAACGAAAAATTTCAGGGCAATGCCTATCCGGAATATTCGTGGGGAGCAAATGTGGTTGAAGTGGAAATAGATCCGATAACTTATACCCTAAATATTCTAGGAATTTGGGCGGTCTACGACATCGGCACGCCTATTGACGAAAAGATAGTTAAAGGGCAAATAGAAGGAGGCATTGTTCAAGGACTGGGATTTGGTTGTATGGAAGTATTAAATAGCAAAAACGGCCAGCTTCTGCAAAGTAGTTTAACTGATTATCTAATCCCGACCGCTGTTGATTTTCCTGAAATAGAAAGTAAACTCATTCATAACCCTTACGAGAACGGTCCTTTCGGGGCCCGTGGACTGGGCGAGTTGTCGCTGGTTGGGGCTGCACCAGCCCTAGCTTTAGCTATACAAAATGCTATCGGTCAAAAAGTAACCCAAATTCCGGTAACCCCGGAATATATAATGGAGCTGATGCAAAATGCTAAATATGATTAATTTTAAGCTCAACGGTAAAAATATTAACTTAAAAATCCATCCGCTTAAGCGACTGGTAGATATACTCCGGGATGATTTACAGCTTACCGGGACAAAAGAAGGCTGCGGGGAGGGCGAGTGTGGGGCTTGTGCGGTGCTTTTGGACGACAAGCTGGTCAATTCCTGTCTGGTTCCGGCAGCGCTTCTTGAAGACAAAAGCGTTTTAACTATAGAAGGGTATCGAAACACTGAAAAATTTAAAGTCCTCAGTGCCTGCTTTGAAAAAGCCGGCAGTGTTCAATGCGGATTTTGTACACCTGGAATGATCTTGGCCGCTGAAGCACTTCTCCGGCAAAACCCCAAGCCCTTAGAAGGAGAAATTCGCGCCGCGCTGGCCGGCAATTTGTGCCGGTGTACCGGGTATAACCTGATCGTCGAGGCCATTTTACTGGCGGCCAAGGAAGGGGAGGGACTGTGGTCAAAGTCTATAGACCTTTAAATTTAATTGAAGCCCTGGATATTAGAAATAATGAAAATACCATAGTATTTGCCGGGGGCACTGACCTAATGGTCAAACATAGAGAGTGGAGCGGAGCAGTCCCTAAATTTTCGACTTCGTTATTATTTATGGGTCACTTAACAGAGCTGCAAACAATAAATATTGATAATAATAGTTTGAAAATAGGCGCTGCCTGTACGCTGGCTCAAATATTAAACGATAAAAGAATACCGGATTACCTTAAACTGCCGATTGCTCAAATGGCCTCTCCTTCAATCCGCAATATGGGGACAATTGGCGGAAATATCGGTAACTCATCACCAGCAGGCGATACCCTGCCTATGTTTTATGCCCTTGATGCCCAACTTACGATTCAATCCAAAAGTAAAACCTATGCGGTTGGCATAGAAGATTTTATTACCGGTCCCGGCCAGAACCTACTAAAACCCGACGAAATATTGAGCGAAATTACTATTCCCCTAAGCAATTATCGACAATATTATTACCGAAAAGTGGGTTCGCGTAAGGCTAATTGTATTTCTAAAATATCATTTTTTGCTCTGGCTAACGGGGATGCTGCCCAAATACACGAAGTTAGAATAGCCTTTGGCGCTGTAGCGCCAACCGTGATAAGAAGCTTTGAGGCGGAAACCCTTTTAAAAGGGATCAACAAATCCCAAATTTCAGAGCGGCTGAATGACATTAAATCAAGCTATGCCAATTTGCTTAATCCGGTTGATGATCGTCGTTCCACTAAAATATATCGCCAGAAAGTTTCCCTGCAATTACTGGAAAATTTTCTTTTGAAGGAGCTTGTTTGGTAAATAGCACCTTTTATTTAGCTTATTTGAGGGCTCGCTAAGGGGTTTTACCAAAGTGACTGTCGGCGATGTTCTCCATTTGAACATTATTAATATACGAGAGAGGATAGCGGATGGAATTCGATCAAGCAAAAAAAATAGTCGTAGCGACTATCATAGATCAGCAGGGTCTGTCTGACCGCCTGGTAGGGTGTAAGGCGATTATTACCTCGACAGGCCGGTTGAGTTATTCGATACCCTTGGCTTGGGTTAGGGAGCGGTTGGAAGTACTGATACGCGAGAGCCTTTATAGAGGAAGTTTTGAGGTCATCAGTCTGGCTAATCCCAATGATACCAGGCAGAAAGCAACCCTGATGATCGATCCCTACCTTCCGCCCCAAGAGCTTATTATCCTGGGTGGCGGACATATCGCCCAGCCGCTGGCTAAGATTGGAAAACTATTGGGTTACCAGGTGGCCGTGCTGGATGACCGGCCCGAATTTGTTTCCAAAGACCGGTTTCCCGAAGCTGACAAAACAATTTGCTGTAGTTTCGACACAGTGGAAAATTCTTTTGATCTAGGACCCCAGAGCAATGTGGTGATTGTTACACGGGGTCATCAGCATGACCTGCTTTGTCTGCGGCAGATGCTAAAGTATCCCTTAGCTTATCTGGGAATGATTGGCAGCCGGCGCAAAGTTGCCATAATCCGGGAACGGCTGCTGGAAGAGGGGTTAGCGGTAAAAAAGCTAAATTCCGTGTATATGCCGATAGGTCTTGATATCGGGGCGCAAACCCCGGCAGAGATCGCCGTAAGCATAACCGCAGAATTGATTAAGGTACGCCGGGGTGGAAAAGCTGCTTCGATAAAAAATATCGACAAAAAAAATAACGACAACGAGGCTGGTGTTTTTAATTTAGGCGAACTGCCTTCGACTATAGACCAGGAGATACTGCAACTAACATTACAGGCAGCTATCAACCATGTCCCAGCCGCCCTGGCCACGGTGGTGAGCACCAAAGGTTCGACTCCCCGAAAGGCGGGTGCCCATATGCTGGTCTGGGCAGACGGACGCAGTCTAGGAACCGTAGGCGGTGGCCAAGGGGAAGCCAAGGTGCGTGCCGAAGCCTTTAAGATTATCAATACCAGCCAACCAATCCTTTATCGTATATCAATGGATGCGGCCAACGCGGCTATGGAGGGAATGATCTGCGGTGGTTCTATGGAAGTCTTTATTGAACCAGTAAATGGGTTCGCCCAGGTAAGCGGAGGAGGTGGAATCCTTTAATTGGAATAGAATATTGGCATTGACTTTCGACGTACAATTAATGATCTTAATTTTAGGCCCACTGCACTAAAGACAGTGGGCCTAGTGTTACCAGATTTCTTTTAACTCACTCTTCTAAATTACCTGGCATCTTTAATAAACATTAGCAATCAGGTTTTTTTAGGGGAAGGGTGATAGCCGTTAAAGCTCTCTACTTAATGAGTATTTTGGCTGGTGGTTGTACTTTGCTTGGCTCCATAGCTTTGTTTGCCAAAAGAAAGTGGAGCAATCGCAGCCTGGGGTTTTTTCTCGGTTTAGCAGCGGGTGTAATGATTGCGGTAGTGTTTATGGATATGCTGCCATCTGCTTTGCTGGCCAATGCAATAGAAGCTGGCCTGGGCTTCGTTGTAGGCCTGCTGGTTCTGGCTCTTCTACATATATTGCTGCTGTCCCGGCAGGCAGAGAATGAAGGTCTCTTAAGGCTAGGTTACTTAATAATGTTGGGCATTGCTCTCCACGATCTTCCAGAGGGAATGGCCATTGCTTTGGGAAGTGAAATGAAAGTTAGGACTGGAATGGTAATTGCTCTGGCCATAGGGATACACAATATTCCAGAAGGAATGGCTATTGCTGCTCCTTTGCTGATGGGGGGAATGAAACGATTAAAAATATTTCTTCGAGTTTTTCTGGTTTCACTGATTACTCCTTTAGGGACACTTACCGGTCAGGTTTTAGTAAAGATTGTTCCAGAAGTATTGGCTTTCCTCTTAGGCCTGGCTTCAGGGGTAATGGTTTTTTTGGTTCTTTTTTACCTTTGGCCGCAGGCCGGGAGCAAGGATAAAAAAAGCCGCGTCCAGGGATTTCTCCTCGGCTTGCTGATTATTGTTGCTGCTACTTTTTTCTAGGAATGTATCAGGTAAACTCACCCCCTTTCGCCTGCTTGCCTAACCGGTGCAACTTAATAGTGACATCCGAAGGATGGAACATCAGGAGTACCCGCAGGGTACTGGATCCATGCTTAGCCAACGCTCGCTTTGTATATTTATGAAAACTTATGCAACAAAAGGTGTTTGCAGTGGAGTCATGGTTTAATAAGGTTTAAGAACCCGGATAAAAGAATAAAAGGAGCTGCAAATAAGGATAATAAGGGAAAAAGCAGAGGAGACAAGGATTTGGCAAAGTGGTTATATCTTTCGTTGGCGGCTCTTTCTGGTGCAGCCATGGCCCTGCAGGGAACTTTTAATGCTGCCCTGGGCAAGGTAGTGGGTATCTGGGAATCAACTCTGATAGTTCACCTGGTAGGAACAATAACTGTTCTGCTGATAATGTTGAGTTTAAGTACTGGTTTTAGCAACCTGAGCAAGCTGAACAACGTTCCCTGGTATGCCTTTTTGGGTGGCTTTCTTAATGTATTGATAATCTACACTCTGGTGCGAGCTATCCCCCAGATTGGAGTAGGAAATGCCACGACCGCCATAATAATAACCCAGGTTTTAACAGCAGTGTGTATTGATAATCTGGGTGCTTTCGGTATGAAGAAGTATGAATTCCATTATCTCGATCTTCTCGGTGTGGCTTTACTGGCGGCCGGAGCCCGGATTCTACTCATGGAGTAAATTCATTTTATTAGAAAAGACCTCTAGAGAGATTGACTAATAGCACTACTAATCCTGCCAAGATTAGTAGAATACTCAGAAGAAGTGTCCAAAAAGGAAACGGCAAAAGGCGAAGGGCCAGTTCCAGGTAATAGCTTACCAGATCTTCTTTCTTTAAGGTTAATAAGCTGCTTTCAGCTCGTTTATATGAAATATAAGCCATGCCTCCTAAGAGCACGCCAATTAGCAACAACCATAGCCCTATATTCAATAAAATACCTCCCCCCAACTGTTTCTTACCCCTCATTTTTCTAATAACATTTCTAGCATATGCTTCTTCTATTATAATCTAAATGAGAATTGATATGTTTTTTACTAACCCCCCATGCCCCGGGACACAACCGCTGATGAGAAGTAATATATAAGCGCATGTTATACAATAAGAAAGGGTAGGGAATATTTCTCTACCCCTTCTGATACTGATGAGCGATGACTGATGACTATCCCCTTCTCCCTTCTGACGACTGATGACTAATAAAGAGGATTTATGCTTAAAAGTGTGGAAGTTTCTTTCATACCTTTGGTGGGGAAGCAGCGGAAAAATTACAAGAGGTGGGCAAATGGCCATAAGATACATACTGGGAAGAGCAGGAAAAGGAAAAAGCCATTTAGTTTATCAGGAAATCGAGAAGGCTTTGCAAAGCGACAAGAAGCAGACTTTGATTTTGCTGGTTCCTGAACAATATACGCTGCAAGCCGAAAGGGATGTGATTAGTCAGCTTCGCTTGCCAGGCATTATGCGCCTGGAGGTTTTAAGTTTTACTCGCCTGGCTCAGAATGTCTTTAGTCGGGTAGGGGGTTTAACTCGGGTTTTTCTCAATGAACAGGGTAAGAATATGGTTTTAAGACGAATTGTCGATGAATGTAGCTCGGAACTGAGTTTGTATAAAAAGGCAATCCGACAGGAGGGGTTTATAAATCAGATCAGCCAGCTAATGGCAGACTTTAAACAACGGCATATCCGTCCCGAGGATTTGCAGTTGGATGCTGAAGAGATGCCGGATCAGATTATTAAAGAGAAGCTAAAGGATATAAGCATAATATATCAACACTTTAATCGGTATATGGAAGGGCGATATATTGATAGTGAAGACTATATGGATCTTCTAATTGAAAAATTAGAACACTATACTTCGCTTAAAAACGCCCGAGTTTGGATTGATGGTTTTACTACCTTTGCCCCCCAAACCCTCAAAATTATTGAAAAGATTATGGTAATGGCCCGTGATACTACTATTTGTTTTACGCTTGACCCGGATACTTGGGATATAGCTGAACTGGATTTATTCCAACTACCCGGGCGCAGCTTTAGGCAAATCCGCGCTATGGTACGAAAAAATGCCTTGCAGGAAGAAATAATCCAGGTAGATCCTCGTCCGGCTGAGATGCTGAAGAGTCCGGAGATAAACCACCTGGAGGCAGAGCTCTTTGCCTACCCAGGGAAAACATTTGCTAAAAAGCCACAGAATATTGAATTATTTGCTGCTTCTAATATATATAGTGAAGTTGAGGCCCTGGCAGCGGAATTTTTGCTTTTAGCGCGCCAGGGCTACCGTTGGAAAGATATGGCGGTGGTTTGTCATGACCTGGATCGCTATGGAAGCTTGATAAGAAGGACTTTTCGTGATTACGGCATACCCTGTTTCATGGACAGAAAACGGGATATCATGAGCCACCCCATTATAGAGTTGATTCTTGCTGCTCTGGAAATCCTCAGCCGAGGATACCGCTATGAAGATGTTTTTACTTATCTTAAAACCGGTTTCAGTGATTTGACTGTAGATGAAGTGGAAATATTGGAAAACTATGCTTTGGAATACGGAATCAAAGGAAATAAATGGAAGGAAGATTTCTCATATGGTGATGCAGAAAGCCTTATCGAATTGAACCAGAAGCGGCTTTTGTTTACTAAACCGCTCGAAGACCTTGGCGTTATGCTTAAGGGAAATAACACAATAAGAGAAATGGCTCAGGCTCTCTTTGCATTTCTGGAGAGGGAAAACATTTACTCAAAATTAGAGAAATGGACCAATGATTTATTGGCCAGGGGGTTTCTCGAAGAAGCCAGTGAAAGCTCGCAGCTGTGGAATGCTATGATAGAAATCTTAAAGCAAATGGTGGAGATAATGGGCGAGCAAAAAGTAAATCTTAAGGAATTTAAGAGGATACTGGAAGCCGGCTTTTTATCTTTAGAAATTAAAATAATTCCCACTACCGTTGATCAAGTTTTGCTTGGTGATATACAACGCTCCAAAAGCCATGATATTAAATGTCTCTATGTAATTGGAGTCAATGATGGGATACTACCTTCTTTGGGGCGGGAAGAAGGAATTTTAAGTGAAACAGAAAAGGAAGCATTGCAAGAAAAGGGATTGGATCTGGGCTATGAACGAGAAATGATCTGGGAAGAAGAGCGCTTTTTAATTTACAGCGCTCTGGCCAAACCGGCTGAGAGAATCTACTTTAGCTATGCCCTGGCGGATGAAGAGGGGAGAGCATTGCGTCCTTCGCTTTTGATCGATCAGCTCAGAATGATCTTCCCCTCCTTATCATTAAAGACTAATCTGCTGGAGGATCGCCAGTGGCAACTGCAGATGGTTGCTACCCCGGAGAGCAGCTTTAAACACCTGGTGGAAAAGCTGCGTTTGGGTTTGGATGGGAAAGAATTGGAGGATTTCTGGTGGGATGTTTACCGCTGGTATTTTGAGCAGGAAAGCTGGCAATGCTCAAGAAAACTGCTGCTCCAAGGGCTTTTTCATCAAAATCAGCCTGAACCCATCGAACCCCAGGTATCCCGGCGTCTTTTTGGCACACCGCTTCGCTCCAGTGTTTCCCGGTTGGAGCAGTTTGTAAGTTGTCCCTTTGCCCATTTCGTTCGCTATGGTCTACAGCCGCAGGAAAGAAAGAATTATGAACTCAATAGTCCGGACCTGGGGCTATTATTTCATGACAGCCTTTTACATTTCAGTCATAAACTACGGGAGAATAACCGGCAATGGCTGGACCTGAGTAAAGAGGAGTGCTATGCTATTATCGATACGGTAGTGGATGAAATAGTCCCAAGCTTTGGCCGGGGGATATTTAACAGCCATCCACGCTACCAGTATTTGCTGAATAGATTGAAGAGAATCAGCCGGCGTGCAGTATGGATCTTGACGGAACATATTCAGCAAGGTGATTTTAAACCCTGGGATTATGAGGTTGCTTTTGGCCGGGGAGGAATGCTTCCCGCGGTTGAAATAGATTTAGAAAACGGAGAAAAACTTATTTTGGAAGGAAGAATAGACCGGGTTGATTTGTTAGAATTTGAAGAGAGCTGTTATGTTAGAATTTTGGACTACAAGTCAGGCCAACAGGATTTTCATCTTTCCGAGGTTTTTCACGGCTTATCTTTGCAGTTGATGGTGTATTTAAAAGCACTGATGACAGCCTGGGAGCAAATGGAGAAGAAACAAGCCGTGCCAGCGGGGGTTTTCTACTTTAAGATAGATGACCCTATGATTAACAGTGAAGAAAAGATTGTGGAAGTAGTAGAAAAGGAGATTGCGAAAAAACTAAAACTGAAAGGCTTGGTTCTGGCTGATGCTAAAATTGTTCGCCGGATGGATCGTGAAGTGAATGGTTACTCTACAGTCTTACCACTGGGATTAAGCGCCAAGGATGAATTTTACCGTTTTTCATCGGTGCTGCCCCTTAAACAATTCTCGGCTTTGCTGAAACATGTAGAGCGATTGCTTAAGAGAATTGGACAGGAGATGGTTAACGGGCAAATAAGAATAGAACCGGTTTATACTCGTAGACGACTGGCTTGTGCCTATTGTTCTTATCCCTCTATATGCCAGTTTGACCGGCTATTTTCGGACAACAATTGGAGATACCTTAAGCCTATGAGTCGGGAAGAAGTGTTAACATATCTTATGGAAGAAAACAACTAAGGATAGATGGGCAATAAAAAACACTTGTGATAGAATGTTTAAATATCAGAGGTGGAAATATCTAGTTATTAATCTTTCAATGGAGGAATGGAGATGAAGCCAGCGAAGCATGATAAAATTGTAAGTTTTAGCGGAATATCTAATAGTAGTTTTAAGGGATTCAAGGTCATTATTGATCTGTTTACTGATGAATTATACCTTAGAGCGCCCGCAGCGAAGCTTAATGGCATAAGCTATAAGTTTGATAGTTTGACTATGCTGCGCTTGGATCGAAAGGAGAAAGGGCATCAGGACATTCTGGATATTAACATTGTTTACCCAGATGGCGAGCAAACAGAAACCGTTATTATCAGCCGGGAAGATGCTTACCGGGTATTGATAAGGTACAAATTCTTTAAGGACGGGGCCAGTGAATTAAGGAAGAGGAAAACTGAATTTGAAGAAATAAGCGAATTAAAGAATGTGGCCCTGATCGAGTTTACCAGAAACAGAGATGTTAGAAACTATAATTATGGTACCTTGCTTCTAGCCCAAAAAGAAATGAACTTTATTTCCTATAATGGCAAGAATTTCATACTGCACCTGGATGAACTAGATAGTGGCTATTATTATCATACCGTAGTTTTGCCCACGGATATTTTGGGTTATTCGCGATGGATTTCTGTGCACCGGGTATCGGATTTGAAGAGAGAATCCTGGGAAATTGTTACTTTTATGAGTAATGAGACCCAGGCGGGTCAGGTGGAAAAACTCTTTGAAGAACATTATGCCAAATACCTGGAGAATAAAATGAAATCAGTACAACAACTCTGGCAGGATTTTAACCAGCAAATTGAAGAATACTACCTGGCACTGAAAACTGATAGTGAGGTGAGGGAGCTAGCCTGCACATTTATTAAAGAAAAAGGGGATGCAGTTTTACTTAATTCTGACAGCTATTGGGATTTGGAATATTTGATGGAAAAGAAAAGAAGTAACGCCTATGTAAAAATTTTAGCTCCATATGAGGAAGAAATTGAGGTATCTCCCACAGTTAAGACCTTTTTTGAAGACTCCTTCCTTCCGTTTTATGAATCTTTGGTGCAGAAGTTGGAGATGAAAAATGAAGTGGCCTTACTGGCGGTTTGGAAGCTGCTAAAGGCAAGCTCATTGGAGTGCTATGGGGATATTTTAGTGCTCAGTTTCCTCATTTCTCGGAACAGGACTGTGCCTGGGAAGAGTGTGTAAATAACTTTTACTCACTTTTTAAACCTGCCTACCCAACGGAGAAGGAGCTGGCCCTGTTTAGCTATTATATGATGGCAAATTATTGGAAAAATGAAGATAACTTCACCTATTACTATCAGATTATTAAGGAAAGCCAAAACAACGCTTGATTCCATTAAAAACCCTTTTCTATGCATATAAATATACAAGCCGCAGGTGTTGCCCAGCACCCTGCGGGTACTCCTGATGCACCCTGTAGGTTTCGCTATTGGGGTTGTTACACCTGATTCGGAACGACACGGTCGTCGTTCCCTACATCCTTCGGTTGCAATCAAGGGAGCTGAGCGGTATATGTTTTATTCAAGCCCAATGCATCTTTGTAAATTTGTTACAGTGGAATAAATCACAGATAGATTATGAAAAAGTAGGAGGAACAGAATAATTGAACCATAACCATTTTGAGGCTATGCATTTAAAAATAATCGAGAGCTTGAAGAAACCTCAGGCATTATCCCTGAGTTGGCAATTAGAGAACTGGGCCGCCCAACAAGGCGAAAAAACTGCTCTGATATATGGTGACCGCTATATCAGCTACGAGCAGTTTAACCAGATGGCCAATCGTTATGCCCATTTCTTTCAGCAAGAGGGATTTAAAAAGGGTGATGTGGTTTCATTACTGATGGATAACCGGCCGGAATATTTAATGGCGGCCAGTGGTTTAAATAAATTGGGTGTCGTGGTGAACCTGGTAAATACGGTTATTCGCGGGGAACGGCTGGCTCATGCCATTAATGTCAGTGAGTCCCGAGCGATTATCGTTGGTCATGAATTTCTGGAACTCTACCAGTCGATAAGCAATGGAATCCGGCTGAGAACTCCCGGACGCATACTGGTGGAAACTGGGGAGCAGAATATTAGCTTGCCGCTTGCTGTGGAGGATTTGAATCAACTACTGTCCGGCTGTCCCACTCATAATCCGGAAAGCACCGGAAAATCTAGCAGTGAAGATATTATAATATACATGGAGACAGCAGGGAGCAGTGGACTGCGCAAAACAGTAGTACTGTCCCAAAAAAGATGGCTGCTCATGGGTCAGCAGTTTGCTCTGCTGACTAATATGAATCAGCATTCTATTATTTATTTAGTAATACCATTCTACTATAATATGGGATTTAATATCTGCTTTTCCAGTATGCTGGCGGCCGGCGCCAGCATGGTAATAAAACCACGCTTTTCGTTGAGCAATTTCTGGCCGGACATTCGCCGTTATAAGGTTACGCACTTTATGGCGGTGGGGGAAATGTTGCGCTTTATTTGCAATCAGCCGGAAGAAGCCGATGATGGGGATAATCCTTTGGAATATATTATAGGGGTCAATACCCGTGGTGATCTCCTGCAGCAACTGCAGCAGCGTTTTGGGATTAAGAAGGTTGTTGAGGCTTATGGTACTTCCGAAGGCATAGGAACCTATATAAATGAGGATGAGATCCCCGGTATGTGCGGCAATCTTAATCTGAGAGGTATGCGGCAGGGGGAAGTGGTAAAGTATGACTATGACAGTGACAGCATAATTCGAGACGATAAAGGACTGGCAGTAGTATGTAAGCCGGGTGAGATTGGACTCGTTCTTTCGGAAATAAATGCTAATAACCAATTTTGGGGCTATGTTAATGATAGCGAGATGAGTGAAGCCAGAATTATCCGCGATGTACTGCAAAAAGGGGACGAATACTTTAACACGGGTGATTTGGTAAAACTTCATGAGGGGGATTATATATCCTTTGTTGATCGTTTGGGTGATACTTACCGTTGGAAAAGTAAAACCGTTTCGGCTAATCAGGTAGCAGATGTTATAAATAAATTCTTTGGCAGTATTGAAGAAGCCTTTGTTTATGGAGTAAAGGTTCCCGGTATGGAGGGAAACTGTGGAATGGCCGCTCTGCAATTGCTGGATGATGCACCTCTGGATTGGGATAAATTAGTGGATCATATCAATCGCAGAATGCCTGACCATGCCCGCCCAGTATTTATCCGTATTTGTGCTCATGTGGAACCCAGGTTGTTTCGGAAAAAAAGGCGGCAACTACAGGAGGAAGGCTTTAACCCAACTGTAGTCAAAGATCCTCTTTACTATTTCGATCTCAAGCGTAATGCTTATCTTACTTTAACTCCAGAAAAATATCAGGATATTAAGGATGGCAAAATTCGCTTGTAAGCTTTGCTGGGAGGCTGATATGCATATCAGGAGAATCGTCCCCATGTTATAAAATCCGCTTGTAAGCTTTGATGAAAAAATTTTTATGAGGGAGGGGCTAAAAATGAATTGGATGGATCAACCGGATCTTTACAGCCGATATAAAATTTTTCTTGAAATACTTCAGAGCAAAGAGCATATATCTTTATTTGACCCCAGGTTAAAAAGATATACGGATATACTGATAGATCTGGAAAAGCCTTTTACTACCTGGTCTACTCCTAACCATATTATATTAGTACATAAGACCTTGTGCTTGCGGCATTTCCCCAACAAATATGAGAGTTCGGCTAAAAGGCCGGTACTAATTTTACCGCCTCAAGCTGGACACCATTCCAACCTGGCCGATTATTCCCCGGCCCAAAGTTTGGTTCGGGTATTTCACCGCTATGGCTATGATGTTTATGTTACCCAGTGGTTATCCGCTACTACTGAGTATAAAGATCTGGGAATAGAAGACTATATAAGGTTGACTGATGAGGCGGTGGAAGAAGTAAGAAAAAGAACCGGGGTTTATAAAATTCACCTGGTGGGGCAATGTCAAGGCGGTTGGCAGGCTAGTATTTATACATCTCTTTTTCCAGATAAGATTTCCACGCTGGTATCAGCGGCAGCTCCGATAGATGTTAATGCCAAACCCTCCCCCATAGTGGAATATGCCCAAAAGCTGTCCATTGATGTCTTTCGCTTTATGGTTAATTCCGGCGGTGGGGTAATGCCGGGTAAATTTATTTTACAGGGTTTTAAGAGTATGCAGCCGGAAGAGCATTATGTGCGTAAGTATTTTCGTCTCTGGCAGATGATCAAAGAGGGCGATGAAGATGGAGTTAAGCGTTTTATACACTTCGAAAATTGGTATCAGTATACGCAAAACCTTCCCGGGCGTTTTTATCTGGAGATTGTAAAAAACATATTCAAGGAGAATAATCTCACCAAGCCAGGCAGTTTTCAGCTTGATGGCCGTCCGGTTGATTTAAGAAATATAAGCTGCCCGGTAATTATAATGGCCGGGAAGAAAGACCATATTACTCCTCCTGAGCAGGCTTTTGCTCTTAAGAACTATATCTCTACCCCGGCTGCGGATGTAATCGAGATACTAACCGAGGGAGGACATATCGGGACTTTGATGGGTACCGAATCTCTGCGGGAAGACTGGACCGCGGTAAACGAAGTGCTTAAGCTGGCCATTTAGGGGTGAAAATATGGCCCATTGGACCATAGAACAGGAAGAAGCAATAAATGCGCGTAATAGCAACCTCCTGGTAGCAGCCGCCGCCGGTTCGGGAAAAACTACGGTTCTGGTGGAACGGATAATTCAACTTGTCCTTCGTGATCGAATTGATATCGATCGCCTGCTTATAGTAACTTTTACCCAGGCCGCCGCCGGAGAGATGCGCGAAAGAATCAACGCCGCCTTTTTTAAAGAACTGGAGAAAGGAAGAGAAGACGGGCATCTCAGAAGGCAACTCTATTTGTTAAATCGCTCCTCCATCAGTACCATTCATGCCTTCTGCAGCGATGTAGTACGGCAGCATTTTCACCTGGTTAATATTGATCCTCATTTCAGAATTGCCGATAGTACTGAGACTGAATTGATTAAGATGGAAGTCCTGGAAGAGCTTTTGGATGGGGAGTACGAAAAGGGGAATGATGGTTTTCTGGATTTGGTGGAGGCGTTCGGCAGCAATAAGGATGATAAACCGCTGGAAGCTCTTATATTACGCTTACACAGCTTTATTCAGAGCCATCCCCAGCCGTTAAGCTGGTTAGAGGAGAAAATTGATAATCTGGCTCTGGGTGAAGATAATTGGGCGGAAAATCCCTGGGCCAGTGAGCTGAGCCAACAAATAAAGATAGAACTATCTGCTGCCCAGGATATTTTAAATCAAGCCCTCAAGCTCAGCAATAAAGCCGGTGGACCCAGGGGATATCTTGAAGCTATTGAAAGTGATCAGAAATGGGTTGAGCTTTTGCTAAAGGCAGCGGATCAGGGCCTGCCTGTCCTATATTCCTGCCTGCAGCAACTCAGTTTTACCCGCCTGGGGAGAGTTTCCCGGGATGTGGATGAAAACCTTAAGAATCAAGTAAAGATTCTCCGGGATGAAAGCAAAAAAATACTTAACGCTATAAATAGTTTGCTGGGCCGTGATCCGCTGGAATACCTGCAGGATTTAAATGAAATCTACTCCCTTATGAAATACTTGGGGGAGATCATACAAAGTTTTGCGGAAATTTACCAGGAAAAGAAAAGAGAGAAAGGCATAGTCGATTTCAATGACCTGGAGCATTTGGCTTTGCAGATCCTGAGTAATGAAGCAGTAGCTCGGGAATACCGGGATTATTATAGTTACCTATTTATTGATGAATACCAGGATAGTAATCTGGTACAAGAGACTATACTAAACTATATCAAAAAAGAAGATAACCTGTTTATGGTGGGGGATGTCAAACAGAGCATCTATCGCTTTCGATTGGCTGATCCCTCTTTGTTTTTAGAGAAACAAAAATCTTACCCCTTGCAAGATGGCAGCGTAAACAGAAGGGTTGATCTTAATAAGAATTTCCGGAGTCATCCGGAAATACTCAATGCCGTAAATTATATTTTCCGTCATTTAATGTCAGAAGAACTGGGGGAAATAGATTATGATGAAAAATCCTATCTCTATCCCGGTCTTAACACTGGCCAGGAGCTAAAATACCAAGAAATAGATAAAGCATCCAGCCAGGAAGGAAAGGAGAAAGAGAATACAGCTAAGAGGGTGGAGATCTGTATACTGGAAAACAACCCGGATCTTATTACCAAGTTAGAGGAGAATGAAACGGAAGAACGAGAAATCCCGGGTGAAGCGGAAAATGATTTTATTGAGCGCATAATTGAAATGGATAATACGGAAATAGAAGCCCTCTTAATTGCCCAAAAGATCAGACAGCTCATACAGGAAGATATTTATGACCCTGAGCTACAATGCATGAGAAAAATAGAATACCGGGATATGGTAATATTGCTGCGCGCTACTCGAAACTCTGCCGGGATATTCATGGAACAGTTAAGCGCAGAAGGCATACCGGTTTATGCTGATGCCAGTTCGGGTTATTTTGATACTTTAGAGCTGAATCTGTTTATAAACCTTTTGCGCTTAATTGATAATAAAAGACAGGACATAGCTCTTCTGAGTGTGATGCGCTCTCCTATAGGTGGATTTAGTATTGACGATTTTATTAAGATCAGGACCAAGCTGATTCCCCGACGCGAAAAGCAACCCTATTCTTTTTATGAGGCTATGGAGTTTTATATGGAAGATAATAATGATGACTTGAAGGATAGATTAGTGTTCTTCATACAGCGCCTGAAGGAGTGGGAATTGGAGTCGCGTATTATGGCATTAGATGAATTTATGGGGAAGCTCTTCATGGATACCGGTTATTACTACTATGCCGGGGCTATGCCGGGGGGGGGGCAACGCCAGGCCAACCTCAGAATTCTGCTGCATCGGGCGCGAGAATTCCAAAAGAGCTCTTTTAAAGGCCTGTTTAGTTTCATAAAATACATAGAAAAAATCAAGTCCAGTGGGAGTGATATGGGTAATGCCTGCATTATCGGGGAGAACGATAATGTAGTACGCATTATGAGCATCCACAAGAGCAAGGGCTTGGAGTTCCCAGTGGTTATTCTGGGTGGATTGGGCAAAAATTTTAATATTAGGGATAGCAACGAAAATGTTTTGTTGCACCGGAAGCTGGGAATAGGCCCTCGTTATATCAATACCCAGCTAAGAACCTATCACGATACCATTGCCCGCCTGGCCATTAAGAACCGGATAAAATTGGAGAACCTGGCTGAAGAAATGAGGATACTCTATGTGGCTTGTACCCGCCCTCAAGAAAAGTTAATTATGGTGGGAACTACCCGCCAACTGGAAAGTGCCTGGCGAAGATGGAGCCAGCCAGTAAACTCCTATAACCAGTCCCGGGCCAGGAGTTTTCTGGATTGGCTTATCCCCATTATTATGCGACATAAAAAAGAGGGGCAGTACCTGCGGGAAATAGCCGGAGGAGATTGGGACAGGGAAATACTATGGGAAGATGAATCCAGGTGGAAAGTTAAGCTTATCAGTCCCTGGCAGTTAACAGCTGAGGAAATAAGGAAAAAGGAAGAAAAGTATGAATGGGAGAGATTATTAGAACAAGGGGGTTATTCCTGCCCTTCTGCTGAAAGTGAAGAAATTATAAAGCGGTTGAACTGGAAATATCCTTACCAGGAAGCAGAAAATATTCCGGCCAAACTATCCGTAAGCCAGGTCAGCCAGATTAGCAGCGGTTATTTGGAGGATGGAGCAGCTGATACTTTTCTTACCCGGGTTCCCGCTTTTCTAAGCGGAGAAAAAGACAAGAAAACTAGGCTCAGCCCAGCGGATAAAGGCAGCATTGTCCATCTGGTAATGCAAAATATTGATTACAGGCGAGTTAGCCGGGAGGATAGTATTAATCAACAGCTGGGCGAGATGGTGGAAAGGGAAATCTTAACCTCGGAACAACTTGCCGTAGTTGAGGTTAATAAAATATGGCGATTCTTCCAAACAAAGCTGGGACAAAGGGTATTACAGGCAAAATGGCTATTTCGCGAAGCACCTTTTAATCTGCTCATAGCAGCCAGCGAGGTTTTTCCTGCTTTGGAAAGCCAGGAAGAACTTTTGATTCAGGGGATTATAGACCTGTATTTTTATGAGGGTGAAGATATTGTTCTGCTCGATTTTAAAAGCGATATCGTTCACCATAAAAGTGAGGAGGAAATCTTAGCTCCCTACCGGGTACAACTCAAACTCTACAAGAGAGCCCTGGAGAATATCACCGACCACAGGGTCAAGGAGTCTTATCTCTACTTTTTTGACTTGAACCGTGCAATCAGAGTTTAGATGAATAACAGATATTTTGCCAAAGTAAAAGCAGGTGTCATGATAGACACCTGCTTTTATAATGCTTAGTTAAATATATTCTACAGGATCTTGCAGGTTTTAGTCCAGATCCGCATCTTTTGAGCTTCTTTAACGAGTTCATCCCTTAAATCAGGATGGGCGATATTGATTAGAGCTTCAGCCCTCTGCCAGGTGGTTTTTGCTTTCAGGTTGACGGTGCCATACTCGGTGGTAACCAGGTAGACACAGGAACGGGGAACAGTGACTATGGTTCCGGGGCTTAAGGTAGGTCTGATACGGGAAACCCGACTTCCATCCTTGAGAGTGGTGGTCGAGCTCAAGCAGATAAAGCCCTTGCCGCCTTTGGATCTGTAAGAACCCAGGATAAAGTCAAACTGACCGCCCGTACCGGAAATGTGTCTCCAGCCTGAGGATTCAGAGGCTACCTGGCCAAAGAGGTCCACTTCCAGGGCGTTGTTTATTCCTACCACCTTATCGTTTTGCCCGATAACCGCAGGATCATTGGTATATCCTACCGGGTAACTGGCAATGGCCGGGTTGCGGTCCATAAAGTTATAAAGCTTTTCACTGCCCATAGCGAAGGTGTAGACCATTTTTCCCTTGTCAATGCTCTTGCGCTTGTTGTTTACTCTGCCGGCATCGTACATATCTACATAGGCATCCACCAGCATCTCGGTATGCACTCCCAGGTCCTTCAAATCGGACTGGGCGATCATCGTTCCAACGGTATTGGGCATAGCCCCGATGCCCAGTTGTATGCAGGAACCATCCTCCATCTCTTCCATAACCAGAGCAGCGATTTTGCGGTCTACATCCGTAACCGGCAGTTCGGGCAGGTTCAAAAGTTTGGGGTTGGTTTGGCTTTCGACTATGTAGTCGATGTCAGAAATATGAACCGCTTCCTTAGAACCACCAAAACATACGGGGGTGGAGGTGTTGACTTCGGCGATTTTTATTTTTGCTTTGTTAATAACATAAGAGGATATGGAATTGGAAGTACCCAGGTTAAAAAAGCCATGTTTGTCCATGGGAGCTACCGGAATAAAGGCCACATCAATATCAGCAAAATCCTCGACAAATTTACCGGATTCATGATAGGTCAGGGGAATGTAGTTACAGAGATCCTTCATGGCCAATTGGCGGGAACCGCCGGAAAAATGCCAGTCATTATAAATGAAATGATCTCTTTCCGGGTCACATTTTACTATTTCAGGCATAAAGGTTGCGGTTACTACTCTGACTTTTACATCTTTGAGCTCATCTTTGCGCCGGGCCAGGGCTGCGTCCAGATCCTTGGCCTGCATCATGAACTCACCATATTCCACCCAATCGCCGGATTTTACTACTTTAACTGCTTCATCTGCAGTGCGCAGTTTCTCTTTATACTCATCCAAATAAGTCTTTCCCACTAAAAATAACCCCCTTAAATATTTTCTCTTTTAGTATCCAACCACTTTAGTTAATTCTACTTTCCTTGGAAAAAGAAAATTTAAGTTGGTACCACCTCCTTTAAAAGGATTTGCTTAGATATTGAAGTAAAAAGTCCTGAAGAGAGTTTTGGATGTAGGAGATTTCTCGAATGCTTGTAAAATATTGTTTTTAGTTACATACTATTAATTATGCCATTGAATCTAATAATTGAAAAGTCAATAAATTCAGAATTTATAAAAAATAATATAGCGAGGTGAAATATGTCCCCCGCTAAGCGGTCGCCTATTAACAAAACAGGCGGCGGGTTTTAATCCCCAGCCTCGTTGCACGGTGTGTTGAAACTGCTCCGCAGTTTCTTCCGATACTTAAAAGGACTCCTAGCGTGGATAACGAATATGATTTTGTGGATAAAGTTCGCCATAATGCTTAAAAGTCCTTTAATAAATTTCTAAAAAGGAGTGAACTTTCTCACAAAACATTTGGGGAAAGGAATAAAACCACTATGAGTGGCCTTAAAGACGGGGGAGCTTCGTCTATGTCTGGTACGGTGAAGCTTTAAAAACATTGTGAAGCAATATATCACAATCTTATAAATGTGTTGGCAAGGGAAGCTTGCATATAGAAGCTTGCATATATAAAAAGACTAAAATACAATATACAGGGAAGGAGATGGGCATTTGCAGCAGGATAAAGGTAAACTAGATATCATTGCCAGTAAAACTTTTTCGGCTAGTCCCGAATTTATTCAGATAGTAGATTTTTTAAACAAAAGCCTGAAAGGCAAGAAAATAATGTTTGGTTTGAGTAAAGATAAAGAGAAAGAGCAGATGACCATTAGTATTTATGAATTTGAATAGCTTTGAGGTGAATGGTAATTGAGTAAAGAACTTCGTGAATTTATTAAGGAAACCATTTGTATAATAGTTATCGCTTTTATTTTATCCTTGATCCTCAGGGCTTTCGTAATAGAGGGAAGAGAAATACCTTCAGGATCCATGTTACAAACCCTGCAAATTGACGACCGGGTTATGGTAAACAAGTTCATTTATCATTTTAAGGAACCGGTGAGAGGCGACATAGTTATTTTTGATCCGCCTGAAGAATTAAATTCCAGCAAGTACTTTATCAAACGGGTAATCGGACTGCCCGGAGAAAAGGTACAAATGAAAGAAGGCCGGGTATTTATTAATGACAAGCCCCTGGCTGAGCCCTACCTGCCTGAGGAAATAAACTATCAATTTGGGCCGGTGGTGGTCCCTTCAGATGCCTTATTGGTTCTGGGAGATAACCGTAATTTTAGTTTTGATAGCCATATGTGGAATACCTGGTTAACCCGCGATCGAGTCAAAGGAAAGGCTTTTATGATTTACTGGCCTCTGTCCCATTTTGGCCTTTTGGAACGGGAGGTTTCTTTTGAATGAGGATTCTCCTAACCAATGATGATGGGATACATGCCCGGGGGATTCAAGCTTTGATCGGAGAGCTGGGCTCCATAGCAGAGCTCTTTGTAGCTGCTCCTGACCGCGAAAGGAGCGGAACTGGTCATTCCATTACGGTCTTTGATCCGATTAAAGTGATAAAGGCCAAATTGGCAGGAATAAAAGCCGGCTGGGTAATAGGAGGTACTCCGGTTGATTGTGTAAAACTGGCCAGCAGTAAGCTGGTAGGAGATAATATTGACCTGGTAGTGTCCGGAATCAATCATGGTCCCAACCTGGGAACCGATGTATTGTATTCAGGAACGGTGTCGGCAGCGGTGGAAGGAGTTATTATGGGTTCCCCCTCTATTGCGGTATCTTTGAATTCCTTTGCGGCAGATACGGATTTTTCTTTTGCGGCCAGGTTTACCCGCCAGGTTATTCAGAATCTATTTAAAAATGGCATGGAAAAAAAGACCTTGTTGAATATAAATATTCCATATCTATGCCCGCAGGATATTAAAGGTATCAGAATCACCCGCTTGGGGGTTAGAAATTACGAAAACCTCTTTGAAGAAAGGCATGATCCCCGGGGGAACACTTATTTTTGGATGGGTGGTGGAGTATTGGAGGAACCGCAGGAAGAAGATAGTGATGTAAATGCAGTACAGCATTCCTACATAAGTATAACCCCCATACATTTTGATTTGACTGATTACCACCTGGTAGAGCAGTACCGGAAATCATTCAGCCAGTTCTCACACTTATTGGGAGAAGCCGATGATAATTTTTAGCCTAGTTTTGAATACCGCTATATTTTTTCTAGTACTTAACTTTTCTTATATAAAAAAGAAAAGGGAAAACCCGTCTTACCCTGATAAGCCAGTGAGCCAACTAATTCTCTTCCCACTGGCTTTAGGGGTGGTATTTACTCTCATAGTAGATGTTTTCAGGGGATTTATGCTTTATCAGTTGCTTATATTTTTGCTGGCCGCCCTGCTCCTGTATTGGATTTTCTATGTGCTTAAGAAAAGCTAGGATTTTAGCAAAAAGCTTTGATAGTTTTATTAAAGTATAGTACCATTTTTACAGTTGACTTTTAATTAACGAGGAGGTTGTTTGATGAAGGTTTACCCTAGTAGTAAAATCCGTAATATTGCTTTAGTAGGTCATGGAGGGACAGGAAAAACCTCACTGGCAGAAGCAATGATTTATAATACAGGGGCTACCAAGAGGCTGGGTAAGGTTGACGATGGCAACACTGTAGCGGATTTTTATCCCGAGGAAATAAAAAAGAAAATAACCATTAGCACAGCTTTAGTGCCTTGTGAATACAAGGACCATAAAATAAATATTCTGGATACTCCCGGATATAGTGACTTTTACTTTGAAGTAGCCGGTACTATGCGGGTAGCAGATTCCATGCTGGTAGTCCTCTCAGCCACTGCCGGCGTGGAAGTACAAACAGAAATCGTCTGGGATGATTATCCCACAGTTCCCAAGCTCGCCTTCATAAATAAGATGGATCGAGAAAATGCTGATTTTTACAAAGTACTGGATGATATGAAAAACAGCTTTACTGATAATATTGTTCCGGTACAAATACCTATTGGAGCCGCCGAGAGCTTCAAAGGGGTAGTAGACCTTTTAAAAATGAAGGCCCTGATATTTGAAGCCGGGAGTGGAAAAATCAGCGAAGAGGAAATTCCTGCTGATATGCTGGACGAGGTAGAGAGCTTTAAAGAAACACTGATTGAAGCTGCTGCTGAGGCCAATGATGATTTGCTGGGCAAGTATCTGGAGGGAGAAGAACTCAGTGACGCGGAAATCATGGATGGCATTAAAGAAGCAGCATCAAATGGTTCGGCGGTATTTGTCTTTTGTGGCTCGGCCTTAAATAATATGGGCGTCAGCCCCTTGATGGATTTCATCGTAAACTGTGGCACAGCTCCAGATAAGAATCCTTTGGTAGCCGGTAAAGACATGGAAAATGAAGCGTTCTTGGCTCAAGTGTTTAAAACCATTGCTGACCCTTATATTGGCAGGCTGACCATGTTTCGTTTATTTACTGGCAAGCTGAAAGCCGATTCCGTAGTATATAATGCCAATAAGGAAAAAGAGGAAAAAATTGCGCAGCTATTGATTATGACCGGTAAGGAACAGGCTTCAGTTCCGGAGATTTATGCCGGTGATATCGCAGCAGTAGCTAAACTTTCGGTTACTTCAACCGGAGACAGTTTAACCCTCAAAGCCCAACCAGTAATTATGGATCCCATTGAGTTCCCCTTGCCTACGCTGGGAATAGCTATTGAACCTCGCAGCAAAGGCGATGAGGACAAGCTAAGTGGAGCCCTGCAGAGGCTTCTTGAGGAAGACCCCACCATTCGAGTAGAAAAGAATGTGGAAACCCGGCAGACAATTTTGAGGGCTATGGGAGATACGCATGTAGATATAGTCCTGGAGAAGTTATCCCGCAAATTCGGGGTGGATGTTATCAGCCGGGAAATGAGGATACCCTATCGGGAAACCATAAAGGCTACCGTAGAGGCTGAAGGAAAACATAAGAAACAGAGCGGTGGGCATGGGCAATATGGTCATGTTTTCGTAAAATTCGAACCCCTTTATGAGGGAGAATTCGAATTTGCCGAGAATGTTTTTGGGGGGTCAGTTCCACGCCAGTACTTCCCGGCAGTAGAAAAAGGACTAATTGAAGCTATGGAAGAAGGGGTATTGGCAGGCTATCCGGTAACCAATATTAAGGCCACCTTGTATGATGGTTCCTATCACTCGGTGGACTCCTCTGAAATGGCTTTTAAGATGGCGGCTCGCTTAGCCTTTAGAAAGGGTGTTGAATCTGCCAAACCAGTTCTGCTGGAGCCCATTATGAATGTACAAATTGAGGTTCCTGAAGCATATATGGGCGATATAATAGGCGATTTAAATAGCCGGCGGGGAAGAGTGCAGGGAATGGAACCGGCAGGCAAAAAACAACTTATTAAGGCTCAGGTTCCGCTGGCGGAAATGGCGCGCTATACTATTGATTTAAAGTCAATGACCCAGGGGCGGGGTAAGTTTAAAATGGAGTTTTCCAACTACGAAGAAGTGCCGGGCCAAAACGCTGAAAAAATAATAGAAAAAGCCAAACAGGAAAAAGAAGAAAAGGAAAAATAGCAGCAAGTCAACAGGGGACCTTAAAGGCCCCCTGTTTTGTTTAAGTACTAGTTTCTTTAGCGTCGCATTTCCCTAAAGGGAAAAAAGAAGCTATCGTCAGGTGAGTTTTGCCGGTCAATAAAATAGAAATAATAATCTTTGGAGTAAATGGGCTTTCGTTCATTTCGCAGTTCATATAAAATATAGACGATAAAAACCATTGCCGCCAGAGACAGTAAAATGGCCATAAAATAAAGTGCATTGCCAGTTGCCAAGAGGGCCCAAAAGGAAAAATGCAATATTATGGCAGCTAATAGTAATTGGACGAAAAGAAATTTATTTTCTTTCAATCAAACTGCCTCCGTTTATCTTTTTTTTGGATTATTTACTGTTTAGGGCAGCTTAATACATAAAGAAGGAGTATTTGAACCGTTTTAAGGGGAAACTGCTGGCTAAACGGTTTAAGTGTATGCTATGAAAAGCTTAAGTAATAATTTGATAGAACAATTGCTTACTTTTATTTCACCACTAGCGTTAGAAAAAGCACTAATTGCGGTTTCGGTATTTTTATTATTCTGGCTTTTGGCGAAATTATTTTATCGAAAAGTTCTAAGCTGGCTTCTGCATATGAGCAATAAGAGCAAGTCAAAATGGGACGATAGAATCTTTACCGCCCTGGGGAAACCACTGCAAGTTCTTATTATACTAATTGGACTATATCTGGCCCTGGATATTTTATTGAACAGTGTTTCCCAGGAGCAATTGCTTTTAAAGATTTTTCGTTCCAGCCTAGTAGCTATTTTGGGCTGGGTGCTTTACCGCTTGTCTGCCAGCACCTCCATCTTATCTCAAGAAGCCCAGGAAAGATGGAATATAGATAGTATTTTAATACCGTTATTATCCAAGGCCCTGCATTTTCTTATTATTGCTCTGGTTATTATTATCATTGCGGGGGAATGGGGTTTTGATGTCAACGGTTTTATTGCCGGCTTAGGATTAGGGGGACTGGCTCTGGCTTTAGCGGCCAAGGATATGCTGGCCAACCTCTTTGGCGGGATAGTCATTATTTTGGAAAAACCCTTCATTATTGGAGACTGGATATCTATACCAGGTGTTGAAGGGACAGTGGAAAGCATTTCCTTTCGCAGTACTGGAATCAGAACTTTTGAACAATCCCTGGTTACGGTTCCCAACTCTACACTGGTGACTCAAGCCATTACCAACTATAGCCGTATGGGTAAACGCAAGATAAGCTTTAATTTAGGTCTATCATATCATACTAGCAAAGAACAGATAGAATCGGTTATAAATAAGCTTAAACAAATGCTTAGGGATCATCCTGGCGTAGATCCCGAAACAATATTGGTGAATTTTGAGTCTTTTGGGGAAAGCAGTTTGAATGTTTTTCTATATTTTTTCACCAAGACAACCGTATGGGCTGAATACCTGCTTATAAAGGAAGAGCTTAATTTAAAGATAATAGAGATTTTGGAAGAAGAGGGAGTGGAAATACCCTTCCCCAGTCGCAATCTTTACCTGCTAAACACCGAGGAAACAAAATCGTAGCTGTATAAGGATTTGTTTAAGCATCGGAAGAAAATGCTTAATCCTTTCAACACAGCGCTGCAACGAAACGGGGATTAGAACCCAACCGATTAAAGAAGCACCCTGCGGGCACCACTGATGTTCGCTTCGCTCACTATTAAGGAGGCGGGGGACATACTTCATCTCGTTATATGATTAATTTACCAAGCAAAAACCGCGCAAGATTGCGCGGTTTTGATATTCATTATGGCAGGGGAGAGAGGTCTCGAACCCCCAGCCCTCGGTTTTGGAGACCGATGCTCTGCCAATTGAGCTACTCCCCTGTACGCTGTATACTAGCAGAGTAAATTCTATCATAAACCGTAGGATGTTTCAATACTTGCTCTGGTCTTAATATTATCTGTTTTTTTGTAAGTCTTCTATTCTGAACCGCGTAAGTCTATAATATAAATGCTTAATAAGCAATATTATGAGAGGTGAAAGCGTGAATAAAGTACTGGTACTGATGGGGGGAACTTCTGAGGAACGGGAGGTTTCCTTAAAAAGTGGCAAGGCTGTTTATGAGGGGCTAAAAGATGCAGGATATGAAGTGGAAGCTTTAGATTTTACGCCGGAGACTATACATCGGATAAGGGAATATTCACCTGATGTGGTTTTTATAACCCTGCACGGTAAGAACGGGGAAGATGGTACCGTTCAAGGTTATCTTGAACTTCTGGGAATACCTTACACCGGATCAGGAGTTTTAGCCAGTGCTGTTTGTATGAATAAAGTTATAACCAAGAAGCTATTGAGCTATGAAGGCTTGCCCACGGCTGATTTTCAAGTTATCAAAAAGAGAGGGTTTAATAGAGATTTATTTAATCCAGATTTGTTAATGGAAGACTTTGGCTTGCCCCTGGTGGTTAAACCGGCTACCCAGGGCTCAAGTGTGGGTACATCAATTGTTAGAAAAAGAAAAAATATTGTGCCGGCCCTTGAACTGGCTTTATCATTGGATGAAGAAATACTGGTGGAGAAATTTATTGCTGGAACCGAACTTACTGTAACGGTTTTGGGTAAGGATAATCTTAAAACGTTACCAGTAATTGAGATAGTACCGAAGAATGAATACTATGATTATGAATCCAAGTATATGCCGGGAATGTCCGATCATTTAATACCCGCCAGAATCAGTGAAGAGGAAAGAGAAAGAGTAGAGGAAATTAGCTGTAAAGCCTATGATGCAGTGGGATGCCGGGGTTATGGCAGAATCGATTTAATACTTGACCGGGGAGGTAATCCTTATATATTGGAAATAAATACACTTCCAGGGATGACCGGGACCAGCTTGGTTCCTGATGCGGCCAGAGCAGCAGGTATCAAGTTTCCAGAATTACTCGATCTTTTTGTTAAGATGGCCCTGGAGAAATAAGAGCTTTACAATATTAAACCTGAACCGCTTTTGATATAAAGCTGCTCTCTGACTGCAAGTCCTGAGCAGTTTTTCTTTTGGCCGATAGTTTAGTTAACATAATATAATTTATGACTCCACTGCAAAAAAAACCTTTTGTTGCATAAGGGTTGCATAAATATACAAAGCGAGCGTTGGCGAAGCATGGATGCAACACCCGGCGAAGGCGAGCAGGCGAAAGGGGGCGAGCGACAGGATGTCGCGAGAGCGCTACTCCCATGGACGGGAGATTAGCGCGGTACCCCTTGAGCCGCGAGACAAGCCGCAGGTGTTGCCCATGCGAAGCGCCCTGTCGGGCACAACTGATGCTCCCTGCGGTCGCTATTAAGGACGCTGGAGCGGTATATTTATACAAGCCAATGAATATTAATAACTTTTTGCAGTAGAATCACGTTTAGCTTCCTTACAGCCAAGTATCTGTTATAATTGTCCTAAGTAATAGCAGGGAGATGAATCATGGATAGATTAGAAGAAATAAAGAATAAGGTAAATGCGCGGGAAAGGCTCTCAAGGAAAGACGGAATTTACTTGTACCAAAGCAATGATTTACTGGCAATAGGGGAAATGGCTAAGGCCAAAAAACTATCAGTCTCAGGGCGCCGGGTCTATTTCAATGTAAACCGCCACATAAATCTTACTAATATATGTGTATCACGCTGCCAGTTTTGTGCTTTCGGGGTAGATGAAGATGGCAATTCTGGTCCTTATTTGATGAGCCCGGATGAAGCTTTTGCTTACGGGGCTGAAGCCGTGGACTATGGAATCACCGAATTTCATGTCGTAAGTGCTATGCACCCCCATATGGGGCTTGATTATTATATTGAGGTTATTTCTCGCCTGCATAAGGCCTATCCGGATATTCATATTCAGGCCTTTACTGCGGTGGAGATTTTTCATTTCTCCAAAATCAGCGGTCTAACAGTTCGCGAAGTACTTCAACAATTAAAGGATGCTGGTCTTGGTTCAATTCCAGGTGGAGGAGCAGAAATTCTCAATGATGATATTCGCCAAGAACTTTGCCCGCGTAAAGCCAGCAGTGATGAATGGTTAAATGTTCACCGTATTGCCCACCAGATAGGGATAAAGACCAATTGCACCATGCTTTACGGTCACATTGAGAAGATTGAAGATAGGGTGGAACATTTGCTTCGCCTGCGTGATTTACAGGATGAAGCCCCCGGCTTTCAGGCATTCATTCCCTTACCCTTCCTTCCGGAAAATACTAAAATCAGTCACCTGAAGAGAACCGGGGCGGTAGATGATTTAAAGACCATTGCCATATCACGGCTTATGCTGGACAATATAGAGCATATCAAGGCCTTTTGGATTATGCTGGGGCTTCCCGTGGCTCAAATTGCCCTGGAATTTGGGGCTGATGATATTGACGGAACCGTGGTAGAAGAAAGGATTATGCATGCTGCCGGGGCCAGTACCGAGAAGGGAATAAGCAAAGAAGAGCTGGTGCATCTAATCAAAGAGTCCGGCTATATCCCAACGGAGAGGGATACTTTATATAATATAATCCGGGAATTCTAAAAAGCGCTTTATCAGCGGCTTCATTGTATTGAAGGGAGTATTGCCATATGCGACCCAGAGTTGGACATATACAGTTTATCAATTGTTTCCCCTTATTTTATGGTTTGATAGAGAAAAAATTCTTACTGGAGATTGATTTGATTAAGGGTAATCCCTCTGACCTTAACCGTATGCTCCAGGAAAACCTCCTGGATCTGGCCCCTATACCATCCATAGCCTATGCCAGGAATTACTGGGACTATGTGCTTATGCCGGATATTTCTGTAAGCTGTGATGGAGAAGTAAAGAGTATTTTCTTTTTTTCCAAAGTACCCATAAATGAACTACACCAAAAAAAAGTGGCTCTTACCAATACTTCGGCAACTTCGCAGGCCCTTCTTCGTGTGATTTTAGCCCGATATTATAATATTATGCCAGAGTACTTTTCCTCTGCTCCCGAACTGGGAGCCATGCTTATGGAGGCTGATGCAGCACTACTGATCGGTGATGATGCCCTTAGAGCCCGCTATAAGAACCAGGATCGCCTGTACATCTATGACCTGGGAGAGGAATGGAAAAAGTTCACCGGCCTGCCTATGGTTTTTGCCCTCTGGGCGATAAGAAAAGACTTTGCTAGCAAGAACCTTGAGCAATTAAAAATTATCAAGGAGACCTTTACTGAATCGATTAAATTTAGCCTGGAAAATGTACAGGATGTGGCGAAAAAAGCTTCGCAATGGGAAGATTTTGGGGCCGATTACCTGGTAGATTATTTTCGTTGTTTGCGCTTTGATTTTGATTCCAGCAAACAGGAAGGTTTACTGGAATACTACCGCCAGGCGAAAAATCAAGGCCTTTTAGACGAGGTGCCGCCTCTGGAAATACTGGGTATTTGAGCGGAAGACGGAAGGCGGAGGACAGAAATAATAAGGGTATGCAAGTTGGATTAATATTCCTTGCCGATATGCGAGTTTAGTAAGGGATGTTCAAAATAAGGCAGCAAGATTTTGGCCTTTTTCGCGGGAAATTAAGTCTATGCAACAGTCTCATTTTGAGGAGAGAGGTGCCAATTACTATTAGACAGCGACTAAAGGAGATTATGAATGGGCGGCGTATGAGCGATGAGGATTTTTTACTCTTGTATGAGCAAGGAGAGCTTCTGGAGATAGGACAGGCTGCCAACCGAAAAAGAGAAGAAATATTTGGTAATAACCAGGCTACTTTTGTTATTGACCGCAATATCAACTACAGCAATATTTGTTCATGCAAATGTCGCTTTTGTGCCTTCTTCCGGAACAAAGAGGATGCAGACGCTTATGTGATAAGCCCGGAAAGCCTTTTTGACAAAATTGATGAAGCCATGGAGCTGGGAGCTACCCAGCTTATGATTCAGGGTGGGCTTAACGAAGATCTGGATATAAAGTATTTTGAAGAAATGTTTAGCAGTATCAAAGCCCGCTACGATATTTGTATTCATTCCTTGACCGCTCCAGAGATTGCCTTTATTGCCCGTATTTCCGGGCTGAATATAAGGGAAACTCTGATGCGGCTGAAAGCGGCCGGCTTGGATTCGCTTCCCGGCGGGGGAGCCGAAGTTTTACATGATGATGTACGCCGGGAGATAAGTCCTAATAAAATTAGCAGTAGCCAATGGCTGGAGGTAATGAAAATTGCCCATGAAATAGGGATGGAAACGACTGCAACTATGATGATGGGTAGTGTGGATCAACTTAAGCACCGGGTGGCTCATCTGCGGCTGATAAGAGATTTGCAGGATGAAACCGGAGGGTTTAGGGCCTTTATTCCCTGGACCTACCAACCGGGTAATAACGAACTGATGGGGCGTAAAATGTACTCGGCCCAGTACTTGAAATTTCTGGCCCTGTCCCGGCTCTATTTGGATAACTTTGCTCACATCCAGGGTTCCTGGGTTACGCAAGGAGATAGGGTTGGGCAGATTTCATTGCTTTTCGGTGCTGATGATCTGGGCAGTATTATGATAGAAGAAAATGTGGTTCGCTCGGCAGGTTTGGAATATAAAATGAAGAAAGAAGAAATGATCGAACTTATAAGGGGAGCAGGTAGGATTCCTGCACTAAGAGACACTGAATACCGGATATTAGAGGTATATTAGTCATCGGAAGACAGAAGACGGAACCGTAGTTCAACCATTGTTTAGAGAGGAGTTGAACAGGTGCAAGTTCCTGGCTGTCAGCTGGCCTTTATCGGCGGGTCCAGCAGCTTGAGTATTGAGGTTCCAGAAAGCCTGGGCCTGGATTATGTTCAAGTTCTAGAGAAAGGCCTGATTTTTTCCACTCCTTACGGATTGAGCCCTGAATTCAAGCTGATAAATATCCAAGGAGAACAAGACGAGAGGAAAGTCTTAAGCTGCCGGATGCATGGTTGGCGCAGCGGGGTTAGCAGGGCGGATGCTTCCCGTCAAGTCTTTTGGGTTTTACAGCAAGCGGGGGTAAAAAGAGTACTGGCTGAAGGTGGAGTAGGGGCAATTAATCACCTGCTCAAACCCCGAGATGTAATTATACCCCATGATTACATGGACTTTTCCCTGCGCAAAGATGTAGGACTGGAGGAACGCTACCTTTTAGTAATGCGTGAGGCTCTTTGTGGAGTTATGAGGAAACACCTGCTAGAATTACTGGAGAAGAGTTGGAGATTTCGAGTTTTTGACCGGGGAGTTTATGTTAATACCGATGGCCGGCATTTTGAGAGCCCTGCGGAAGTGGCATTATTCAAAATGGCCGGAGGTGACATAGTAGGACAGAGCATTTGTCCCGAGGTATACCTGGCCCGGGAAATAGGGGCCTGTTTTGCGGGCTTGTACCTGGTGGTTAACTATGCCGAAGGAATTGTTAGCCCTTGGGAACATGAGGAACTGTCCGAAATATTTTATGGCGAAAGCCTGACCCTGGCGAGAACGGTCTTTGAATTCTTCAGAACCCTGCCCCCTGGTCGAGAATGCAATTGTGCTGAACTGCGCAAGGAGACTCTCTTAAAAGAAGTGTATAAGTAAGGGACATTGTAGCGTTGCTGATATGACCCCCGGTTGTTGGAATCTTGGAGGAGGTTTTAATATGCAAAAAACATCTAGTACTACCAAACTGGTGATTTTTCTTGTAGTTTTGGGGCTAATATCTTATCTTGCCAGCCTTTATGTGGACTGGTTGTGGTTTAAATCAGTTAACTTCCCGAGTGTCTTTTCGACCATTCTATTAAACAAGATAGGCCTGTATGTATTTATTTTCCTGGCTACAGCTTTGCTTTTTGCTTTCAACCTGCGTTTGACCAGAAGGCATATGGGGCCGGTGGAAGAACCTGTCTATGATGACGAGGAAGGACGAGTTATTTACCTGGATGATGAAAAGACTCCCTGGAAGGAATTCCTTCGGGGAAAATCCTCCCGCTGGCTTTATTTGGGTATCAGTCTATTTGCAGCTTACCTGGTAAGCTCGGTAGCTGTTGATAACTGGATAGTAGTTCAACAATATATTAACCGGGTACCCTTTGGAACTACCGATCCTATCTTTAACAAGGATTTGGGCTTCTATTTTTTCAATTTGACATTTTACAAGTTTGCTTACGGTACCTTGATGATGGCTCTGATATTATTAATTATTACCCTGGGCTCTATTTATCTTATAAATGCTTCAACAAACCTTCTTTTTGGCAATTGGAGACAGTTCAGCTTTGCCAAAGGTCACATGGCTACTTTACTGGCAGCGATATTTTTGCTTAAAGCCTGGGGTTACAAGCTAGCTGCCTATGATATACTCTTTTCCCCGGCAGGTATTGTCTATGGAGCCACCTATAGCGATATTTTTGCCCGTCTGCTCAGCTACCGCATCCTCCTACTATTATCAATAATCATTGCCGCCGTTATTCTGGCCAATATATTTGTTAAAAAATTCAAATGGATTTTAATAAGTTTGGGTGCCTGGGTGCTGGTAGCCGTTCTAATGGGAAGTGTATATCCTTCACTTATTCAGAAATTAGTGGTACAGCCCAATGAGTTTAACAAAGAAAAACCCTATATTGAAAACGCCATTAAATACACCCGCCAGGCCTACGGCTTGGACCGGGCGGAAAACCGGGAGTTTAATATTGACTATAATCTGGATATTTCCGATCCCAGCCATCAGAGCACCATAGATAATATTCGACTGTGGGACTGGCAGCCTCTGCGTACCACTTACAAAAACCTGCAGCAACTAAGGAGCTACTATGTTTTTGACGATGTTGATATTGATCGCTACACCGTAGATGGAGAGTACCGGCAACTGATGCTTTCGGTGCGGGAGATAGACCAGGAGGAACTGCCCCAGCAGGCTAAAACTTGGATAAACCAGCGCCTGATGTATACGCATGGCTATGGTTTAGTAGTTAGTCCAGTGACTGAGGTGGCGGAGGAGGGATTTCCCCAGTTCTTTGTTAAGGATATACCGCCACGCTTTTCCACCGATTTAAAGATAGAACGACCGGAAATATATTTTGGAGAGAAAACCGATAATTATGTGATAGTAAACACCAGCCAAAAAGAATTTGATTACCCAGCAGGGGAGAAGAATGTATACACCCGCTATGAGGGAAAGGACGGAATAAAGATTAAGTCTTTTGCCCGCCGCCTTCTTTTTGGTTGGGTCTTAAAAGATTACAAGATGTTGTTGTCCTCGGATATTACTAATGAGAGCCAGGTCTTGATGAACCGCAATATTCTGGATCGAGTGCAAAAAGTAGCGCCTTATCTAAGCTATGACGGCGACCCTTATATTGTAATTAACGATGATGGCAAGCTTTACTGGGTTTTAGATGCCTATACCGTATCTGACAAGTATCCATATTCAGAGCCTTTTGATAAGCAGCGTAACAATTACCTGCGCAATTCTGTAAAGGTAATCTGTGATGCCTATACTGGAAAGATGAACTTTTATATTGCCGATGAATCCGATCCTATTATAAAGACCTATAGCCGGATATTCCCCCAGGTATACCAACCCCTAAGTGCGATGCCCGAGGGCTTGCGCAGCCATTTACGCTATCCGGTGGATATGTTTTCCATACAGGCGCAGATGTACCGGACTTTCCATATGACTGATCCGTCCGTATTTTACAATAAGGAAGACCCCTGGTTAATACCCAACGAGACGGTTGAGGATAAGCAGGTTAAGATGGAGCCCTATTACCTGGTAATGCGCTTGCCGGAAGAAGAAAACCCGGAATATATCTTGATGATGCCCTTTACTCCCAAGAGCCGGGCCAATATGGTGGGCTGGATGTGTGCGCGTATGGACGGGGACAATTATGGCAAGATGCTGGTCTATAATTTCCCCAAACAGGAAACCATATATGGGCCCGAGCAAATTGAATCCAGAATCAACCAGAATACAGAAATAGCCCAGCAGCTTAGCCTTTGGGATCAGAGAGGTTCCCGGGTATATCGCGGTAATCTGCTGGTTATTCCCATGGGTAATTCCGTGCTATATGTGGAGCCCCTGTATCTTCAAGCGGAAAATAACCGCTTGCCGGAACTAAAACGGGTGATTGCCGCCTTTGAAAACAAGGTGGTAATGGAACCCTCACTTGATACAGCTTTGCTTAAATTATTCGGCCAGAACCAGCGCGTAGAAAGCCAGCAAACAGGAGTAGTAGTTACCCCGGGGGAACTTCCCGGAGCTACAGTAGCTGAACTGGCCAAATCAGCCCGGGAATACTATGACCGGGCCAACCAGCTGTTGCGGGATGGTGACTGGGCTGGATATGGGGAGAATATCAAGAAGCTTAATGAAACCATCAGCCGCCTGGAGGAAGCAGCAAAACCATAAAGACAAGGAGAAAAGGAATAAATGAATAATGATTTGCGGATAGTCTGCCTGGGGGACAGCATTACCTATGGCTTTCCCTGGGGACCGCAGGCCTCATGGGTAACTATGCTGGATGAGGTCTTGGACGGAGAAGTGATTAACCGGGGAATTAATGGCAATACTACTTCGAATATGCTGGCTCGTTTTGAAAGGGCGGTTTTGAAGTATAATCCCAGCCATGTCATTATTATGGGCGGTACCAATGATGTTATTTGTGGAGAGTCTTTTGACCGTATTACCTGGAACATTCGCGAGATGGTAGAACGGGCTGAGAAGGCCAGGATAAAAGTGGTCTTGGGAATACCTACGGCGGTGGATGAACCGTATTGGGAAAAGCTTCTGGTCAGATTGCGTAGTTGGATTAAAGATTTAGCCAGGCAAAAGGGCCTGCAGATTATTGATTTTTCCCGCCCTTTCTATGATGAAAAAGGGCGGGTCAGGAGCGATTTGTTGCTGGCTGATGGCGGACACCCCAGCCGGGCTGGCTATCAGGCCATGTTTGCCCAAATCGACCTTAAAATATTTACCGATTGACATTCCCACCTCTCAGATCCGCTTCCCACCTCTCAAATGCTGGCCGGAACCTCATCTGGAAGTAAAGGTGTAACACTTATAGTCTCAAAAGTCTCGTGGCCCGGCTTAAATATTTTTACCTGGGCCATATTTTCTTTTCTGGCATCACTATACCTGGCTACTATGGCAGCGGCCAAATTGATTTCATCTGCCTGGGGAGCATCATCTCCCCGTAAAATCCCTAAAGGTCCGGGACGATCCAGAACTTTAAAAAGATAATCATCACCCCGGGCAATTTTTTGAATATTTTCGTTTTCGCTGTGATTCCTACCCACAGCCAATAATGTTCTATCACCCAGGTAAAAGTGGCGTCCCAGTTTCAGGATTTCCATTTCGCCTGCTTCTAGCTCCGGTTTGAGTTCCAACAATTTCTTCAGACGGCGGCTAAAACTGGCTTCTGTAAGCAGGCAACCACCAGCAGGTGTGGGATAATCATAGATGCCCAATTTTTCAGCCAGCTCAATCTGCCGGGTTCTACCACGCCCACTTATATCCATAAGTTGCTCACGGTCAACCCAGCCTTCTGTTTCAGGTATAGTCGCAGGTAGTAAACGAGCTGAAAGCGGCCTGAGCACCAGCCCTCGGAAGCCCGAGAGTTTGTCCACCGCATTTAGAGCCGAGCGGTTCTGACTCATCGGCCTTTGTCCTAAAACTTCACCACTGATTAAGAAACTCGCATCAAGCTTCTGCATAAATTCTCCGGCCTTTCTCAGCATGTAACCATGGCAATCAATACAGGGATTGAAATTTTTGCCATAGCCGTAAACCGGATTTTTTAATACCTCTTCTATGTATTCTTTTCCCGTATCCAGGACAAATAATTGAATACCCAGTTCTTTAGCGGCCATATGGGTGGCGCGGTTGGCTCCGAAAAAAGGGCTGGAAAAATTGACCCCGATGACGGTAACACCCTGTTTTTTTACCAGGGCGGCAGCCAATTGAGAATCCAAGCCACCAGAAAATAGACATACTGCTTTCACTAAACTCTTCCTTTCTTAAGCTTTATCATAAGCTATATCTTCAATAATGCCACAGAGTTTGGGTATATGTGCTGGTATCAATTTACCCCTTACTCCTCACTATTATGATATCCTCATCGCTAATAACTTTTATCCCATTTTGCTTTAAGAGAGCGGTACATACTCCATCACCGGAGCGCAAACAAGACTTGAAGCTGCCATCGTATATGCTTCCTGCTCCGCAGGAAGGACTGCGGCTTTTAAAGATAGCCGAATGCGCTCCGCTTGAATGAGCAAGCTCCAGCGTTTTCAAGGCCCCTTGCACAAAATTCCGGCTCAGATCATTACCATTCGCATCTATAACCCGGGCCTGCCCCCGGAGTACATCTTCACCGCTTCCACCTATTATTTCTGCCGGGCAACGGGGAGTTGACAGGCCTCCCAACTCCTCCGGGCAAACAGGAATCACTTGATTTTTTTTCCACAGCTCCAATAAATAGGGATTAAGATTATTACCTCCGTTATATTTGCAGTTTATTCCGCAAAGACATGCACTGACAAGCTTCATATAAATAATTCTCTCCTAAAAAGATTAATCTATGAGCTATGTTGAGGGCTCGCTTTTCCTAAAAACACTCCTCTTTTATCCGATGACTAACTCGCTCTAAGACTCCCGCCTCTACAGGCAGGAGTAAGAGCGACTAAGTCCCTGGATAAGTGCGGCTAAGCTTCAGATGGAGTTAAAACTCCACCTGAAGCAAGTCTTACTTTATGCAAGATGTTTACTTACTGTTAGCAAAGAAGACATTGCTTTCATATTATATGATACAAAACAAACATTGCGGGGTTAAGTAAATATGAAAGAATTTATAATGCAAGATGTAAAACTTCGACCTGAACAGGATGAAAAAGAATTAATAATAAGCGGCGACCTGGCTGCCCACCTGAGCATAGGAGAGGAGCAGAATATAAAGTTTCAGGTGGGTCGAAACTATAAGAATATGGTTTTAAAAATAAGTCATGCTGAAAAAAGCCGCAATACTATCACTATTAATACGAGCCTGGCACGAAAGATGCGTATTAGTCCCAACCGTAAGTATGCGGTTAACGCCCGGGGAAATATTATTCAGATTGGGCCGGTGGTGGGGATTATGGCGGAGACTTCCCGGGATGCCAGGAGGCCGTTTGGAGGCCAGACCTTCTTTATTAAGCAGCTTCTTCAAAGCGGTCGGGCTCTGGGACAAATATGTTTTGCCTTTAGTCCTTTCAGTATTGATTGGAAGAGTAAGAGTATTCACGGCTATAGCTGGGGGGATAAAGGCTGGATTCAAGGGCGTTTTCCTCTTCCTGATGTGGTTTACCCGCGAGAAAAAGCATATTCTCCGGTAAAGCTAAACATCCGGAGAAGATTGGAAAACATGGGAGCAAAATTTTTAAATCCCGCACTTATTGGCAAGTGGCAAACCTACCGGGTTATCACCCAGAATCCCAGTCTTGTACCATTTATGCCCGATACCCGCTTGGTCAACAGCTTCAGCCAGGTAGACAAAATGATAAAGAAATATACTGCGGTTTATTTAAAACCGGTGTCAGGTTCCCAGGGAAGAAACATTGTCCGGGTAGTAAAGAAAAAAACTGATTCTGTTTACCAGTATCAGTACCAATTGAGACTTTTGCATAACTCAAAAAAATCCGTATAGCAAAAGCAAATATTTGAGTAACACAGCGCCACCGCTTTACAGTAAATTACAGTTAGTCAATCTAGTTACATTCGTTAATAAATAATTTCAGTAATTGGGCATACTCCTCCCTTTAAAGGGATAGTTCTTAAAAAACTGATAAAATATTATGCTGCTGATGATCTAGTACTGCTGTCTTGGTTTATTGCTATTACAGCTGCAATCATAGTTATAGCGCAGAGATAAGCGTGGGTTTCAACCTTAGTTATTTTTCTAACGTTTAGCCCGTCTTCTAAACCCAAGTTTTCCTTAAAACGGCTGAAACAGCGTTCTGAGTAGGTTCTCAAATTATATTGCTTCTGCCAGTTAGCAGAGCCCCGGTGGGGACTTGAAAATAACCTGGGATCGTCTTTAACTTTAGTTTTTACCACCATTCCATAGTTGCTATCAGAACACCAGGCGGAGCCAAAAGGACAGTCGCATTTACCCATAATATGAGGACATCTAAACTTGTTTACTCCCTGATAGGAACCCCAGTACACCATCCGATACCTAGCAGAACAGATGGGAGTTCCATCCCAATCAAAACCTTCTGGAGGTTGTTTAGCACCCCGCTTATTCAGGGCAATGATAGCTTGGGCGTGGTATTTATCTCTGATTACAGAATATATTTCACGGTGGTCATAGCCAGCATCCATCAGGAAGTAAACTATTTTGGACTGAGTATTGGCACAACATTTCTCAACCAACTCCAAAGCTACACTGGAATCAGAACAATTGGCCGGCGTTACCTTCATTGCTATGGGAAGCCCGGACCTTACATCGGTGCCAATATGGAGCTTGTAGCCAAACCACTTGATAGGGTTGCCGTTGGTATCACTCTTAATACCCCAATCAGCGGCATTACCATCCTGGATGATATTCTTGCGGGGAACGGACTTTTCATAAGCTTCTACCTTGGTAGCGTCAATTGCTACTGAACTAAGATCAAGAAGGCCCATTTCCTCTGCTTGTTTAACCAGGGAAGTAAACAATGTTTCTAAACAACCGCTCTGAGCAAGTTTTGAATAAAACCGGCTAAAACATGATTTGCTAGGCGCGGTACCAAATGGTTCAAAACCGCAAACATACCGTAGATGAGGATCATAAGTAAGTCGTTCAACCAGTTGAGTAAAGGTACCCATGTTCTCTAGTCTCATAGCTATCAGGGCATTTAACATCGCATAGGCTGGGTATGGTTTTGGTCCAACTCTTATCTCGCCAGGTTTATCTAATTTGCAAAGAACTGGTTTTAGATCAAGGGTGTTAATTATTTTCTCAAGCCTTGATTTCGGTTGTATTTTTAATGCGTCTTCAAAGGAGAAAATACAGTTCTGTCGAATATTCATAAGTGACTTCGCCTCCTACGGGTTATTTGTTTTGTCACTTATTAATTCGGCAAAATGGGGGTGAAGTCCTTTTTCTGTACGACTCAAACCCCATTATTTTGGGTCTTAACTAATGTGCAAAAGTCTCAATTAAATGGTCGTCTGGTTAAGGGAAGCGCTTCTACTTTGGCCCAATTACGAAGTTGTTTGAAACCGGTAATGGGGAATCGTACTTATATAGCACAGAAACAGATAAATCTACTACAATCGGCGGGTAATATTATTGATGTTAGGATTCTGGTGCAAAAGGATCACAGCGGAATATGGGATGTTACTGGTATGGCTTGCCGCGTGGGCAGACCCGGTTCCATCACCAGCAATATATCAGCCGGGGGCAGCGGACAAAAATTAGAAACTACCTTGAGAGAAAAGTTCCCCGATAAGGAAAAACAGCAGGAAATTATCGAGAAGCTGCGTTTTGTAGCGGTGGAAGCTTGTCGTACCCTGGAAGGGAGTATAGGCTCCAGTGGGGAGATGGGAGTGGATATAGGTATTGATAAAGGAGGGCAGGTTTGGTTTATTGAAGCTAATTTAAGACCTGCCCGGCAGGTCTTTACTTTAATCGGGGAAAAGAAAACCCGCATGCTTTCAGTTATGAGACCAATGTTGTATTGTCGCTACTTGGCTGGTTTCTAATTTTTTGTGGCCCCGGCCATGGAGTTTATTAACCAATTATATTTAGAGGGGATTTATTATGAATACAGTCGGAATAATATATATTTCCAGAGATTTAATGAGAAAGTTATCCCTGCCGGCTCAAAGTGAGGTAAGAGTACGGGTTGGCAATCTGGTCATTAACAGTAAATTAGTGATTCAGGATCTTAAGAAAAAATCGTATATGCTCTCCCCATCTTTGGCTCGAGCCCTTTATATAAAAAAGAGAAAGCGCATGAAACTGCGTTATGATCAGCGGGAAAACATTATTCACCTGGGACCGACCATTGGCATACTTTCTACCTTTTTGCCCAACCGGGGAGAATATGACCCGTTGAGTATGCACGCCGAATTAATATTTCTCAGTAATATCAGCAAGACCTTGGCTGGCCAGACCTATGTCTTCACCCCGGGTTCCATAAACTGGTCTAATAACACCGCCCGGGGCTATGTTTACAAGCAATTAACTCCAGATAGGGGAGTATGGATAGCAAATGTCTATCCTCTACCTGATGTTGTATATGACCGTATACCAAGTCGTAGCAGTGAAGCTCGATCTTTGATTAGGAATACTAAAAATAGACTATGCCAACTACCTTATTTAAAATATTTTAATCCTTCTTTTTTAAATAAGTGGAAAGTGTATCAGCTCTTAATTAATGATCCCTCATTGCATCCCTATATGCCTGAAACCCGGGTACTGACAGCTGAGAATCTCAAGGATTTACTGGCCAAGTATAATATTATATTTCTGAAACCAGCAAACGGAAGCCTGGGAAAGGGAATAATAAAAATAAAGCGAGATGAAAAAGGCACCTTACATTACGTTACTTCAGGTAGAAGGAAAATTAGAAGTTCTGCCGATAGTGTAGCAGAATTAATGAAAAAGACCAGAGATTATCGGGGTAACAGGGCATATATAGCCCAGCAGGGGATATTACTGGCCAGTTATAAGGGTTCACCCTTTGATTTGCGCATTGTTTATCAAAAAAATGCTCTGGGAGTATGGCAAACCAGTAAAAGCTTTGTAAGAGTAGCTCCCCGTGGAAGCAGTGTATCCAACTTGGCCAGTGGTGGCAGAGTGGAAAAAACCAAACATGTTCTCAAATACCTTTATAAAAAAAGCACAGTGGTCGAAGAAAAGAACTTGCAAATAAAACGACTCTGCCAGCGGGTTGCTGAAACCCTGGAGAAAGCAAGCCAGGACAATTATGGGGAATTGGGACTGGACATTGGCTTAGATAAAAATGGTTCCCCCTGGCTTATAGAAGTCAATTCCAAGCCTCGCAAAACAACGGAGAGCGAAGTCTCACAGGTAATTGTAAAAAACACCTTTCGCCGACCCTTGGAATATAGCGCTTATCTAGCAGGCTTTTAGTTTTATTAAAAAGCTGTTGTAATTGCGACTTGTGTCCTTTTGACAAGAAGGGCTATTTATAAAGTTTTCTCGTAAAAAATATTATATTTTCCTGCTTGCTGCCCCATATGCGCCAATAGAAGAACTTGAGGGATATGGACTGTAGCCGCAATTGTTATATAATAAAGATAATTAGTTGCGAAAGGGAGTGGAAAGGCAAATGGAAACAAGAACTCGATCATCAAAAGCAGTTAAATTATTGCTGGTAATGGTGTTGGCGGTAGTTATTGGAGGTGCCTACCTGGTCTTTTGCAATTACTATGCTGGTAATGAAGGTAAAATCCAGGCACAAGCCACCACCAATCAGACAGTAAATACTGTGGTTCTAGGGCCAAGCAGTGTTGCTGATATGGTGGAAAAGGCCAGCCCAGCAGTAGTCAACATTGAAACCACTGTAGTAGGAAAAAGTTTTGGAGGCAATGAGTTTTTCAATGATCCATTCTTCCGGCAGTTTTTCGGCAATGATATAGTGATTCCCCGGCAGAATGAGCAGCATGGTATCGGAACCGGTTTCATTATCAATGAAGAAGGCTATGTGATAACCAACCAGCATGTAATAGACGGGGCCAGTAATATAACCGTGAACCTCAACGGGAATAAGAAATACCAAGCCAGAGTGGTAGGACAGGATTATGATTTGGATCTGGCGGTTTTAAAGATTGATGCCAAAGAGAAACTGGCCACCTTGAAGATGGGTGATTCCGATGTAATACGAGTGGGAGAATGGGTGGTGGCCATCGGTAATCCTTACGGATTGGATCATACCGTAACTGCCGGAGTGGTCAGTGCCAAAGGTCGCCCCATTCAGATTGAAAACCGGGTATACAAGAATTTGATTCAGACTGACGCTGCTATAAATCCAGGTAATAGTGGGGGACCCCTTTTAAGTACTAAAGGCGAAGTAATTGGGATAAACACGGCGGTTGATGCACAGGCACAGGGTATAGGTTTTGCCATTTCCATAAATACTGCCAAGGAAGTATTGGACGAGCTAATCAATAAGGGTAAGGTGATTAGGCCCTACATAGGAGTATGGCTACAACCGGTAGATGAAAAGCTGGCCGGCTATCTTGGAGTCAAGCAAGCTGAAGGTATGGTAGTGGCTAATGTAGTGGCGGGTGGTCCCGCAGCTCAAGCAGGTTTAAAAAAATATGATGTAATTCTCAAGGTAGATAAGAAAACTATCAATAATTATGATGAACTGCAGGAGATATTGAAAAGCAAACGGGTGGGCGATAAAGTCCAGCTGGAGATTATCAGGAATCAAAAACCTTTGCTGGTAACGGTTAATCTGGCCGAAAAACCAAGCAGCTAATAAACAGGATAATGGTATGCCGACATAGAATAATAAGACTATACAAGCCGGTTCGGGTGGGCTGAGATCCCACCTTCTTGTTTTATACAATGCAGCAACTATAGTGGTTAGCGGGGGACATATTTCGCCTCGTTATAGATTTCTAAAGTAGGGAGGCATTACAATGAAAGAAATTCGTCATATAGGAATTCTAACCGGTGGAGGCGATTGCCCAGGATTGAATGCAGTAATACGCGCTATTTCTAAAACAGCTATCAATTATGGGGTAGAAGTAATTGGTTTTATTGATGGTTTTAAGGGTTTGGTGGAAAACCGATATATACAACTGGACTTGCGTGCAGTATCGGGGATTAGTCATACGGGTGGTACTATTCTGGGCACCAGCAACCGGGACAACCCTTTTCAATTCTTTACTATCAGTGAGGGAACCCCCCAGCATAGTGACGAATCCGACCGGGCCGTTGCCAACATGGAACATTTGGGACTTGATGGATTGGTGGTAATAGGGGGTGATGGAAGCCTTAATATTGCTGACCGTTTTGCGGAAAAAGGGGTACCCATTGTTGGAGTACCTAAAACAATTGATAATGATTTATCGGCTACTGATGTTACCTTCGGTTTTAATACGGCGGTAAATACCGCTTCGGAAGCTTTGGATAGGCTCCATACCACGGCTGAATCACACCACCGGGTAATGGTTTTGGAAGTAATGGGACGCTATGCCGGATGGATAGCACTTCACGCAGGTATTTCCGGTGGGGCAGATGTTATATTAATTCCAGAGATACCCTATAATATGGATGCCGTAATAAGCAAAATAACACAGCGCTACCGCCAGGGTAAAAATTTTAGTATTATTGTAGTGGCTGAGGGAGCAATTCCCGAAGATGGAGAAATGGTTATTAGAAATCTGGTGGCTACCAGCCATGATCCCATAAGATTAGGAGGAATAGGCCAGAAAGTAGCCGAGGACATCGGTAATCGCTTACAAAATATCGAAGTTAGGGTAACAGTGCTGGGTCATTTACAGCGAGGAGGTTCTCCTATTCCCTACGACCGGATACTTTCCACTCGCTATGGTGTAGCGGCCGTGGACGCCTTCATGGCGGGACAATTTGGTACCATGGTAAGCCTGCGGGGGGACATGATAGCTGCCGTACCGATAAAGGAGGCTATAAAGGAAATACGGAGAGTAAAACCGGAGAGTGATTTGGTAAGGGCAGCCCGGGCTGTAGGTATAAGCTTTGGGGATAAGTATTAAAGAGTAGGTCATGAACGGGAGGAGTTAACTTGGGATGAACAAAATTGCCGTATTAGGTGCTGGAATAATGGGCGCAGGTATTGCCCAGATCCTCGCTCAGGGAGGATACAGCGTAATCATGCGGGACTTGCAGATGACTCTGGTTAAGGATGGACTTCAGACCATAGAAGAGAACCTGGAAAAAGAAATAGAAAAAGGTATTTTGCACAATGAAGAAAAAGAAATAATAATGCAGCGGATTCAAGGTTCTACTGATTTGGCAGATCTGCATGATGCTGACCTGGTGATTGAGGCTGTAGTAGAAAACATGGCCATAAAGAAACAAATTTTTGCTGAGCTGGATAACTTGTGTCCCTACCATACAATATTGGCTACCAACACCTCGTCTCTTTCCATAGCAGAGATTGCCTCCTCCACCCGCAGGCGGGATAGAATTGTGGGCCTGCATTTTTTTAATCCGGTTTATAAGGTTAAACTGGTGGAAGTAATAAAAGGTATCGATACCTCTCCTGAAACTTTGGAAACAGCTCGGGACTTTGTTCAGAATCTGGGGAAGTATCCGGTGGTTGTAAGCCGCGAAAGCCCCGGCTTCATTGTCAATCGTATTCTAATTCCCTATTTAAACGAAGCTATATGGGTATACGGGGAGGGATTGGCAGAAAAAGAGGATATTGACTTGGCTATGAAGTTAGGTGCGGGGATGCCGCGTGGTCCCCTGGAACTGGCAGATTCGATTGGTTTAGATCATCTATATGCCAGTATCCAAGTTTTTTATGAGGAATTCAGAGACCCCAAATACCGGCCTCACACTTTATTCTCTACCATGGTTAGAGCTGGTTACTGGGGTAAGAAAAGCGGACGGGGGTTTTATAATTATCGTGATTAAGGTACCGGCTTAAGCGAAATCAAGTTTTTTAAGGTGGTATTATATATAAGTAGAACTTATTTGGTAATTCAATAATACAAAAAGATAAACATAAAGATATTATATAGATATATAGAGGAGGAGTTTAATATGGCTTATAAGAGCAATAATGCTTTGGGTTTATTTTTTGGCTTTATTATGGGGGTGGTCGTATTTGGATTTTCCTTCTGGGGAATTGACTACTCTCTAGGTGCTGATGATAAAACACTAAAAATAATGCTGTATATACCGGCTTATCTTTTTTTGGCCATTTACCTGTTTTTGATCGTTGGGCTTATTAATATGGGCTATCGGATTGAAGAAGCTGGTTTAACTATCAAGTGGGGATTATACTCTGTTAGCATACCCTGGGCTGAAATCAATGAGGTTTTTCAAGTGGAGGGGAAGGGCAACATATTTTCATTGCTCGGAGCCAGTTGGCCTGGATACATGATAGGACTTTATTCAGTAAAGGGTTTGGGTCCGGTTAGAATGTTTGCTACCACTCCCCAAAAGGGTTTTATTTATTTAAAAACCGCTCGCGGATTTTATGGTTTAACCCCGGCTGATAATGAAATGATAAAGGCCATAGCAGTCAAAGCTAATAAAGAAGTGCAAATGGTAGACATGAATGAGATGCCGGAGGAAATCAAGGGAAAGAATATTCAAGAAGACCGCTTTTATAAAATATTGTTTAACCTTAACCTGATATTCCTTTTACTCTTTGCTGCCTACCTGGCCATTTTCTTCCCCGGATCTGGTGCGCCCCCATTTATAATTCTATTGTTAGTTCTGGCAGTAGCATTGTTCTTCTTTGGAATAGGTAATGCCGGGCGCTTGTACCAATTCAGTGAACAGGGAGGTTGTATATTACTCCTTTTAGCACTAGCGGTAACCGGAATATTCTTTATTCTCTCCCTGTCAGAGATTACTTTAAGGTGATGAAAAATAGCTATACAATAACGATAATTATGTAAACTAATAAGTCTTTAGAGAGGATTTTTATCATGCAATTAGGAATAATAGGAATGCCTTCAGTCGGTAAAACCACCGTATTTGAATTGCTTACGGAAAGCCGTGATAGAGTTCATAGCGTTGGGAAAACCAATGTGGCTATGGCCCGTATACCAGATGAAAGAATTGATTATTTATCCCAGCTATATAAGCCTAAAAAAACCAGTTATGCCCAGTTGGAAGTAGTGGATATACCTGGTTTAATCCCGGGCGCAGAAAAAGCCGCGGTGCTTTTTTTGGATAGTGTGCGCAAAGCTGATGCTTTGTTGCATGTTGTTCGCGTTTTTGAGGACAGTGAAGTTCCTTCCTTCAACAACGAAATCAATCCGGTAAAAGACATTGAAACTATAAATTATGAATTATTGCTGGCTGATTTGGATTTGATAGAAAAAAGGATGGAAAGGATAAATAATAATAAAAAGAAAAATCAGATGTTGAAAGAGCTTTCTTTATTGGAGCGGCTAAAAGAGGCGGTAGAGAATGAAGTACCGATTTCTTCACTGGAGTTTAATGATGAAGAAGAGGAAATTATGCAAAATTACCAATTTCTCACCACTAAACCCATGATGATCTGTCTCAATCTTGGGGAGGATCATTTAAACCACCCTGATTACCCGCTACGCCGTGAGGTATTGGATTTGGCTCAGCTTAAAAAATATCCTGTGGTTGAAATATCGGCCAGTATTGAGCGGGAAATTGCCGATTTGGATGGCGAAGAAAAGCAATTATTCATGGAGGAAATCGGTATAGAAGAGGCTGGTATAATAAAGATTTCTCGCAACATGTACTACCTCCTGGGCTTGATTTCCTTTTTTACGGTAGGAGAAGATGAAGTCAAGGCCTGGACTATCAATCAGGGGGATAAGGCTAAAAAAGCCGCGGGGAAAATCCATTCTGATATAGAACGAGGCTTTATAAGGGCTGAGGTAGTAGAGTACCAGGACTTGAAGGAACTGGGGAATATGCAGGCGGTAAAGGAAAAAGGGCTTTTCCGTTTGGAAGGTAAGGAATACATAGTTAAGGACGGGGATATAGTACATTTCCGTTTCAATATATAACGAGGTGAAATATATCCCCCGCGTCCATAATAGTGAGCGAAGCGAACATCAGTGGTGCCCGCAGGGTGCTTCTTTAAGAGGTCGGGTTCCAATTAACAAAACAGGTGGCGAGTTCTAATCCCCCACCTCGTTGCAGCGGTGTGTTGAAACTGCTCCGCAGTTTCTTCCGATGCTTTAAAAGAAGCAGGCTTAACAGGCAACAGAACCGTTTGCTTTCTTGCTTATATACTAGTCATTTAATCTGGCCGGGAGCCAGATTTTTTTGTGCTTAACATTATTTTATCGCTGCTTCGCACCTACCATTTTTATAAGTCATATTATGAAATAAAAAAACAAATAAAGGAGTCCCATAATGCGCAAAAATGGAAACTATATATGCACGGTAGGCGTATTAAGCGGCAACCAGAAGCCACACCGGGATTATCCCCAGGGCAAGAAAGCCCGAATAATGAAAGAAATGATATCCTATGCGGAAAATAGGCAGGTGCTGGTTTATTTTTTTTATACCCTGGATGTTAACTGGCGACAGCAAGTGATAAAAGGCCTTCGCTGTAAGGGAAACAAATGGGTAAGTGAATTATATTCTTTTCCAGATATAGTTTATAACCGAATCCCATCTCGAACTTTGGAAAATAGAAAAGAAGCACAATACTTATTGCGGAAGTTCAGCGAACATGAAGGTTTGTATTTATTTAATAGTCGCTACCTGGACAAATGGGAAGTCTACCAGACTTTGAGCAGTCACCCGCTTGGAGCCGAATTGGTTCCGGAAACCTGCTTGTTCAGTTTTTCCAATCTGGAAGAACTCTTGAACCGCTATTCTGAAGTATATCTTAAGCCCATCAATAGCAGCCGCGGCAAAGGTATTATCAAAATTAAGAGCAGTGGTAATAGTTATTTATATGTTCATGCGGAATACCCTAAAGCTAATTGGAACCGCATTAACTCATTTAAAGCTTTATGCGAAGCTATAAATGCCCTGGGAATTGGAAAAAACGATTACCTGGCACAGAAAGCGATAAACCTGGCCCGCTTCCAGGGCAGGATATATGATCTTCGTGCTCAGGTGCAAAAAAATGGCGAAGGTAAATGGATTATGACCGGTGTAGGGGTAAGGGTAGCCGGCAGGAACCGCATTGTTACTCATATTCCCAATGGAGGATTCCTGGCAGCTTATGATGAAGTAATGGCAGCCAGTTTTGGTGAATCAAAAGAATTCAGGGAACAGCTTGACCGGCAATTGAAAAGGATCGGACGGCTTCTACCAGAAATTCTGGAGCGAGGCCTATCAATAAATCTGGATATTTTATCAATAGACATTGGCGTTGATGCAGACGGTAGAATGTGGGTAATCGAAGCAAATTCCAAACCGGCTAGTTTTGACGAAAATGATATTAGATATAGACACCTCAAATACCTCATAGATTACTGTATTTATATAGCTCAGAAAAAGAAGTAGGGAATGGTAATTAATGAATCTTAGCATTATCTACCAGGAAAATGAAAGCGGAGAGGAATTTTGTCGCCGATTATTAAAGGAGTGGAATGAAGCTAGTTATGAATCTCTGGATATTAAGGGTGTAAAACATCTGGTCATAGATATAAAAGATCGAAATAGTAGGACCAGAAGGTTATTTAACTCCCCAACTGCTATCGGAAATTGTTTGGATCCGGATATCTTCTCTTCTATATTACTTTTAAATCGTATTCCTTGTGGAAGCTTGGAAGATGAAGAAAACAAGATTCGAAGCTATCATATTTTGGTCTCTGATCTAAAAATATTAGCCATCCAAATAAAAACACCGGGGCGAGGAAAAGAAAAAGTTAAGTATATTAAGGAAATCGAAAATAAAAAGGTAGCAGAATGGGCCAGACGGGTTATGCATCTCTTGGGACTTGATTTTGGACTGGTAAAGATAAATTTGAATGCTCGCAGAAAGCTCAAGGTGATGCAGGTAGATCCTTCGCCATATCTTCGCGAAAAAGACTTGGAAGCAGTGCTTAAAAGAATTAGAGAAATTTATCAACTGGAAGAACTTATGTTTAATACTGAGGTTAAACTCGGTGCTGACCCGGAATTTATGATGCTAAATAGCAAAACGGGTAAAATGCTTTCTGCTTCAGAGTTTTTCCCGCGTGATGGGGTTGTAGGCTGTGACAATATCCGTATCCCCAACCGGCAACAAAGGCCGGTGGCCGAACTGCGCCCTAAACCGGAATTTTCTCCGCTTGATTTAGTGGAAAATATCAAACAAGCCTTAAATACTGCCAGTCGAATGGCTCCCTACAGAAATGTAAAATGGCTGGCTGGCAGTCAGCCGGTTGGGGGCTATTCCATTGGTGGACACATTCATTTTAGTAATGTTAAGATAAACGCTGCTCTACTTCGTGCTCTGGATAATTATTTGGGATTGCTGGTTTTTTTTATTGAAGATCCTATTCCGGCGATCAAGCGTAGAAAAAAATACGGCTATTTGGGTGATTATCGTCTTAAAGATTATGGTGGTTTTGAATACCGTACGCCCGCTAGCTGGTTGGTCTCACGAGAAGTATCCGCAGCGGTCCTCTGCCTGGCCAAGATAGTTAGCAGCCGTTATCATTATCTAAACAAAAATTTCCTTAATTCGCCGGAAGCTCAGGCGGCTTTTTATGAAGGTAAGCATAGCTTTTTTCGTAAAAATTTTACGGAAATATGGAGTGATTTAAAGAAGACCGATCTCTTTCCCTTATATGCCCAGGAATTAGAGATATTCCGTGAAATGATTGAGAATGAAGTTCAATGGAATGAAAAAGCTGATTTCCGTAAAGCATGGAAGATATATGCTGGAGGCAAAACAGTTTCCCCAGCTAAAAAAGAAGGCAAATCAGCTCGTGCAAATCAGGGAGGCAGCATAACAACGAACAATTCAATAAGCGTAAGCAGTAATATTAATCGTCGCGCCCGCAGCCAGTACAATATTAGAACCACAAGCTCCGCTGTTACCCACAGCAGCCAGGCAACAGCGGAGCGTAGTGGAAGCACGCTAAGGACAGAGAGCCGAAGCCAGAGCACCGGAAGGATTATTTCCCCCCAACAGATCAGGAGATCCCGGGTGGTCAGATGATTCTATTTCATACCCAGGCTCCCTAAAAGGATATCGGCAGCTCTGAGCTGGTAGTTTAATCTCGTAGACAGACTATCACGACTGCAAGTTTCAAAAATAAAACTTTTTACTCCCAGGTATTGTCCCGCAGCCCGGCTTAAGCTGCCCCTGGTCGGGTAGCGCAGGAGACTGAACTTCCGGTAAGAAGTACTTATACCCGAGTTCATATTGTTTACAATTTTGCTAGCTACTTCTCGAGTGGAACTGGAAGGATAGTAAATCAGGCTCTGGCCCACTGAGCTACTGGAATTTAAACGGGAGTAATTGTATCCTTCATGCATGTCCATCAGCCAGTCAACATTATACTTTTTTAAAGTATAATAAATCTCGCGTGAAAGCCTGGTATCGGCAGCACCACTACTGCTGGTAGGAAAACAGCGGTTTAAATCCTTTTGTCCACTGACATAGCGAACACCCTGGTTAACTGCCCTGCTATTGGCTTCTGGCAAAACCAGCAAAGTACCGCGGGATATCTGGTAGTTCCTGACTATTCGAGCAGCCCGGTATCCAGCAGTTTCATTGCCGTGAACCCCACCAACTATCATAACTACTGGACCAGCCTTACCGCTGCGGATTATGTAAAGGTCAGTGGCATCGCGGGTCCCGACAGCCAGTTGCTTTTTTTCTAATGATGCTCCAGTTGGAGTCGCATCTGTGGGCAAAGGTTTTTTCGCCGGAGTAACTAAGCTATTTGTTTTAGTAGAATATGTATTAGTTAGCTGGGACCAATATGTATTCATACTCGGTAGGGAAAACGACGGAGATAAAACTGCGAGTTGCTTGCCGGGGGGAGGATTGGCAGTAAAAGCCTTTCCACTGTTGCTGTTTCCCCAGAATAGAAACAGAGTCAATACCGCCAGGGACAGAGAGACAGAATAAAATAACCGGTGATGTCTTACTTTCTTCAAGATTTATCATTCCTTTCCTAATAGATTTTTATATTGAAAAAAAGTAAGTATCACCAAAATTCCACAATAAATAACAAATATCCTGCAAAATTTTTGTGGTAAATTAAGGTAAGCAGCTTTAAGGGTACATATCAAGTTTTTGAATATCATGTTTGAGCTCAGTAATTTCGAGGTCTCCAGCATAATTATAAAATGTTTCCTTAACAGCATTGGTAATTAATTCTAATTCAGGATAGCTCGAACCAATAGCCGAAAAAGCGATGGTGGAACGCTGCCATAAATCCTGGTGCTCCACCTCGCTAATAGAGACATTGAAGCGTTTCCTAATCCGGTCAATTATGCTGTTAATAACCTTACGCTTTTCCTTAAGAGAAGAGGAATAGGGGAAGAATAGTTTGGCATAACCATAAGCAAGATACACAATAGAGACCTTCCTTTCCAAAATTATTGTGAATGCCCGCCTTCGCCGGGTGCAACTTTATAGTATCCGTTAGGATATATCAGGATTACCCGTTAATAGTGACATCCGTAGGATGGAGCAACAGGAGTACCCGACAGGGTGCAACCTTAATAGTGGCATCCGTAGGATGGAACACCAGGAGTACCCGAAGGGTGAAGGGTGCAGGGGGCAGGTTGCTGTATCCATACTTCTACTTCGCCAATACTCGTTTTGTATATTTATGCAGCCCTTATCCAACAAAAGGGATTTTTGCAGTGGAGTCAAAAAGTGATTCAAAAGTTAAATACAATTCTAGCTTTTTCCCTAAAGACTGTCCAGGCAGCTTATGAGTTGTGTTAAAATGCTGATATAAAAAAAGCCAAAGATTTACCACTAAAATATAAAACCTGGTGGGGCGATAATTCTGACGACTTCTATTATTTTTGACACTTTGATGGTTTTCCTGGCCGCTTTAGTGGGAGGATGGATAGCGGAGCGCTTGAGGCAGTCTCCGGTGCTGGGCTATATACTGGGGGGAATACTGGTAGGCCCATATGTCCTGGGTTTGGTTCATGACCTTGAACTCCTGCAGGGTTTTTCCGAAATCGGTATCATTTTACTCATGTTTACCGTTGGCATAGATTTTTCCTTATCCCGATTGGAAAAGGTAAAAAAAATTGCCCTGCTGGGGGGAGCACTGCAGATTAGCGGTGTGGTGCTGCTCTGCACCGGAGCTTGCTATCTGGTGGGTATAAACCTTTACCAATCATTTTTCCTGGGTTGCGTGGCTGCCATGAGCAGTACCATGATCGTATTGAGGATACTGGGCGAACAAGGAGAGAGCAACTCTCTTCATGGCCAAATAATGCTAGGAATTCTAATTGTGCAGGATTTGGCTGTAATATTGATGGTTTCTCTACTGCCGGAACTCCACCAGGCATCGCTGGCCAGCATTCCCCAGCTCATTTTTCCCTTAGTGAAATCATTTTTATTTATACTTTTTATCATTTACTTGGCGCAAAAAGTATCACCCTTAGTTTTTCGCCAGGCGGCTAAAGGCAGCAATAATGATGTATTTCTCATTCTTGCGCTTACTATGGGATTGGGAATAGCCTTATTGTCTCATGCTCTGGGCCTATCAGTGGCCCTGGGTGCTTTTTTGGCTGGATTGGTCATAAGTGAATCTGAGTACACCCATGAAATATTGGGGAAGATCAATTCACTGCGTGACACCTTTGTAATTCTGTTTTTCGTAGCCGTAGGTATGCTGGTTGATCCTCTGGCCCTGCTTAACAATATTAATCTATTGCTTATTCTTCTGGCAGTGATAATACCGGGGAAACTGTTTTTGCTTTTCCTGATTGTAAAATTCCTGGGCTACCACAGCCGTATTGCCTTCCTGGTAGGAATGGGCATGGCGCAAACAGGAGAATTCTCCTTTGTTATGGCTAAACTGGGTTTGGACGAACAACTAATCTCTTCTGATATATATAATCTAATTCTGGCCAGCTCTATCATTAGCATCCTTCTGACTCCACTCTTTATCAAAATGGCTCCTCTCTGGTATCTTAAGCTCAATAAAACCCGAATATGGCAGAAGCTTTTTCCGGAAGCAGATTTGGAAGAAAGCGAAATTGACAGCTCTGAGTTACAGGGACATGTAATTTTAGTAGGTTATGGCCGGGTAGGTAAAAATATTGGCCAGGGACTTCAACAGATCGGCCTTAATTATATAGCGATTGATTACGACTACCACTCTGTCCGTAGTCTCAACGAAGCAGGGATACCTTATTTATATGGAGATGCATCCAACGAGGTCGTGCTGGCTCAAGCCCGTCCTGACCTGGCTCGATTAGCTATTGTGGCCCTCCCGGATTTATTCACTAATCGTCAAGCTATCTACAACCTTTTAAAACTCAATCCCAACCTCATTATTTTAGCCCGGGCTCATTACGAGTGGGAGAAAGAAATACTCTACCAGCAGGGAGCAGCAGAAGTGATTCAGCCGGAAATGGAGGCCGGGTTGCAATTGATGAGGTATCTAATCCTCCACCTGAACCTTCCCCTGGAGGAAGTGGATAAATACCTGGAAACCTTATATGTCAAAGATCATGAAGCAATTATACACAAGAAAGATATAATAGCGAAACGAGAGAAGAATCTCAAGGTCAGAGAGTTCTCTGTTGGCCCTAGCTCGCCCTTTGCGGGTAAGAAACTGATAGATTCACAAATACGGGAAAAAACTGGTTGCAATGTAGTCACCATTAAAAAAGCCGGAGGGGAACTGCTCTTAAATCCTTCCTGCAAAGAGACTCTGGATAGAGATGATTTGGTGGTGGTGATGGGAGATTCCCGGCAAATACTGAAATTTGCCCAATTAAACGGAGGCGAATTGCAGCACGGCTAGCAATTGCTCAATCATCGTATATATATTGCTTGTTTTGTGCTTTTTTTAGCACTTCTTCAACTTCCCATAATGAACATTATGTAAACTAAGATATTTTTATAAAATAGAGCCTGGTTTTTGCTTATCCCTTCAACCAGGCTCATAAGTTTTTATTTCAATATAGCCCCCGGACATCTTATTTGTATACATCACCCCGCGGGCCAATAAAAAGAACTATAACAACCAAACCCTTATCATCTATCTCATAAACGGTACGATAATTTCCAATGCGCAATCGATATCTTGGTTTAGAATAACCTGACATGAGTTTTCTCCCGGAATATTGTAAGGATCAGCTTTTAAGGTCTCCAGGCGATCAAGTATTTTCTTATGAGTTTTCTTATCCAGCTTGAATAGATATTTATCTGCTCTATGAGATAAACGAAGCTTATAAACCGGCTTTTTTTCTATGCTCATAAAAATCTACCCATTTACCCTCTGCTACTTCCTGGGAAGCTAATTCTATTTCAGCTGATTCTTCTTCGGTAAACCCTTCCTCAATATCAATAAGGTCTTCGGCCAATAGTAATTTGATAAACTCTTTAATTTCGGAACGGTTGAGACGACGCACCTGTTCAACAAGTTTTTCAACAGATGAAGCCGCCATATTATCCCTCCTAGGTTTTTATACAATTATGTTTGTCGTTTTCCTATAAACATCCTGAAGAAACTGCGGAGCAATTTCAACTCCCGGTTTGAACCGCCACCAAACTTGCGGCACCGTATTTTTCCCTTAAACGCGGTTTTTCAATCTTGCCGGTGGGATTACGCGGAACTTTATCAAAAATGATTTCCCGCGGGCGCTTGTAACGCGGCAAGGGAGCGCAGAATGCCCTTATTTCTTCTTCCGTGCAGCTGTGCCCTGCTTTTAGTTCTATAATAGCCGCCGCTATTTCCCCCAGGCGCTTATCCGGCAATCCAATGACGGCTACATCCTTGATGGCCTGGTGTGCACGCAGGAATTCCTCAATTTGCACCGGATATAAATTCTCGCCGCCACTGATAATCACATCTTTTTTCCGGTCCACCAGATAAATAAAACCATCTTCATCCATCCGGGCCATATCTCCGGTAAATAACCAGCCATCCCGTAGTACTGCCGCCGTCGCTTCCGGGTCGTTGTAGTAGCATTTCATCAGTCCCGGTCCTTTGACAGCCAACTCCCCTACTTCTCCCTGGGTTACAGAACATCCATTCTCGCCAGCAATCTTGACTTCCCAGTTGTAGCCCGGTATGCCGATAGCTCCGACTTTATGAATATTTTCCGTACCTAAATGGACACATCCGGGTCCGATCGATTCGCTCAGGCCATAGTTCGTATCATAGAGATGGTTGGGAAAATACTGCTTCCAGCGTTTGATTAAGCTGGGTGGAACTGGCTGCGCCCCGATATGCATCAGCCTCCACTGGGAAAGATCATAATCTTCCAGCTTTACATCCCCTCTTTCAATGGCATCCAGAATATCCTGCGCCCAGGGGACCAAAAGCCAGACAATAGTAATTTTTTCTTCCGAAACCGTTTTTATAATCCATTCAGGTTTTACTCCCCGCAGCAATACGGCTTTACTCCCTGCCAGCAAACTGCCGAACCAGTGCATTTTGGCGCCGGTATGATAAAGCGGCGGAATGCATAAAAAATTATCTTCCCGCGTTTGCCCGTGGTGATTTTGTTCTGTATAACAGGCGGACATCAAGCTCTGGTGGGTGTGTAAGATGGCTTTGGGGAATCCGGTGGTACCTGAGGAAAAATATATCACTGCGTTATCTTCATCCGTAAGTTTTATCGCTGGAGCTTCAGAGGAACAATTGGCAGTAAGGCGGTCATAATTTTCCGCAAAAGAAGGGCGATTTTCTCCCGCATAAAAAAGTGGCTTTACATTCGCTATCTGATTGTAGATGCTCTCAATCCGACCGATAAATTCCGGTCCAAAAATCAAGGCCCTGGTTTCCGATAACTCCAAACAATACTTGATTTCCTCAGCTGTGTAGCGAAAGTTCAATGGTACAGCGATAGCTCCCGTTTTTAATATACCAAAATAGATAGGCAGCCACTCCAGGCAATTCATTAAAAGAATGGCTACCTTATCCCCTTTTTTTATTCCTCTTTTCAGCAGCAGATTGGCCAGTCGATTGGCTTTTTCGTCAAAAACGCGCCAGGTCATGTCCCGCCGGTATTCACCGGCCGGGTTGTTTTCAATCAGTTCATACTCCAGCCAGGTGATATGATGACTTTCCTGCAGATCCAAATTGATTTCAGTCAGGCATATTTCCGATCCATAGAGCTCAGCGTTTCGCGCCAGTATTTCCGTTATGGGCATTTTATCTTTCCTCCCGTTCTACCAATACAAGCAAGATATGGTGTTTATGAAAATAAAAAAACCGTACTTCAGTAAAAACACTATAAAGATTATAAGCAAGGCTAAACAGTTAATCAATAGTCTGAAGCTGTTGCCAGCCAGGCACATTCTTAACTACCTGTTCTCAGGTCTAAATCCAAGTTTTTCAGCAATCATTTCATAAGTGGGTAGATTTACAGCATAGTTCCGGCCCAATCGAAGTACTTCAAAAATAAGCCCGTTCATCTCAGAATCCTTACCCTGTTTTAAGTCCCTCTGCAGGGAAGTAGAAGCAGTTGGTGATAGATTATCCAGAATCTCCAGATTGCTTTCCACGATATCCACATTAAAGTGTATATCCATAGCCTGAGCCAGGACCTCAATCTCGCGCATCAGGGCAATAAATGTATCCCTTTCTTTTCCTTCCCGCTGAGCAGCTCCGGCATTAATATCATAATATACACCACAGGCAGCCATAGGAGACACATAGGAGAACTTTTGCAATGCATCTCTCCTGATGTTATCAGATATAATGCTTGTAATACCGCTGCCCTCCAGATCTGCAGCCACCTGTTCAAGTACCGGACGGTACTCCTCCGGGTTTCTTACCCCGAATACCACCCGAAAGATATCGCCTTTTTGCATGATGGTACCCGGCTCTTTAATCTCGGCCGCAATATAAATACAGCCATCCGTCACCAATAAATCCGGCAGCAGTTTCTGCATCCTGCCCCCGGTGCCATAGATATTAAGTATAGGAATAACGATAGTATCTTTATGGGCTACCCTTTTAATAAAAGGAATGGTATCCAGCAGCGAATAGTCTTTCACGCAGTTGAATATTACATCCGGATGTTCGTTATAATGCTCCATATCCCAAGCCTTCATAGGATAGACGGTATAATTACCCTTTCTGGTAGTCTCCATTTTCAAGCCGTGATTTTGAATAGCTTCCAGGTGCATTCCCCTGTCAATTATGGTAAGATCTTTACCTGCCTCGGTCATGAATGCCCCGATACTACCCCCGGTACCGCCGGCTCCGATTATCAAGTATTTCACTTTTTTCCCTCCCAGTTGATTGAGCAATTACTCTCATATTATAGCAATAAATCATTCGTCTCAAGACATTTAGTATATTGAAAAACGGAATAGAGTTCCTGGAAGCAAATGAATTATTATTGGACCAAGCGTAAAAACTGTTTAAGAAGTATTTCAAAAAGGAGTCGTTATTTTTGTCCGATAGCATTCAAAGCATATTAAATAACCCCAACATCTTACTACCATTAATTATTTGGGCTACTATCTGGAAAGGGTTAGCTCTTTGGCGAGCTGCCAGACTTAATCAAGTAGCCTGGTATATAGCCTTACTTATCATTAACACTGTTGGAGTATTTGAAATAATCTATCTCATTGCTACAAATAAAAAATACAAAGAAAGCAACGGCTGTATATCCTAGCAGTTTATCCTCCGGATATTTTAACTGAAATAGATAAGACTTGCTTAGTGGCCCCGGAGCTTCAGCTTCTGGGTTACGTACAAATAAGTCCGGGGGCCTATCCCCGGACTTATTACACCAGTAAAATGCTGTTCCCTTCCATTCTTCTCACCTTTTAAAATTAATGGATTACAACTTTTCTTCCACATTTCTTCCGCCATACATTACACGAAGAATATGCATCGTATAGTCAGACTCTCTGGTAATGTAAAAAACAAGAAGGTTGCTAACAGGGAAAAATCTCAACCCTCTTGATTACCAGGGTTCCTTCTTGTACAGGGCATGCCTTTCCGGCAGGGTATCTAGCTTCAATATTTCCTGTTCAAGTCTATTGCACAGGTTAATTGCTGTTTGCGGCTCAAATAATTCAGTAGCAATATACATAAAAATCTCCCGTAGATCATTTTCCGCAGCAGGTGTAATAATTACCTCGTACTGTCTCATGTATTTAGTCCTTTTCTAATGTTAGAAAATACTTCTTTAGCAGAACGACCATGACCCGCCAAATATTCTGCATACCCTTTCTCTAACTCCGTATTAAATTCTGCTTCCATCATAGTATCGACAGGTTTAATACCATCCGGTGCTAATTTTAATTCAAAAGGTATCGCCTGATTAATTACCACTTGCCTTAAAAAGAGTCCCACCGCATTTGACATCGAAATTCCCAAGCCTTCAAACACCTTTTCTGCCTGTTCTTTTATTTCCGGTTCAATGCGTATATAAAGGTTTGATGATTTAGCCATGAAATCCACTCCCTTTCTTGCTATCCCTATAGGCCCGGAGGATATACCCCGGCATTTAGTCCAATCTTACAGTCGGGTTAATGGTAATTAGTTACTGCATGCTTCGCTTTTCATATTACCATTATAAAATATTGTATATACAATAGCTATGCAATTAATGCTGATTGAGGCTAAAGATTAAAATATTGCCCCCGGTCTGAGCTACCTGGTTACTTCCATATCCACTTTGATTTAATTACAATATCTTTCCAGGCAGTTTTGTAGAATTATGATAGCTTCAGCTTTGCTCAAAGGTTTGCTAGCCTGAAAGCTTCCATCAGGATAGCCCTGGATAATACTGGCTGCATAAGCCTTAGTGATTCCCTTTTGCGCCCACTCAGGCAAAGAATCCTTAAAGGGCGCGGGCTCTGATGCCTCAACTCCAAATAGCATACCTGCCAAATGGGCAGCTTCGGCTCGTGAAATACTCTTTTCGGGTTGCAAAAGCCCTCCTGCATAGCCTTTCACCAAGCCCCCCTCAATCAGGGGAAGAATTCTATCAATATCTGCTTGTTCTTCATTAATATCAGCAAATAAATCAGCAGCTACTATATTTCCATTGATGGACTTAAGTGGTGAAGCAGAAAACGGTCCTGTCAGCCGGGCTAAATGGGTGAAAAATTCCCGACGGCTAATTTCCCCTTGCTGGTCTTCCAGGTATTCTTCTGCTACTTCAACAAAGGAAGCTATCCGGGTTTTGCTGTAATTGTCCTGGTTAAAGAGAAAATTAATCACCATGATTTCGCCGTTGCTGTCTACATGGCTCAGTTCAATGGTCAGAGAACGAGGAGTAGCAGCGATAAATCTAATCCCGGGCTTACCGTCAGAATCACAAATCTGATTCTTCTTCCCCTCGAACTGCTCCGGCCATTCTACATAATTGCGGTAGCTGGATTCATCGGGAACCTGCATATAGCTGGTTCCCCAGGGGAGTATGACCATTATCTTCTGGCCCTCTGACAGCGGAACCGCTATACTTGCTTTTCCGGTAATCTGTACGCTGCCCAGCTCTCTGTTTTCCCCATAGGAAACCGTGGGCGCAGATAAAACCTGGTTTATGGTATTCCCCTCTTGCGCATCTCCCTCATCATTAATGCGGTCAGGATCACATATCCTTACTTTTATATCTGTATCGGCCCAAACCCGAGTTGGTGAAAAAAGCATTAAAGCCAGTGTAGCAATAAGCATCGTAAAAAACACTATCCATTTTCTCCGGATAGCCATAAATATCACTCCTCCGCTTGATTAGTTTATAACCATTATACAACAGAAAGCCCTGGGGTATTTCATGTTAACCTAGATCTCGCCGTTACCGACGGCGATATAAATAGTAATGAAATAGTATTTTTCACGTTAAATGACCTCTCATACCTTGCTATGGTTAAATTCCACCCCCAGCACCCGGAGATTCAGAAGCCAACAGAGTCAGCCAGGCAGTATCCCCTCACTCCAAACTTTTCTGATTAGTCTTTAATAGCTTAAATGAATATTATACAATTAGAATTGTTAGCCATATTCTTTGAAGGGGAGGTAAAAAGTAATGAAAAATCGGACTCTGTTAATTGTACTGGCGGTTTTGCTCATCATGCTGGTAGCGGGTATTTCTACCTATAATGGCATGGTCGCTGCCAACGAACGTATCGACAATAAGTGGGGGGATATTAATACACAATTGCAAAGACGCTCCGACCTGATTCCCAATTTAGTTACAACTACCAAGGCCTATGCGACCCAGGAAAAAGAGATTTTTACCCAGGTGGCTGAAGCCCGCAGTAAACTGGCAGGAGCAAATTCAGTGGGAGAAAAAGCACAGGCCGATGCTGAACTGAGTACGGCGCTTAGTCGTTTGCTGGTTGTGGTGGAAAGATACCCGGCTTTGAAGTCTGATGCCAATTTCCGTCAACTGGCAGATGAACTGGCAGGAACTGAGAATCGTTTGGCGGTAGCACGCCGGGATTATAATGAAGCGGTTCGGGATTACAATACCCGAATTAAGAAGTTCCCGGCCAATATGATAGCCGGTATGGGCGGTTTTGCGGCCCGGGATTACTATAAAGCCCAGGAGGGGGCCCAGGAAGTACCCCAGGTTAATTTCTAGACCAAGGTTTAAGGAAAGCTTTCCAGCTGTCCTTTACTTCTTTTAATATCAGGAGATGATAGCTTGAAAAATACTTTTTCCTTACTATTTTTTATCACCAGCGCTATGGTGAGAGGGAGGCTTGCATGCGTAAAGCTGTTTTAATACTGATAGCTATGATGGTGTTACAATTATTCACAGCTCCAGCAATTGCCGCTATGGACTTGCCCCAGCCTGACCGCAATTTCTACTGTCTCGATCAGGCCGATATGCTTAGCGAGGAAAGCGAGAACGCCATTATAAATACCAGTAAGAACCTGCAGCAAAAGACCTCTGCCCAAATCGTAGTGGTTACGGTGCCTACTATCGGGGAAGATCTAGTCCTGGAGGATTATTCCCTGGAGCTTTTTCGCCAATGGGGTATAGGAGATAAAGAGAAGAATAATGGAGTTTTACTGCTAATCGCTCAGAAAGAGCGAAAAAGCCGTATTGAAGTTGGCTATGGTCTGGAGGGTGTACTGCCTGACGGAAAAACTGGCCGGATTCAGGATGAAAACCTGATACCGTATTTTAAAAATGGGCAATATGATGCGGGAATTATTAATACTTATAATGCTTTATTAAAGGAAGTATCACAAGAATATGATATCCCCTACCAGCCTGCTTCTGGTGGCCAGAAACCTTCTCCCCAGAAGGATGAAAATGAAATATCCTGGCCTGCTATCATTTTCATACTTATAATCCTGTATATCATCTACCGTAAAACGCGCGGCCGAGGTTCTTCAGGCAGAGGGCCCGGCGGCAGTGGCGGAGGGGGATATTTCGGTGGGGGCGGTTATTCTGGAGGCGGAGGTTTTGGCGGCGGCGGTAGCTTCGGGGGAGGCGGCTCAGCCGGCGGCGGCGGGAGTAGCCGTGGCTGGTAACAGGTATTAGATCTACCGGGTTAACATTGAACAAATAAAATGGCAGCTAGTTTGGTAATTCATATATCCAACATCAATTACTTGTGCTGTTAAGTAAGTTGGATAAGTGTAAATTGCGGCCATTTGGTGTAAGGCATAGTAGGATGCACTAGTAATTGATGGCGCGTTATGTTATTACCTGAGCTTTTCCCCACTTCTGCTATTCTAGAAGTTTAGCTAGTAATGACGCTATTTCCAACTATAACCGTAACAGCCCTGGTTAAATTGTTAGAAATGCCCTACTGTGCCCTCGCATACCTTCACCGTTTAAAATATTAGTCAGCATTTCATCTGATACCTGATAGTTAAAGAAGGTCTGATAAAAACAGCGGGCCTCTTCTCTTATATCTAAATCCTCAAAATGTTCAGGATAGAGCTGCTTCGCCGTCCACATAATGACCAGCGGGGTTTCCAGTCCGCCCGGATGCCCCCAGCGGGATATACCTATAGGCATCTGGTAAACTCTATTGTTTTTAACCGCTTTTAAGGATGACCACTGCGAATTAGTCATTATATAATCAACTACTCCAGGTTCATTTACCAGAATTACATCCGCATCCCATAAAAGAATCTGCTCCAGACTGGCGTAGTTTTTACCTTCTAACTGGCGTAAAGGATGATATACCGATACATTTATAGCCCCTGCTATTTTGGTCCATTCACCCGATAGACTATCTGGAGTGTCGGTACGCGTTGCTTCATTTACCGCATGGTAAACCCGTACCCGCTCCTTTTCGGGGATAGTTGCCGTTACCTTCTGTACTCGTTTTATACTGGCCTGGTAGTAATCAATATAGGCCTGACCCTTTTCAGGTACACCCAGTGCCTGAGCAATAGCCATAATAGCATGCTGCTGTCCTTCAATACTATTATAATCTACGGCCAGGTACGGAATATTAAACGTATCCAGTTTTTCCACTTCCGCTGGGTTTAAAGCAGTACTATTTTTAATAAAGGCTACATCAGGATTGGTTTTTAGTAATTCTTCAATGTTTATTGAACCCGCCGCCACTGGTATTAGAGCATCACCTATCTTAGGATACATTACATTTAGCAATACATCCTTTTTCAAGCCATCGGGAATGGCAACTATCTTATCCCCTTCTCCTAACATGGCAGTTACATGCCCGGAAAAGGCATAAAGACTGGCGACCCTTTCAACATGGGCAGGCACCTGCACCTTACGCCCCAGGTTGTCGATGACGGTTATACTCTGTTTAGGACCAGGTACATTCTCATTATTTGCTTGATTATGCCCATGCCAATAACGGTAGCCTATCACCAACAGCAGAAGAACTAATAGTAATAATATTAAACGGGGATATTTTTTATCTAACACAGGCATTTCTCTCCTCTTCTTTAGTTCCGTTCAAAGTACTAACCGGAACCAGTTGTTTTAATACTGCAGAGGTATCCAGGGGACATGTCATTAATTTGGTATTTAAATTGTAAAGGGTTCTTATATTATGTTCATCAAGTACTTCAGTAGGGTTCCCCACCTCCAAGAAATGCCTCTCCACCACTGAGCTGGGTATAAGGGCGATGTGCATATGTCGTAATCCAAGCAGGTCAAGCCCCTCTTTAGCAATTTCTTTATTTTCTGCCGAGGGGGATGAGAAACGACCGGTATGCGCCATCTGATAGCAAGTAAGCCGTCTATACTAATACTCATAGGAATTCCGGCTACTAAAATATCGTGGTAACGAGCCGTAGCCAAGCTGCCCATTAACGAAAACAATGGCTGTAAACTGCTGGTATGGATCTGCATAGTGCCCACTCCTGGAAATAACTTGAGGGGATAATTCCCCTCAAGCTATTCTTAATTTATTTACGTCTCAGGAAAAAATAAAGTAATAATGCCCCTGCGACTACAACAATACCGACATTTAGCGGCTTACTTAAACTGTTGTCATTATCAGCGGTTTGGGTCTGGTTATCGTCAGTGCTGGCTGTTTCAGCATTATTAACTTTATCCTTTTCGGACTTAGTTTCATCTTTTCCTGCCGGCACCTGATTATCACTCGTATCCAACTTGTCGCTGTCAGCTATAGCATCATCACCTGTTACTTGATTTTGTACAGCCTGGTTCTTATTGGTATCAGTCTGTTGCTTTACTGGTTCTGAAGGCTTTACTGTATTTTGATTATTTTTAGGGGTAGTAGGAGTTACGCTTTTCCCATCAGCCGTAGTAAAACTTACTTTTACCTCTTGCTCTAATACGGAACCGCTTTTAGCCTGCATCTCAGGTGATATTTTTAGGGTATAACTACTTCCAGGCTGAAGAGACTGCTGGGGGGCAATAGTCACTTCTCGCTTGTATTCCGGTTGTATCTGGTCATCGGCCATAATAACGTTGATTGGAACCTGCTGTCCATTATTATATAGGGCGAAACATTTTATGTTATTATCCTTTACCGACATATTGATTACGTTTTTATTAAAGGTTAGCTTAATCTGAGTATTAACTGCTACATTTGATGCCCCATCAGCAGGGTTGGAAGAAGCTAACCCCAGAGGGGCATCGTGCCCGCCTCCAGACCCGTCACCACTACCACCTTCAGCCAGTACCGGTAAGGTTAGGAATAAGCAAAAAAGAACAACCAGCGCTAATACCAAAGAAGACCTGGATTCCTGCCTGAACTTCAACACAATAATACCTCCTAAATATTATTTGTAGACGCAGAACCGACACTCAATTTGAATTAAAAAAACCCTAAACTCTCGAAAGAAGACTCCGGGTGATTTCACCGGTACCCAGGATAAATACTCTCCTTTCCAAAAGGGAGGCACAGCCGTTTTCAGTTGCACCTATCGACTGTATACCATTAGCCGTGACTGAAGGCAGTACAGCTCGGAGATTATTCAGTTAATTAAACCCGTATTACTGGTAAGTACGTAAGCATTCTATCATTATTTTCAGGTTTATCTATACGTGAATATTTTCCAAAAAAGCAGGGGGCAGGTGCCTATGGACTTGCCCCAGCCTCACCGCAATTTCTACTGTCTCGATCAGGCCGATATGCTTAGCGAGGAAAGCGAAAACGCCATTATAAATACCAATAAGACCTACAGCAAAAAAAGAGAAGGATAATGGAGTTTTACCGCAAAACATGCGTTTGGGGATCTTCGGCTAGATCACATACAAAAAATGGGATGATTCTTGTTTATATTGTATAAGGATAGCGGGGGACATATATCACCACATTATAGGTATTAACCTATAATAATGATAAATATATATAATTTGTTATATAAGATATGGGATGCTACTATAAAGATACAATAATTTATTTGCTGCTAATGGCAGCAGAAGGGAGGAAAACAAATGAATATTAGTGCAAGAAATCAGTTAAAAGGGAAAGTTGCTTCTATTCAGGAAGGTGCAGTAAATGCCATTGTTACTTTAAAGACAGACGGTGGTAATAACTTTACTTCTACTATTTCCAAGGAAGCCGTAAAGGAACTGGGATTGGCCCCAGGCAAAGAGGCGATGGCCGTTATTAAGGCTACAGAAGTAATGATTGGTTTGGGAGAGATGAAGCTCAGCGCCAGAAATCAACTGGCCGGTGAAATTGTAAATGTTCAGGAAGGTCCAGTAAATGCTATCGTAACGGTAAAAACCGATGGCGGGAATACACTTTGTTCCACTATTTCAATAGCTGCCATAAAGGAACTGGGGCTGGCGCCCGGGATTAAAGCAAAAGCTGTCATTAAGTCAACATCTGTTATGATAGCTGTCTAAATCATAAAGAAAATCCAGACTGTTATTGAAGGCTTTGTGGGTATTTAGGACAAGTATCCTGAAAACTACAAAGCCTTTTTTCTATGGCTCATGACATATTCGTATAAAATCCTGCATGGCACTGCTTAGGAACTTATTCTTATGATATACAATTGTCAATTTTCTGCTTAAATCCATGCCTTTCACCGGAAGTTCTTTTAAAGAACCTGAAGCAATATGTTCTTTGACCAGCTGAAAAGGCAAAACCGCAATCCCCATCTTATTTTTTGCTGCATTGATCAGGGCTGTAGTGCTGGTGCTTTCCCAATAGGGTTTGATGAACAATCCCATCTGATTCATTCTTAATTCAAATAGATTTCTAACGCCAGCGCCCTTTTCCCGCAGCAAGAGGCGCTCATTGATAATATCGTATGCAGTTAGCTCTCTTTGGGCAAAAAGCTTATGTTCTGGAGTAGCAACAATTACGATACGATCCTCATAAAAACCATCTTCTATCAAATCGGATTCATTAATTATTTCTTCAATGAGGGCAAGATCCAGTTCATTTTTTCGGAGCATTTCTATAAGAATTGAGGCATTGTTTATGATTACCATAATTTCCGAATCGGGATATAAACCCTTGAAATTATTAATGTATTTATGTATTAAGGCAACACCAACGGTATAATTAGCACCTACCACAAGCTTTTTCTGTGATGCATTTTCTTTAAGGTTGTCTTGTAATTCATCAAAAAGCTTGATGATATGGGTTGCGTATTGATATGCCTTTTCTCCTGCTTCAGTAATATATAGCTTCCGGGATAGCCGCTCAAAAAGAACGACCCCGTAATAGTTTTCCAGTTCTTTAATTGCCTGGCTTATAGAGGGTTGTGTCATATATAGTTTCTTGGCGGCAGCTGTCATATTCAGTTCATCATATACTGCGATTAATATTCGCAAATGCCGTATGGTCAACCCAGAGCAACTCCTTTTCCCCAAAAACAAACTCTAAGCATAAGCTTAATTAATTGAGATATTAAATTTATAATTTTATATATAAGCTATAATTCTCCTATGAAGGAACATAATTCGTAAATGCTAAGATGTTTTTTGTTCTCCTGCTAATTATAGTATATGGCTTGGCAGGGTGCAGAGCAAACAGCAAATCTGCCAATATGGTACTCACTTCCGTATCAAGCTAACGGAATATGCAAGTAAAAACTATATTCCTAATATTCCGCATATAGTTTCGTTAATTATCGTGGTCAGGGGAGGCAGCTTAATCCCCATGGACAGTATTACAGCAAAAATAAGACCCAGCGACCAAAAAACCGTAAAGCATATTAATTCCCGCCACCATTGTTTTCGTACCAACCCAGGTATTTGTATTAAGGCGACCATTCCAAATCCCATAAGTACCAGGGCAATCAAATCTCTTCACCCCCGATTTTAGGCAGCTTGCGCAGTTTGGCTACAAATAGCGTAATAAGCGGAATGGCGATTTGAAAAGGAACTGTATAAATGGGGTAGCCCTGGTTGGCAAAATCAAACATTTCCGCCGTATTGCTAACATTAGTCAGGGCCAATATTACCATGAGAATTCCTATCGGTAGAATTAGCGGACGGTAACTCTGCAAATTAAAGACCTGGGCCAGTCCTAAAACCGTTCCATAATATGCCACCGATATTTTAAAAAATCCCATGGTGATTAAATTTATAGCCACCAAAACTTCCACCCGGGTGAGAACATCGCCAACATCAATTACTTGTGCTGTTATGTATGTTGGATAGGTGTAAATTGCGTTCATTTGTCCTAATACGGCAGCATTGCGTACAGCAACTCCAATTAGAACTAATCCCGCTATCATTATACCTTTGAAAACAGCTGAACGACCTTTTTCGGGTTTATTTACAAAAGCCAATACCATTAAAAATGCTACTGCATCTCCAAAGGGAAAGACGGCGGTACCATGACTGCTCCATAATAGCTTTCCCAGGGGGATATCGAGAATAGGCATCAAATTATGGAGAACCATATGCGGTACTACCAGGAGCGTATCAAAAATCGCCATTATAATAGTAAGCGTTACTAAGATTAAGCTGCAGCGAGCCAATACTTCGATACCCCTGCGCACGGTTGAGGCACAAACCAGGATAATTAGAATAAGAGTAAGTGTTTTCGGAGTAGCAGGGTATAGTTCCAATTTTAAAAAACGGGAGTAATTATTTAAAACTAAGGCACCCAGGTGAAAAAGATACCAGATAAAGAGAATGGAAATAAAGTTGCCCAGGATTTTTCCGTAGACCAAAGAATTTATTTCAACCAGCGTCTTACCTTTAAAATGCCGGGCCAGGGCAGTAAATATCCCGGCTATAATCAAGCCCTCCATCAATCCTAGAGCAATCGCAATCCAGGCATCATGCTCGGCTCCCTGCCCCGGAGCAATAATAACCGAAGCGCCGAAAACAAAGCCGATTATTAATACGCTTAATTGAAAACTGGATATTTTACCGTTCTCCAAAGACATGGATCATACCCCTGTTTCTTCACCGGTTCCACCGTCGCCAAAAGCTCACCCTGCACCCTTCGAGTACTCCTGGTGTTCCTGTTAGTCGCGATTAAGGATGCGGGCCCCACCGATATGAACTTCGTTCACTATAATGTTGCGGTGCAAGCCGGGTTTTCTTTAATCTTTAATCAATGCTTTATTAATTTCCCCAATTTCATTTACATGAGTTTTTACCTTTACCACAACCTCAATATAGGGATAGATTTCCTCCCATCTCGCTTTTAGAACTGGCCATTCTTTTTTATATTTTCGATGAACCGCCTCCCCAAAGCCAAAAACATCGGCATTCAGAGTCCGGGATTTTTCAACTGCTGCTATCACCTGGCTCTCAATCTCCCGGGCCTGGCCCTTTTCCAATTCTTGCAGGAAGTTGGAGCTTATCTCCCGGTGACCATCATACTCCAGCAGGTTGGACTCTTCATCTATGGTAATAGTAATTTTAATTTTCTCGTCCTGTAATTCAGGAATAATTTTACTTTTGGCACTAACAATCTCCAGGTTAGCTCCCGGGATTATTATAAATCCTTTTTTGACCTTGTTAATGGCCCACAAAAGACCCCTTGATTCTTCTTCATTTAGTTGCCCTATCATCCTGTCTCTTTTAAAAACGGCCGTTGCGCTTATGCGAGTTTTTTGTACTCTATCCCCTTCCGGACCGGCTTGCTCAATGATGCCTACCATAGGGGCAAGAGGAGCGGTAGTTTCGCTAATTAAGCGGTTGGCAAATTCCAGGTAGGTGACCACCGGGTATTGGGAATATTCTGCTGATAGCTTAATCTGAGCAGCCATTCCGATGGCCTGAATGTTTTCCATTCCATCCTCAACCCTTAGAGTATCACGGGCTTTTTTCTCGGCCACTACCATCAGGACATTGGGGCGGTTTATCGGATTCCTGGCTATTGAATCAAGGAAAGGATAGATACCCTGTTCAGCAGCACTGCGGCCAAAGACATAAACCTGGGTATGCTGATAGAATGTTCTGCGACTACTATGTTGGGTATAGCGATTTAAGGCATCATAAGCTGATGAACCGGTGCTGGAGTCCAATTGAATGGTGTGGAGTGGGTCACCCCTTTTTTGCCCCCCATCTCCGCTACTGCCGCCAGCACTCTTTATCTCGCTGGGAATGATAGATTGAAAGGTAAGGGTAACCTTTCCTGTTTTTGCATTGATATCCCAACCCAGGCCGGATATAATAGATAATTTATTCAACTCAATGCTATCCCAACAGCCGGATATGATTACAGGAATAATGATTAACAAAATAAGTACCAAACCCGGTTTTCTCTTCATTGAGTATCCCCCTGCTGGGAGCTGCTTTTAGGAGGCCGAGGCATTTGACCGGATGATTGCCGCTTTGTATCGGGTGAATCTAAAGAAGCGGGACGGCTATCCATGGCCCATAAGGGAGCCCGAATGAAAGTATCTCGCAGGCCACGAATATTGAGTGGAGTTACCGGCGATAAATAGGCTACTCCCAGGGAGCGTAGAGAAGCCAGGTGGCTAAGCATTTCAAGGGAAACCAAAACTATACCAAATAAACCCAGCAAACCGCCCGCTACCGTCATTATAAAGCGGTACAAGGTTCCCGAATCAGCATAAGGGATGACTAAAAATGAAGCAATAGCTGTAGTGGCTATTACTATTACCATGGGTGCTCCAACTAAACCAGCTGATACTGCTGCCTGACCGATTACCAGCGCACCTACAATACTGACAGCCTGGCCCAGTGAGCGGGGCATCCTGAGACCGGCTTCCCGCAAAATTTCGAACAAGAGCAGCATTAACAGGGCTTCTAATACAACTGGTAAAGGTAGCCCTTCCCGCGCTGCCGCCACCGAAATCAGCAATTGGGTAGGAAATAATTCGGGATGAAAAGTTTTTAAGGAAACAAAAATACCAGGCAAATAGATACTGAGCAAATAACCCAGCAATCGAATCCACCGCACCAATGTAGCGAAAAATGGCCGGGCGTAATAATCGTCCGGGTTTTGAAAACCTTCAATAAATAAGAAGGGTACCACCAGGGCCATCGGGGAGCCATCAAGCAATATGGCGGCTCGACCCTCCAGTATTCTGGCTACCACTACATCTGGTCTTTCACTGCTGCCAACGGTGGGAAATAACGAGTTGGGGCTATCTTCAATGAATTGTTCTATGTAACTAACATCCAAAATAGTATCAGTATCTATTCGTTGCAGCCGTTGATTGATTTCTTCGATGAGGTTTTCCGGGGTGATACCCTTGATATAAACAATTGAAAGATCGGTTTTCGACCGCTCCCCAATTTGCAGGCTCTGAAAAGTTAAATGAGGATCGCGTATTTTTCGCCGCAGCAAAGCTGTATTGGTACGCAGAGTTTCAGTAAAACTTTCTTTTGATCCTCGAACCGACAACTCGTTTTTAGGCTCTTCGATACGTCGTGTTTCCCAACCCTTGGCATCAATAAGCAGGGCCCGGCTTACACCTTCTGCCAAAATGGCAATATGACCTGTAAGAACCTGGGCAATAACTCTGTCTATATCCTGGACTACAGTTATCTGTCCTACATTTAACACACTTGATTTAATATAATCAATCAGGCTCGTGTGGTTATGGCTGGCATTATCCTTAATCATTTGCAGGTTAAACATCAATGGTTGCAAAATATCATGGTTTAATAAATTTCTATCCACTAAACCATCAATATAGATAACGGCCGCATCAACATTTGAATGGGGGCTAATTTTTATCTCACGAATGATTACATCATTGCTTGAACCAAGAGCCTCCCTTAAAATCTTCAGGTTTTCCTCCAGGTTTTTGGACAGGCTGACAGCGGAATTAAAATGTCCTGCAGCCTTTTTATGAATATCTTTTGACATTCTTTTAAAATGTAGTTTTTTGAAAAGAAAACCTGACATAAATAACCAACCTTTCTCAAAGCTCTACGGGTTGTCTCATAATGCTTTCAAGGTGAAATCGGGTTGCTGCAATTTTTGAGTATTATTTTAAAAATACATTAGATTGCTAATATTGTATCCGTAAGATAAATAGATTATTTATATAGCACGGGGACGGGAGAGGGCATGGGGGGTTAGTAGAATCAAAAGAATGCCGAAGCTAAAATTAGCATGAAAAAACCCCCAGCGCTAACTGGGGGAAAACTTGACTCCGTTTAAGCCGCATAAAGAGACTGCTTAATCAGTTTCAACGAGAGCTCGTTATAATCTATTGAGGGTTGCACTCCAATATTTTTGCCCTTCCCGGAAGGCTTTCAAGTTAACTTCCAGAGCTTTGGCCGGTACCATTTCTCTAATAGCGTTTTCCACTTCCTCTGCCGGAATGTTTATAGCTGCGGCCAGCATTCCTACCAAAACCACATTGGCGGCCCGTGCATTACCACATTCTTCAGCCATTCGGGTGGCATCAACAATAGTGGTATCGGGTGTAAGGCGGGCAATTTTTTTATCAATATCTACCGGGTATTTCAATTTTCCGCTCATTACCGGCAGCGGGTCAACCCGCTCGTCATTAATGATCACTTTACCCCCGGGTTTCAGATAGTCTAACCAGCGAGCTGCTTCGAGCTTTTCAAAAGCTAGCAGGATATCAGCATCACTTTTCTTAATTATAGGTGAATAAACTTTTTCTCCGTAGCGTACCTGGGAGACAACACTACCACCCCTCTGTGCCATACCATGTATCTCTGACACTTTGACATCATAGCCCATCTGTACGGCCACCTGAGCAATTATACGGCTGGTGAGCAGGGTTCCTTGCCCTCCAACTCCTACTATCAATACATTGGTGGTTTGTTTTGGCATTTTCTTATCCCTCCACTATCTTGATGGCATCAAAGGTACAGACCTGAGGACAGAGGCCACAGGCTACACAGGTATTGGGGTTAATTACGGCCTTTCTATCTTCCTCTACCCAATAAATCCCGGTACAACCTATCTTTATGCAAAGTTTACAGCTCTTACAGAGTTCCGGGTCAACATAGAATTCTTTATCTGGAGCTTTCTTCACCAGCAGCGCACAGGGACGCTTGGCAATAATTACTGAAGCTTCCCGGCGGTTCAATTCCTCTTCCAGGGTCTGGCGAAATTCGTCTAATTGCAAGGGGTCCACTATGCGGACATGCTCTATACCGATAGCCTGGACCAGGGCTGGTAAATCCAGCCTGCGGGTAGGTAGATTCCTGATGGTTTTACCGGTAGCCGGATGATCCTGGTGTCCCGTCATGGCGGTGGTATCATTATCCAGGATAATAACGGTGGAGGTTCCCTGGTTATAGACAATATCAATCAGTGGCGTAATTCCGGAATGAACAAAGGTGGAATCCCCGATAACCGCCACCACCTTGCGGGCAAAGTCCTCTCCATTGGCCTTCTCCATGCCCAGAGCCATACCAATACTGGCTCCCATGCAAACACAGGCATCCATTCCATCCAGGGGACTCAAAGCACCCAGAGTGTAACAGCCGATATCCCCCATTACATGCAGCTTCATTTTCTTCAGGGTATGAAATACACCGCGATGCGGGCAGCCCGGGCACATCAAGGGTGGGCGAGGAGGTATCTCCTTGTCCAGACCGAATCCTTTCCCGGAACTGACTCCTAATAAGACTTCTTCAATCATTTCCGGGCTGTATTCACCCAGAAGGGTGAAAAGTTCTTTGCCTTCGACCTTTAAGCCCCAGGCTTTTAGCTGTTCCTCAATTACTGGCTCCAATTCCTCGAGCACAATAAGCCGGTCTACTTCGGCAGCGAAAGAGCGGATTAAATTTTCCGGCAATGGATTGACCATACCGAGCTTTAATACGGAAACTTCAGGCATTACTTCACGCAGGTACTGATAACATACTCCGCTGGTGATTATACCTATCTTTTTATCTCCCCATTCAATTCGGTTTAGATCCGTAGTTTCGGCATATTCTTTAAGTTGCAGGATACGCTTTTCCACTTCCACATGGCGCAGGCGGGCAAAACCAGGCAGCATAACATATTTGGGGGCATCTTTCTTATAGCCTTTTAAACCCACTTCTACCCGCTCTCCGGTCTCAACCAGGGTCTGGGAATGGGAAAGCCGGGTAGTAACCCTAAGCATTACCGGGGTGTCAAATTCCTCACTTATATCATAGGCCCGGCGGGTAAAGTCCAGTGCTTCCTGGCTGTCCGCTGGCTCTATTACTGGCATTTTGGCAAAACGGCCATATCCCCGGTTATCCTGTTCATTCTGCGAAGAATGCATCCCCGGGTCATCAGCGGAAACCAGAACTAGACCAGCGTTTACCCCGGTGTAAGAAAAGGTATACAAAGGATCAGCCGCCACATTTACTCCTACATGTTTCATAGCTACCAGGGTTCGTGCCCCGCCGATAGAGGCCCCCACTCCTACTTCCAGGGCTACCTTCTCATTTGGTGCCCATTCGGCATAAAGGCCTTCATAATCGGCAAATGTGCTGACTATTTCGGTACTGGGGGTACCGGGATAGGCGGTAGCCACGGTAGCACCAGCTTCATAGGCTCCCCTGGCAATAGCTTCATTGCCTATCATCAATTTTTTCATGGTTTTCCTCCTCACCCATAGTGATATACAAGAATAACCACTCATCTACCGGGGGATGAGCGGTATATTTATACAAGCCATTAATACTTTTTGCAGTAGAACCCCCCATGGCCGGCGGCCACAACCACCGATGAAAAGTGAGTTAGTAGGCGCTTAAATAGTAAGATGTAGTAGGAATTAAATTAACCCCCTCACACCTTACCCCTCACTTTTCTTGCTAATTATTTTTTAATATCGCTTATTATTCCCAGAATGATAGTATCACAACTTTTGTCCGGATGTAAATGCTTTAAGCATCGGAAGAAACTTCGAAGCAGTATCAACCCAGCCTGTACTTATTCCATTCCACTATGGCAGCAGCCAGCAAACGGGCCATATGGTAAACCGGAGTGATACTCCCCTGCCCCAGTGAAGTCCAGTTTCTAACCTCCGGTTTAATTCCCACCATAGCAATAATGGAGAATTCACCTACTGCAGGCAGCCTTTTGCCCAGAGCTTTACCGGGAAACAAGGGACCGTGGCGGAACTTGATTATTCCTTGCTCTTCTTCCCTGCCCACTGAAGCATCTATAGCTATCTCGATTCCTGACGGGTGGTTATTTTTTATTATATTTAATTTTTGCCTAAGGTTTTTACCATGCAATGGACGCTCCAGGCTTCCGTATACCTGAAGCTCGGGAGCTTTTTCCTTAATCATGGTTCCGGTTAAAGGCCCAAAACAATCGAGTATATTGCGGTCGGTTCCAATACATATAAAAAGAGGTTCTCTTTCCAGATGGTTCAAATTACTATGCAATGCCTCTATCAGAGCATCTTTGGCATCAAGCTGGCGGTAATGTTTTTCTACAATAATCATTAGAGTGGAATAACCTCCAGAACCTCTTGCAATGATTTTATAAATCTCCTATTCTCTTCCATAGTTCCAATCGTAAGACGGATAAAAGTGGGATATCCAAAAATATCACCCGTACGGATTATCACTCCGCGCTGGAGCAATTCGCGAAATACTAACTGGCAATCTCTCCCTGTATCCAGGAAAATAAAATTAGTATTGGTTTTGACATAATCCAGGCCAAGTCGTGCCAATTCCTGGTAGAGATAGTCTTTCCCTTGTAAATTGAGCTGGCGGCTTTTTTCCACAAAATCAATATCCCGCAAGGCGGCCTGAGCCGCAATCTGAGCGGCAAAATTTACATTAAACGGCTCTCGCACTCGATCGAGAGCAGCAGCAATTGCGGGTGTGGTTATGACATAGCCTATCCTTAAGCCGGCCAGGCCGTATATCTTGGAAAAGGTTTTTAACAGAACTATATTCCGCCCTTCCCGCAAGTACTGGAGCCCGCTGCCAAAAGCCGGGTTATCCACATATTCCCCATAGGCTTCATCAAAAACTACCAGTATCTCACCAGGTACCTGCTGCATGAACAGCTCTATTTCTTCCTGCTCTACAATGGTTCCGGTAGGATTATTGGGATTACAGAGGTAGATTATTTTGGTTCTGGTATTTATTGCCTCAAGAATGGCTTTCAGGTCATACTTGTATTCTTTAAGGGGTATGGTAATCGAATGAGCCCCCATCAGGGTACTGGTGGACTCGTATTCCGAAAATGTCTGCTCAGCATGGATAACTTCATCTCCAGGGTTAATAAAGGTTTGGGCCAGCAAGAGAAGCAATTCATCAGAGCCATTGCCTACAACTATCTGTTCCGCTGGCACTTGCCAAAAAGACGCCAGTTCTTGTTTTAGTTCATAGGCATTAGCATCAGGATAAAGATGTATTTTATTAAGGCCTTCCTGCAAAGCCGCCAAAGCCAGTGGCGAAGTCCCCAGAGGATTTTCGTTGGAAGCTAGTTTAATAATACTGTCAAGTCCCAGTTCCCGCTTAACCTCCTCAATGGGTTTACCAGGAACATAGGCTTTCAAGCGGAAAATATCTTTTCTGGCTTTACTTTGTACGAAATCGTCCATGTATACTGGCCTCCATTCATCTGCTATTCTTCTTGATTTATCCGGCAAAAAGTTTAGGACACCCGCCGGGTAACTACCCATTTCAATGGGGAGATGAAAGGCGGAACTACGGTTATTTTTGTGGTATAATATACCTATAGAAACTTATTAAGGATGATTCTATGGGTAAACACTATCTGACAGATAAAATCATTTCTTTGATATAGGGCGGAAGGCAAAATGCCGCCCGGTGAATTCCTTCATTATAATACTTCAAATAGCCTAGATCAGCAGGTTTTTTTGCCAATTCCCGGGGATTATATTTCTTGCTGCCCATGGTAAAAGACCAGGGACCGCTTACATAGGTAGCTATTGGCGCCAGGAAGACCCGGGTCAGAGGAAAGACCGTGTTGATTTGCCGGTAAACGGATCGAAATACTTCCCCATAAAAAATCGGGGATTCAGACTGAACCACTAGAAGCCCGTCCGCCTTGAGTATCTTATATACATCCTGATAAAACTCCAGGTTAAATAACGGTGTGGCCGGTCCTAATGGATCAGAGGAATCTACAATAATTACATCATATCTGAATGAGGTCTCTTTTACAAAGTGAACTCCATCAGCAATATGTAAGTTTAAGCGGCGATCGGTAAAACCGCAAGATATGGCAGGGAAAAACCTTTTGCTATTCTCCACTACCCGCTCATCTATTTCCACCAAATCTACCGCATTAAGCTGCTGGTGTTTCAGTACTTCTCGTAAAGTACCCCCATCACCCCCGCCAATTATCAATACCCTCTCGGGGCAAGGGTGGGTACACATCCCCACATGGCTTATCATTTCATGATAAATAAACTCATCTTTCTCACTGATTTGCAGGGCGTCATCCAGCAGCAGGGCTTTACCCCATTCCAATGTATCCACCACTGCTAGTTTCTGATAACGGGTCTGTTCCTCATGTAGAATATCTTTGATTTTCCATTTAACCGCATAACCCTCGGTATGCTTTTCACAAATCCAGGATCCAGTCATTTTTCCCTCCAGTAAAATCTGCCCTTATTGTAGGGCTTTTCCTTCATTTATTAGCTCGGAAATAATCTTCATATGTTCCTGCATGGTCTCTTGATTATTAAAGTCTATAGCTAAAAGAGTAGCCTCAATAATTCTATCGTTTTCGCTATCTGTAAAACAATCCATCCATTCCTGCAATATCAAGAACAGTTCCGGATGCTGCTTCTTTACTACACTGAGGTCAAGGAGGTTTAGGAGAAAACGCATATGCTCTTCATCGAGTTCTCCCCGGAAGCAGCAGTCAGCTATTCGGCTGGCGGTTTCGCCATAGATTTTTTTAAGCAGTTGTTCATGGTCAGGCATTATTCATCAACCCTTCTGGCATCCCCCATAATCTGCTTCTGCAAATCAAAGGTGATAGGTATCCGTACACCACTACGGCCATCTCGGTTTTTATCAATATGGATATAATAATTCGGATTGATATAGTTTTTTAATTCTTCTCTCTCTTCCAGCTCTTCCCGGGGGATAGGTGTCAGTTTAAGCATAAGGTCGCACTCGTTCTTCATCCGCTTGGCTCCCTGTAAACTGCCATCTGGGTTTAATTGGACCAGGCACATGACCACTATCTTTAAATTCTGGGCCAGCATTTTCAAGGTTTTAACTATCTGCTCCAATATCTGCCATTCCTGTAGCTTGGGATCCAGCTTATCCATTCGTCCCACATAGTCGACTATCATCATTTCTATGCCTTTTTGCGCCTTGAATTTACGGGCAATGGAAATAGCTTTCTCCGGGGTGAGATTAGGGCAGGGATAGGAATAGAAACCGCTTTCGCGAAGTTGGGAGTAGCCATTGAGGATGATAGAAAGTTCAGTTTCGCTAATATCCCCGCTGCGAACTCTATCGTGGTCAATTTGTGATAGAATGGAGCCCCAGCGCAAAGCTATCTGTTCTCTGCTCATTTCCGTATTAAGGTACAAAAGGTTTTTTCGCGCATCTACGGCTATAGCCCTGGATGTATGCAAAGCAAATGAAGTTTTGCCATGCCCGGTTTGAGCACCAAGGATTATTAAATCACCCGCTTTATAGCCCAGGGTTATATGGTTCAAGTTATCAAATCCTGTAGGAAGTCCATCCAGAGGGAGAACCCCTTTGTGCAACTCGCGTATTTCCTTTAGGCGGAGAAACCTGCGTTCAACTTCGCTATAACCCAGGCTGGCCATATCCGCCGGGGAATCGATTTTATCGTCAATTTCCAAAGCGGTGAGGTTAGTCAGTTCCTCCTCCGCCGCCATAAGTACCTGTTCTACATCACTTTCCTGCTGTTCTACGAGAAGCTGCATATTCCTTTTAAGAAAGGTTTCAAATTTTCGCAAGCGGGCTTTGTCTTTAACCCGTTTAATCCAGTACTTGATGTTTTCGTCATCTATGTATTGTTCAACTATATATTTAAGTTCTTCTATATCCCGGGGATTGGTAAAAACGCCCAGGCTATGCCCCTCTTTAAGAAGCTCCACCAGGGTAGGGCGAATTTCCCTCTCAAAGAGACTGATAGACAAATCAAAAATAGTAGCATGCCGTGGGGAATAAAAGTCAGCATTGGATAAAAGGTCATAGACTTCAATACAGGCATCTTCAGAATGAAGCATGGAAGATAAAACGCGCCGTTCACTTTCCAGGTCAACCAGGTAGTCTTCCATGGAGGGTTCATTCTTTCTTAAACTCAAAGGAATCACCATCCAAATAAAACCGGGGAAAATATCCCCGGTTTCTATTATACCTTATTTTTGACTCCGCCTGTACTAGAAGGAGGCACATAGATTTCGTATTCCAGGTTGATGGGCTTTCGTTTATCATAGCTGCTGGCTGCTATGGGTTTTTCCTTCTTTTTTCTTAGTTTTAATTGGGCTATTTCTTTGTCCACTTCTTCTACCTGCCGGATTTCTTTACTCATCCAATCATTAAGAACGCTGTCCATATATTCCAGACCGGCATTTTTGGTGCGCTGACACATTACTTCTCCAGCTTTCATGATCATAGTATGAGAAAAGCCCCAATCATGTCGCCATTTATAGTAAACCTTTTTTCGAGCTTCGGCAGCCATATCAATGCCGGTAAAGCTTCCAAATTCCACAATATCCGGGTCAAACTTGTTAACCCTTAAGGCTCGGTTCCTTTCCACATCCACATATTTCTTAAAATAACTTTCCAGCCCTTCAACGGTATTGATGGAGTATTCTTTTATATCCCGGGCAATCTGGCTGATATCTCGCGGGTTGTAAATGCTTCGCTCAAAACACATTTCCAGTATGCATAAAAGAAACTCCGGGGATAAGGCTAGCTCTTCCAGCCATTTGTTTAGCTCGCCGGCCATTTTTACACTCATCAAGTTGCCGGTTTTTTTGGCTATAAAATCTCCAACTTTCTTAAAATCCGAGCTGGATTGCTTTATAAGTTCTCGGGAAACCAGCTTGTTCTCCTCTATCTGCAATTCCAGTTGCTCAATCTTAAGGCGATATTCCTCCAAAAGATTTTCCATCTCTTTAGAAGGGCTGGGATTATCTGCAGGTGCAGAAGTTGAGTGGTAAAAACAAGAATGGTCTCTCCTTATAAGGGATTCCAATTTCCCGGCCAACGGATCTAAAAACACTTCCCTATCAGCCAAATTTTGATTATCCTGAAGGGAGACTATGCCTAATTTCTGCAGGCGATTTAAGCGGCGGGAGATTTTTATCTTACCTAGAGAAGGACAGGCTTGGAGAACTTGTCCTATCTTTATGCCGGTTTGATACAAAGGCTTGGTCCTTTCTATGGTATATAGCAAGGCTGCTATCACAGCAATATCTTCTAGTTCCAAATCCAATTCTCGGGCATAAGCGAAAAGCATACCGGGTAAACTCACAAAACCCCAGCGAAAGATTTCCAACCAGGCCATTTTATTTTCCATATTGTTTTGACCTCCATGTCCAAGTAAAGGAATTATAACACTTCAAATAAAAAATCTACAAACTACATAATATTAGCTTTAAACCAAAAAGCCGTAAATTAACTATATAAACTATGGAGCAAAACATATTTCTGCATGAAAATCAGACTTGACTGATTAGGAAAGAGAAAAACCAGGAACTATGTCCTGGATTATTTAGGATTCTATGGAATTATCCCGGCTAAACATCCTGTTGTAACTCTGCAGTTATTCATCCCTTTTAAAGCATTGGAAGAAACTGCGGAGAAGTTTCAACACACCGCTGCAACGAGGTAGGGGGATTAGAACCCGCCGCCTGTTTTCTTTATAGATGCCCGACCGCTAAAGAAGCGGGGGACATGTTTTACCTCGTTATAAGACCCCGGCTTGTTCGATCTTCTGCAGGGATTCAATGATTTTATCATAATCACCCTTTTGCCAGTTTTCCCGGAATAAACTATGCAGTCGTTGGGATAAATCCAGGTAAGCCTTTTCAGCCATAATAGTCTTTTCCATTGCCAGACTTTGGGTTGGGGAGACATCAAAATGATGCAATATCAAGCGACCTGGTTCCAGCTCAAATTCCTCCAGCCACTCCGGAATATAAACGGGAGAATTGGTTTTTTCCTGCAGGTCAGCAGCCAGGGAGCGTTGCGCCTCATCTTCCCCGTGAATAATAAAAATCCCTCGAAGGGGAGTGACGATGCCCTGGGCCCATTCAATAAGCTTGTTTCGATCGGCATGAGCAGAATAAGCCTCGATGCTCCTGATATCTGCTTTTACCGCTATCTTTTCCCCGTGAATATGTACGGTCTTTTCCCCATCCAGGAGTTTTCGCCCCAGAGTACCTTCAGCCTGGTAGCCTACAATTAGAACGGTGGATTCTGGCCGCCAGAGATTATGTTTCAAGTGGTGCTTGATTCTACCTGCTTCGCACATACCACTGGCAGAAATTATAATGCAGTTCCTCTTTTTCAGATTTAAGCGCATGGAGTCTTCTTGAGTTCGGGAATATTGAAGGTTCAATAGTTTTAAGGGATTAGAATGCTGTTCAATAAACTGCCGGGTTCTATCATCAAAATACTCCGTATGCTTGAGAAAAATCTCCGTGGTGGCAATAGCCAATGGACTATCAATATATATTTCTATTCCCGGATCAAGCTCTCCTTGATTGTGTAACTTGAGCAAATCATAGAGCAGATCCTGGGTTCTCTCCACTGCAAAGGCAGGAATAATCAAATTTCCTCCTTTACCCATGGTTTCATCGATTACCTCTTTTAATTGTTGGTTGCGCTCGCCAATCTGAGGGTGAAGGCGATCCCCGTAAGTTGATTCAACAATAAGATAATCAGCGCTTTCAATTACCGCCGGGTCTTTCACAATAGGCTGGTCATTATTACCTAAATCACCGCTGAAAACCAGCTTGGTTTTCTCTCCTGCTTCTTCCACCCAAATCTCAACTATACAAGAACCCAGAATATGACCGGCATCCCGCAATCGAACTTCTATGCCGGGTGCCAGGCCTATTATCTCATCCATGTTAAGGGAACGAAACTGGGGCAAGCATTGCAGGGAATCTTCCACCGTGTAGATGGGTTCCAGAAGGGCTTGATCAGAGCGTTTCAACTTCCGGTTCTTTCTCTCTATTTCTGATTCTTGAATATATCCCGAATCCGGGAGCAAAATACTGGCCAGTTCTTCGGTGGCATGGCTGCAATATATAGTTCCTCGGAAACCTTTCTTACATAATTTTGGAATTAACCCAATGTGATCTATATGAGCATGAGTTAATAGAAGAAAATCAATTGAGACCGGGTCAATGCTGAAATCCAAATAGTTTCTCTCTTGTATCGACTTGGGCCCCTGAAAAAGTCCACAATCAACCGCAAAACGAATCTTTTCGGTTTCTACTAGAAAAAATGAACCTGTGACCGTTTTTGCCGCCCCTAGAAATCTGATCTTCATTTCCTACTCCTCCAGTTTTATGCATTATCACTATATATTATACCGCAACTATATTTCTAGCATCTCTTTTTTGTGATAAACGGCAAAAACCCTGATGAAAATCAATAATCTCAAATCTAACCATTATATGGTTGTCGCTTCTAATGGCCTTATCTATGTTTTCAAAACTATTATGGCCAAATTCCTTGATTACTTCACAACTGTCTAAGTCATCGATAACTTCAGCAAAACGGTTATGCACCTGCTCAAATATACCATAATAGAGTTCCTTAATCTGTTTGACCCGTTTTTCAATTTGCATCAGGTCAAAATCATCTCTTTCCACCAGATGTAAAAGGCTGTGAAACAGATTGTGCAAAAGTTTGTTATGGAACACTGCAGCCATGGCTTCCCGTTTGTATTGTTTATAAAGCAAGTAGCGGAGATAATCTTTTAGGCCTTTTTGCCCTGATGGTCCCAGTATCTGGTAAGCATTCAGAAGTTCCACCTCGTTAACAGTAATATCACCGATCACGAAAAAACCTCCTTCAATTTGTTCATTAAAAGAGGTTTCCATTCAAGTTATATAATTCCTTTAGTTATTTATCGTATAATTCTGGTCAATTCCAAGTCACTTCGATATAATATCCTATTTCTTTACACAATATTGCTGATTCTTATTTCTTTATGTCGTCGAAGAAATCTATCTATCCTCTCCAGGGCTTCTTCAATATTAGGTATGCTGGCGGCATAACAGCATCTGATATGCCCATCCCCACTGGAGCCAAAGGCATTACCGGGTACTACCGCAACCTTTTCTTCCCAGAGCAGCTTTTCACAGAAATCTTCACTGCTCATCCCGCTTTTTTTAATGGAAGGGAAACAATAAAAGGCCCCTCGTGGTTCAAAGCAGTCCAGTCCTATTTCCTGCAATCCGGATAAGATTAGCTTGCGGCGGTAATTGTAGTTATCCACCATTTTTCTCATTTCTGTTTCGCCATGACGAAGAGCTTCGATGGCCGCTTTTTGTCCCATAATCGATGCACACATAATAGTATATTGATGGATTTTAGTCATGGCTCCGATTATATCTTGATGGCCGCAGGCGTATCCTATTCTCCAACCGGTCATGGCAAAAGCTTTGGAAAAACCATTCATCATTATAGTACGGTCTTTCATACCGGATAGACTGGCAATAGAAACGTGTCGTCCATAATAAGTCAGCTCGGAGTATATTTCATCAGATATCACCAGCAAGTCGTTTTTAATTATGATATCCCGCAAAGCCTCTAAATCCTCTTCATACATTATTCCCCCAGTAGGATTGTTGGGATAGGCCAGGACCAGGATTTTACTCCTGGGGGTAATATAACGGGAAAGAATATCAGGACGCAAACGATACTGGTCTATATCATAAGTCGGAACCGGGACAGCAGTTCCACAAGCCAGGGTGGCTCCTGGTGCATAGGAGACAAAAGAAGGCTCAGGTACCAGAACTTCATCACCAGGTTCAAGCAGAGCCCGCATAGCCAAATCTACTGCTTCACTGACACCGACGGTGACCAGCACCTCTTTTTCCGGTGAATATTCTATCCCTATCCGCCGTTTCTCGTATGCGGCTATTTCTTCCCGTAATTCCAATAGGCCCTGGTTGGAAGTATACATGGTATAGCCCCTTTCCAGGGAATAACAGCCAGCTTCTCGTATATGCCAGGGGGTAACGAAATCTGGCTCTCCTACCCCCAGGGAAATTACCCCATCCATCTGTGTAACCAGATCAAAAAACTTTCTAATCCCCGATGGGGGTATGGATTCTACCGTATTGGAAATATAGCGTTTCATACTGTTCACGGGCTCACCACCAATCTTCTGTCTTCTTCCGGTTCCTCAAAAATAAAGTTTTCCTGTTTATAACGCTTAAGAATAAAGTGGGTTACGGTGCTTTGCACATGATCCAGGGTGGAGAGCTTATGGGAGACAAACCAGGCAATATCCTTCATACTTTCCCCATTTACTACCACGGAGAGGTCATAGGTACCACTCATGAGATAAACACAGCGAACTTCCGGATAGCGGTAGATTTTTTCTGCCACACTATTGAAGCCCACTTCCCTTTCCGGAGTTACTTTAACATCAATCATGGCAGTAACCCCATCATTACCCAGCAATTCCCAGTTAATGATGGTGTTGTAACCCAGTATTATCTTCTGTTTTTCCATTTGTTCGATAATACTTTTAATTCTCGCTTCATCCTCATCCAACATGGTAGCTATAGCCTTGCAGCTTAAACGCGCGTTATTTTCCAGCAAATGCAGAATCCTTCTTTCCAGTTCCATCTACTTTCCTCCTTCTTTACTTAGGCAATTAGCAAAAGCCTAATAATAAATAAAAAAACCCTCATCCTGTAAGGGACGAGAGTTGCTCCCGCGGTACCACCCTGATTGGCCAAGGCCCGGCTCTATTCCAATAACGGATGGATTCCGTCCGGCTTACTATCGCTTACGATATTTCACCGGCACTCTCAGGTGGCTTTCATTACCCAACTGATACCAGGTTTTCAGCATACCCCGGCTCTCTACTATCAGTTAAAGGCAATTACTCTTCTGATCATCGTTTTTTGTTTTATGCATCGGAAGAAACTGCTTAAGCAGTTTCCACACATCGCTCCAACGAGGTAAGAGATTAGAACCTACCGCCTATTTTGTAAATAGGCGACCGCTTAGCGGCGGACTTATTTTACCTCGTTATAAATTTATAGAATATGCTATCACTTTCCTGCCCTATTAGTCAAGGTGTAAAATACTTCATTAACAAACAAAGTTTTGCTGAACTATTTTTCGCAAAAAAACATATTATTGCTTTAGGTTTTGATTACTTTGATTATGTGGCGAAAGGTACAAAGGTAGCTTCCCCGTGGTCAGTTTTAAAAAATGGTTTTAATTAATACATAGGAATCTAAAGGAGGTAATTTCTTTGCCCAAAGCAATGAAGTTAAGCGAAGAAGAAAAATATGTTGTTCAAAAACTAAATAGTTATTTTAAACCGGGTAACATGAGTTTTGAAGAAAGGGTTTTTAACGCTCTCTTAATTACCCGCTACGACCTGGAGGCTCATCACTTCAGTTCTGATAAACAACGACGAACTTTGATAAAATATCAGACTGTTCTGGACGGATTATTAAAAAAAATGAACTCATCCATTTAAACGGTTTGCTTCCCATTCAGTAGCGCCCGCTTTTTAATATGGAATAAGCCATGAAAAGGCCGAGAATAATAGCGGTGGCAAATCCAATTTCCACAAGAGGAATGTGTTTTATAAGACTACTTCGCTCCATTCCTGCCACTAATGAAGTTCCGATTACAATACTGGCCAGGATAATGGAGAGTGAAATCCGGTTGGACATTACATCAACTTTAGCCATCGCCCGTTTGAGTTCGGGATATTCTATATTAAGGCTCAGTTGCCCTGATTCCAAGATTTTTAGTATTTTAGCAATTTGAAAGGGAAAAGAACGGATCAGAACTAGATATTCGAATAAAGAGCTTTGGGTTTCCTTCCACAGATGTTCGGGGGTGAATTTTCGCAAGAGCAACTTTTTTCCATAAGGCTCAGCAATATTAACAATACTGATTTGGGGATCAAGCTGGGCCACCAGGCTTTCCACTGTCATCAGCATTTTAACCATCAAGGAGAGCTCCGGCGGTAAACGCAGTTGGTACCTTATTGATAACTCGATCAATTCGGACAGAGCCTCCCCCACCTTTATTTGGGAAAGAGGCAAGCCGTAATACTTCTGCTGCAGGCGGGATACATCTCGCCTGAAATCTTCAAAATCAACATACTGCCCACCAATCCCAATGGCCAGCAATGCTCGGCTGACCCCTTCCACATCATATCTCATCATACTGATCAAGAGCTTGATGCATTTTCCCTGCAGCCTTTCATCAATAATCCCCACCTGGCCAAAATCGTAAAATATTATCCTTTCGCCGCTAGCTATGGCCAAATTCCCCGGGTGAGGGTCAGCATGCAATAAGCCCTGTTCAAATATCTGCTTGAACAGGGCATCAACCAGGTTGCGAGCGATGGTAACCGTATCCAACCCCGACTGCTTCAGGGTAATATAATCAGATATCTTAATTCCCGGAACATATTCCAGAGCTAGTATTTTATCTGAAGAATAGTCCCATATGATCTGAGGGATAATAACATTTTTATCATCTTTAAAAGTCTGATAGAAGAGTTCCGCATTTCTCGCTTCAACCCGGAAATCCAACTCATTGTGTATAGCTTGCCTCAGTTCCTCCATTATATCGCTCAGTCTGTAAAAACGAGCCCAATAGTTGCGCTTTTCCAACCCTTTGCAAAGTTCGCGTAAAATATCCAGATCTGCTTCAATAGTCTTGTCAATGCCTGGTCGTTTGATTTTCAAAACCAATTTTTGACCTGAGGGTAAAAGCGCCTCATGAACCTGGGCAATAGATGCTGCCGCCAGCGGTTCTGGATTAAACCAAACAAAGTCTGATTCCAGGTCTATACCTACATCCTGGCAAAGATGATAGATTTCTTCCAAGGAAAAGGGGGGAACATCATTCTGCAGTTTCTCCAGTTCCTTTATATATTCGGGAGGCAGGAGATCAGGCCTGGTACTTAATAACTGTCCCAGTTTTATAAAGGTAGGACCCAGGTCTTCCAGGGCAAAACGCAACCTCTGCGCAGCACTAGGTGAATGCAACTCATGACCGAGCTCTGAACTTTTCTTTAAATGGAGCCAGGCTGGCCAATCAAAGCGATCAAACAAAAAACCAAAACCATGTTTAATCAAGACATTGACTATTTCTCTATAGCGGGGCAAATGTTGCAGATACCCAATGCCTGTCCTGAAATTCACCAAAAGCTCCTCCCAGAATACACTCTCTATTCCCCTTGATTTCCAGTGCCTATTTTTTCTTCCAGATCACGAATCCTCTTTTCCAAGGCCTCAAAATCTGACTTGCTCACATAGGAAAATGTATTTTTCATTTCTTCGAATTCCTGACGAATAGTCTTGCGCAGTTCGCCCTTCTCTTCTTCCCCTCTTTTTATAGCTTCATCCACAAAATTTTTAGCCTCATCTCGGCTAATCTCACCTTTTTCCACCATTTCAGCAAAGAATTTCTCAGCATGATCCCGGGTAATACTCAAGGCTCCCAATCCAAAATATAAGGCTTTTTTCATCATAGTCAATCCACTTCCTCCCTTAGCTTTTTCTGTTTATCTTATCACAATATGTTTCCCGCTTCTATTTTATGCATAAAAGACCAACATAATTCACCACTTAGGCGGCAATAGTAGAACAGTGCGATATAAAACAGCTAGCAAATTAGATGAAATCCTGCCGGGGAATAACAAATAATTCTCCTAATTGCAACATTATTACAACACTTAAATGAAAGACTGGTAGTTTTAAAAAATCAAAAACCGCGCAAAACCGCGCGGTTACTTGCTTTTTTATGGTGGGCCATACAGGAATCGAACCTGTAACCTTCTGATTAAGAGTCAGCTGCTCTGCCTGGTTGAGCTAATGGCCCATAAATTTGCTACAGTTGATATTATAATTCCAGTTCAAGAATAAATCAAGGGATACTATGCTTTTTTGCTAATCCCCTATGATGTTTAGCGTTCTTTCAGAAATAGCTCTTTTCAGGATTCATTTTTATAGGATATATTTCCCCTACTATCCTTTTTTCAGCATCTTGAGACCGGTACCTTATTCCGCTACTAGATCAGAGAGCTCCCGGGGAGGTACTTGGATTCCATTCTTAAATACCCGCATGTTGTCACCGGAAATGTCATCTATAACTACTATCTCCTGCCCTATCCTGCCGAATTCGAATTTTATATCCACCAGTTCCAGGCCCTTTAAGGCCAGATCATTTTTGACAATAACCGCTACTTTACGGGCCAGTGCCTTGATTATCTCCAATTCCCTTTCCGTAAGCAGTCCAAGCTGTATCAAGCTTTCATCATTAATCAAAGGGTCTCCGCGTTCATCATCTTTCAGGGTTACTTCCACCAGTGCATTTAGGGGTTGAAACTCCTGGGCATAGCGGGCATAACGCCGTAGGAAGCTGCCATAGGCTTTAAAACGGCATACTACCTCTAGACCCTGACCAAAAGTTTGGGCTTTCCAAACTACCATATTATTCTTAGCCAGGTCGGAGTCGATATAGTGGGAAGGAACGCCTTGCTCTTGCAAAAGCTTAAAGAAATGCTGCGACATCTTGAGAGAGGATTTCCCCTTACCCTCCAGCTTACCCAGTACATAGTTTGAACCCGGGTCAATGCGTCCATCTTCTCCGGTGATATCATCTTTGAACTCCAGTACACACTTATCCTGATCCAGTTCGTAAACCGCCTTGGTTTTACCATCGTATAACAGCTTCATTATACCGGCTAACCCCCTATTCAATATCTACTGTTTCAAGTATCTCCATCTCTATTGTAGAGTAATCTCCCAGCAATGCAAAGCAACCTGGGGAAAAATATTGTATACTTGCTCTTCTGCTAAAAAATTATACAATTGGCGTGCCTCCGCAAGGCAAACGAAACATCCCCCTGCCCTGTCCTGCCCCAAATCCAGACAGCAAAAAAACACTGCCTGAACAGTGTTTTTAATTCACCCCTTTGTCTTGTTAATTAAGCCGGAATGATATAACGAGGTGAAATATGTTCCGCAGCTGCGGTCGCCTATTAAGAAAACAGTTGGCGGGTTCTATTCCCCCACCTCGTTGCAGCGGTGTGTTGAACTGCTCCGCAGTTTCTTCCGATGCTTAAAACACAACCCTATTCTATTTTCCAAGTTCTTCGGCCAGGGCTTTACTCTTCTCCGATAAAATCAAGGCCAGGTTGGCCGCATCTTTATTCTTGCCCAGAATTAAGGTTGAAGCCAAATCAGCAAAGAGATTCTTTAGTTCCATGAATAGTTTAGTTATCATAATATCATTCCTCCAATCAATCCTGACATGGGGAAACAATTTACAGCTATACGTCATCCTCTATAGTATTGCATCTTCATAACCGTGAAATTAGTAGTTTTCTATCTAATTATATACAATAAGCAGGCATTATTTAACCCCTTAATTAAAAATCATCCAGAAAAGCCAGTTTTACTTTAAATACAGAGCTATGGGGCAATGGTCGGAGCCCGGTATATGATCCAAAACCTCACAGTCTATAATATCATCAAGCAGCTTTTCGCTAACATAAAAACAATCAATCCTCCAACCTGCATTCCGTTCCCGGGCCCTGGTACGGTAACTCCACCAGGAATACTGAACCTTTTCCGGATAGAGATAACGGAAAGCATCCACATAGCCATAGGATAAAAACCTATCCAGCATTTCCCTTTCTATCGGCAAAAAGCCGGAACGACCTTCATTGGCTTTGGGGTTTTTCAGGTCAATTTCCCGGTGAGCCGTGTTAAAGTCACCACAGATTACCAGGCGAGGATAACGTTTTTTTAGTTCCTCGCAAAAGTTTATCAAATACTCGTAAAAGCGCAGTTTATATGCTAGCCGTTCTTCTCCCATCTGCCCATTGGGGAAATAGACATTTAATAGAACCAGATTCTCATGGAAGCTGATTAATACCCGGCCCTCGCGGTCAAATTCTTCAACCCCCAGGTTTTTCTCCACCTGCAGGGGTTCTTTTTGAAAATAGCAGGCTACCCCGCTATAACCCCTTCTCTCCCCCGAATTCCAGCAACTTTGATAACCTTTTATGTTTACCAGAGATTCTTCCAATTGTTCGGGATGGGCTTTGGTCTCTTGCAGACAGAGAACATCCGGTTGTTCTTCCTTTAGCCACTGTATAAAGCCCATTTTCTGAACTGCCCTGATACCATTAACATTCCAGGAATATATCTTCATACCCTAACCTTCCCCATAATACAAAACGACCGGTCTTTAAATCCAGATTTATGGATTTCAATTAGACAGAGAAAGCAATGTTCCCTGTTTGCTACCAGGTTTATTAAGGTAGCTTTTTAAGGATCTGGTCAATAATAGCATTCATTTCCTTTGATTTATATTCTTCCACCTTTCCTTCATCCACCATTATATTGAGGCTAGTATCCCAGGGTAAGGAACCTAGAAAGTCTAATCCGCTATCATTGGCCACTTTTGCGCCCTGGCTGGTTCCAAATATCTCCAGCCTTTCCCCGCAGTGGGGACAAATGGCATAGCTCATATTTTCAATCAGTCCCAGAATAGGCACATTAAGCTTTTTCGCCATATTTATAGTTTTCTTAACTACCATAAAGGCCAAGTCTTGTGGTGAAGAGACAATCACTATGCCATTAACCGGTAAGGATTGAATTACCGTTAGGGGAACATCGCCGGTTCCTGGAGGCAAGTCCACTACCAGGTAATCCAAATCTCTCCAATCCACTTCTCCCCAAAATTGATTTACCGCACCAGCTAAAAGGGGACCGCGCCAGATAACGGGATCATCTTCATTGGGAAGGAAGAAGTTTATTGATATAAGTTTTATGCCTAACTTGGTAAGAGGAGGAGTCATGCCGTATTCACTTGCCGTAATCTGGGGCTTTTGAATACCAAAAGCTTTGGGTTGGCTGGGACCGGTTATATCTGCATCCAAAATCCCAACGGCATAACCTTCTTTGGCCAGGCTGGAAGCAATGAGAGCCGTTACTGATGATTTTCCTACTCCTCCCTTGCCGCTCATAACGACGATAACATTGCGAATCGAATTTAAGGCCCCTAAAAGTGATTTTTCGATTTCCACTCCACAATCAGCGGGGTCTATGTTACAACCGCCATTGGAGGGGCAGGTTTTGCATTGTTCAGACATGATTTTGCTCCTTTCACTCATTCTTGTTTCCTCTTATTATATACCTCAAAGACCGCCTTCAAGCAAGATATTTTGCACATATGCCCACAAAAAATATATCTCTGTCGTATCCTCCCTAACAAAGCGGTTGGGAAAGCAAAGGCGATATGATAATATTTAGACTGGAGTTTGATTTGCTGCTCGCAAATCTTTTTTATGCATAGAGCGTATTATTTTAATGAGCTTTTAGAAAATTTTTAAAAATGATTTGTAAATGAAAGAGAGGTTCTACTGCAAAAACTCCTTTTTGTTGCATAGGGTTGCATAAATATTACTTTTTGCAGCGGAACCCCCCATGGCCGGCGGCCACAACCACCGATGAAAAGTGAGTTAGTAGGCGCTTAAATAGTAAGATGTAGTAGGAAATAAATTAACCCCCTCACACCTTACCCCTTACTCCTCACTTTTCTTACTAATCAAGAGAAGATTTTTATTTTGTGGGGCAAATCAATTCAATTAATGAAAGCTACCTGATATATCTGCGTATAACTAGTGAAGGTAGCTGGGGAGCTGGAACAGGTGATAAGTGATGAATTATTAGCAGAACAAGCACTGCTGGGGAATATTGCGGCATTTGAAGAGCTGGTTAACCGCTACAAAAAGTCAGTATTTGCTATTGTCTACCGGATAAGTGGACAATACCAAGACGCTGAGGATATCAGTCAGGAAGTTTTTCTTACCCTTTTTGAAAAGCTCTATCAATTTGATCGTCAAAAAAAGTTTTCGCCCTGGCTTCACCGTATTGCCGTAAACACCAGTATAAGTGCTCTTCGCAAGAAGAAAAACATAATTAGTCTCAATTTTGATGAGTCTTTTGTTTCTATAGCATTTAATAACCGTAGTCATTTCGATGCAGCTGATCCGCATTTAATGTTAGAAAGAGAAGAACTTCGAGAGGAAATAGGCACTGCCATTATGCAATTGCCGGAAAGTTACCGAACAGTAATAGCCTTGCGTTATCAAATGGAATTTAGCAACCAGGAGATTGCTGATATACTGGGAATTAGCAAGGATAATGTTGAGGTTAAAGTACACCGTGCCCGTATGGCATTAAGAAAAAGGATACTGAATAATCGCAAGGAAAGGGGGATAATATAGGTGGATTGCCAGAGTTTGGATAGGTTAATCTTTTCCTACTGTGATAATAACCTCACCCCCAAAAAGCGTCTGGCGGTGGAGGAACACTTGCAAAAATGTTTTTCCTGCCGCCATAAATTAGATTTGGTAATTTTAGAAAATGAACTTATTAAGGAAGCAACCGATATCCCCCAGCTTTCAGAATCTTTTACCGGTGATCTGATGATGTTAATTGAATCTCGTTATGGATCGATCGCCCCTCATGATGATAGTAAAGAATTGCCTGGGGCCACCCTGGAAAAAAAGAAATCCAAATGGGGAATTATGCGAGCCAGAGTGGCTATTGCTGCAGTGTTTTTACTGGTTTTTATGAGTGTTAGCTATTTACTGGAATCAGGAAAGATAAATGTGGCAGATAAGACCGGCACCAACACTCCAATTGTCCCCATAACTCTAAAGCAGGATACACCCAAAGAAAGTATATTATCAGCTCAAAGCAAGTCTAATACCTCAGTAGTTGAGAGTAAATTTAAAGAGGATGTCGCTAAATCACCAGAATATAACAATGCACAAAAAATAAAAACGACACAGTCCCAGTTTGATACTTCAAGCGAACAAAACCGGCAATTATCCCTTCAATCAACCACAAATCAAACCCGCTTGGCGGATAATAACAATAGAGATCTGCAGGAAGTAAATCGGGGCAAATTGTCACCCAGTGTTTACGATGAAGAACCAAAGATGTTACTTCCCTCCGGTTTGCCTGAATCTTATCAATTGATTGGGGCCAGTCAGGGTATAGAAGAGTATTCTTTTTCTTATAAGAAGTTAGATAACGGAGTTGAGCTTAAGATTACAATAGTGCCCCAGTTAAAAAACGATACTGATTCTCTATCTTTAGAGCCAGAAAACCAGGCTATAGTTGCTCCTCCATCCACAAGCAGCAAAATGTTTTCGGAAAACCTATCCAATTACAGCAAAATGGATACGGTAGAGCTTTCTATAGATGAAATGAATAAAGAAAAGAATAGTGAAGCTCAGCAGCATTCTGCTAATCCTTCACCAGATACCACTGCTTCCCCGGCATCTACGGAGATGCTTAATTCTATTAAAGAAACCCTGCTCATTAATAAGCATGAGTATCAAGTAACTTTTAGCGGGTACCTTGCGCCAGAAGAGTTGGCCACTGTGGCCGCGGTAATTGATTGGCAAGAGAGCAAAATGACAACAGAACCCACCCTTTCTAAGGAAGCACAACGATAAATCCCCTATTTGCCCTAAGCCTGAGCTTAATATGAAGAGTGAAGAGTGAGGGGTGAGGGGTTTAATTTATTTCCTAATACATTTTACTATTTCAGCACCTATTAACTCACTTTTCATAGGTGGTTGTGGCCCCTCGGCATGGGTGGGTTAATCTGAAGAAAAATTGATATAAAAAAAAGGTACGGTGAATCTGTTCAATACAGGTATGCCGTACCTTTTTTAACAAGCAAAGTAAATCAGAGTTTACGAGGCCAGATGCCTTTCCTCATAATGGGAAAACTCCATGGAGAAACCGGCCCTTCCCTGAGTTAATGAGCGTAGAACGGTGGAGTAGCCAAAGAGTTCAGCCAGAGGTACACAACCCCTTATAATCTGAGTATGGTTTTCCATCTCCAACGATTCCAATTTGCCCCTTCGATTAGTGATATTGTTGATAATATTACCGGTATATTCCTCCGGGGATACAATCTCCAGCCGCATTACCGGTTCCAGCATGCGGGGGTGAGCTTTCTTGAGGCATTCCCTGGTAGCCAGGAAGGCTGCTGTTCTAAAAGCCATCTCAGAAGAATCAACTTCGTGGAAAGAACCATCCAGAAGGGTAGCCTTAACATTAACTACGGGATACCCCTTGAGCACTCCTTCTTCCAGAGCTTGTTTGATTCCAGATTCAACCGCCGGAATATATTCCCGTGGTATGCTGCCCTGGCTTATCCGGTTAATAAACTCAAAGCCTTCACCCGGTTCCAGCCTTAAAACAACATGAGCAAATTGGCCTTTGCCCCCGGTTTGTTTTACATAACGGGTAACTTGTTCTGCCGATTTTCCAATAGTTTCCCGGTAAGCTACCTGCGGTTGACCAGTATTAAAATCCAACTTGAATTCCCGGGCAAGGCGCTCAGCTACTATTTCTAGATGTAATTCACCCATTCCAGCGAGTAATACCTGCCCCGTCTCCTTGTTATAGGAAATCTTGAAAGTCGGGTCTTCGGCTGAAATCCGGTTCAGGGCTTCGGATATTTTATCAAGTCCCGCCTGATTTTTGGGTTCTATAGCAATTTGAATTACCGGCTGCGGAAAATCAATAGTTTCCAAAAGAAGGGGAAAGTTTTCAGAACATAGTGTATCACCGGTTCCAATATCTTTTAGACCTATGATAGCTACGATATCTCCAGCTGCTACTTCGTTAATTTCCTCACGGTGTTCAGCGTGTATTCTGAGCAAACGCCCTACCCGCTCCCGTTTATTCTTACTGCTATTAAAAACTACCGTACCGGCTTTCAATTTACCGGAGTAAATCCGAGCAAAAGCCAGCCTGCCAACATGCCGGTCGTTTATAATCTTAAAGACCAGAGCTGAAAAGGCATCCTGTGAATCAGGCATTATATTAATTGTCTCAGTCGTTTCCATTATAACTGCTTTACTTCCAGGTAAATCAAGTGGTGACGGCAGGTAGTCAACTATAGAATCCAGGAGCAACTGCACCCCAATATTACGATAGGAACTACCGCAGCATACAGGAACCATATTTCCGGATACCGTGTTAGTTCTAATTACCCGAGACAACAAACCAGCGTCTATTTCTTCGTTATTATAATATAGATCAAGTAATGTTTCGTCAGTCTCGGCCAGCTTTTCTACCAAAACTGAGCGCCATTCCTCCGCGGTTTCTGTGTATTCAGAGGGTATGGATTCTTCGGCAATATCATTACCCAGTTTTCCCGCAAAAGTGTAATATTTCATTTTTATTAAATCAATGATGCCGCTAAAGCACTCTTCTTTAAAAACCGGCAGGCTGATAACCAGCGGATTAGAACCCAGGCGCTGTTTTATTTGCTCTATCACTCGGAAAAAATCAGCCCCTACTGCATCCATTTTATTTACATATGCGATGCGAGGAATCTGGTACTTATCTGCCTGTCTCCATACCGTTTCCGATTGGGGCTCTACTCCTCCCTTTCCACAGAATATTACTACCGCACCATCAAGTATACGCAGACTCCTTTCCACTTCGGCCGTAAAGTCCACATGACCCGGAGTATCGATAATATTAATAGTATTACCCTTCCAAAAGCAGCGGGTAGCTGCTGAGGCCACAGTTATTCCCCGTTCTTTTTCCCAGGGTAAAAAGTCCATAATACTATCACCATCATGGGTTTCCCCCATTTTATGGGTTAGTCCAGTGTAATATAGTATCCTTTCAGTTGTGGTTGTTTTTCCCGCATCAATATGGGCAATAATTCCTATGTTTCTAAGTTCCTTCAACATCTTGGGAAATGATCCTCCTTCAAATGCAAATCATAAAAGTAGCGGCATTTCAATGCCGCAAGATCTATTCCAGGCCCAAGTTAAATTTGTGCCCGAATTCTAATTATAATAGGCTTAACCCGGCTTGTCAAAGCGAAATTATGATAATAGTTATATTAATTTTATTCCCCGCAAATTAGTAAAAAATTGAGCCGTTGAGGGGAGAAATATTTTATAATTTGCTACTTTATTAGAGGTGAAATATGTTTGAATGCACTTGTTCCTGCTTCCTGCAAGAGGTCAAAGACTACGGTCTCCGTATTGGTAATTATGGCTCCCATGTCGCGCATTAAGGCCAGAGCATTTCTATAGTTTTCATCAAATCTAGAACAGACTGCATCCCTGACCAGGTGAACATTAAAGCCCGATTCTAGTAAATCCCGCACGGTTTGAAACACACATACATGTGTCTCGCTTCCGGTTACAATAATAGTATGTTTGCCGATCTTATCCAGTATAGTATAAGCTTCCTGGTTACAAAGAGAAAAGCAGGTTTTATCCAAATAATGATATGAAGTAAGATTATCCTTGATTTCGTTGACGGTGGGTCCCAGTCCCTTGGGGTATTGTTCGCTCAAAACTACCGGAATATCGAACTCCCGTGCTGTTGCTAAAAGTAGATTGGTATTCTTATATACCCTCTCCCGATCTTTCATGGCCTGCATCAGTCTTTCCTGCAGGTCAATAATCATTAATACGCTATCATCTCTACGCAAGCGGAACTTCTCCATACTTTTGCCTCCTCCTAATAAGTTATGCCTATTTTAACATTACTGTTGCTGTATTAAAAAGCTTTTAAGTATCGGAAGAAACTGCGGAGCAGTTACACACCGCTACAACGAGGTGGGGGATTGGAACCCGCCGCCTGTTTTGTTAATAGGAACCTGGCCGCTTAAAGAAGCGGGGAACATATTTCACCTCGTTATAATAGAGGAATAGAATGTCTTATGTCAAATTTCATTAGATAGGGTTAGTTTATTAACCGGGAAATGTTGCTAATGTCTTAAGACTCTTGAAGCTTGCTCTAATCCGAATAAGTATAATGAAAGATAAAGTGATTAGCATTAAGCATTAGTTTAGGAGCCTAAAGATAAGCATAACTTGACCGAGAAACGGAGGAAGAGTATGGATGAGCTTTTTATTCCAGAGTTCTGGGAACGTAAATGGATTGAATTTAAAAGTAAAAATAACCGATATCGAGGGCAATGCAAAACTGCAGGTGAATACTGGAACCAACGGGCAGAGGGATTTGCCAATTCTACTATTAAATCAGATTCCCGGCAGGAAAGAACTAGAGAGGTTTTTTCTTTTCTTGAATTATTCGGAATTATTAAATCCGATATGACAGTATTGGATATTGGTTCCGGTCCAGGCTCTTTTGCCATTCCCCTGGCTGAACGGGGAGCCCGGGTGGTAGCCTTGGATCCTGCTTCCAGAATGCTGGAAATATTGCAGGAAAACCTTCCCCCTTCTATGCCTGGGTCTGTAAATTGCGTTCAGGCCCTGTGGGAGGATTACGATGTCGAAAACCGGGGTTGGGAAAACAAATTCGACCTGGTTTTTGCCTCCATGTCACCAGGAGTAAACAACCTGGAAACCTTGCAAAAAATGATGTTCTGCTCGCGAAGATGGTGCTATCTGAGCGGCTTCTCCGGTACCCGCAATTATTCCCTCTACAACGAAGTATTTAAACAAATAACTGGTGGGCCCTATATAAACCATTTTAACGATATCATATTCCCCTTCAATTTACTGTATACTTTGGGTTGTGAGCCTAGCATCAAGCTTTCGCATTCTTCTAACCACTTAAAGCAGAAGGTTACAGATTTTAGAAGGGAAATATGTGAAATATTGGAAAATAAGGAACTGCTAAACACGGAAGCAGAGTCAGTGGTAGAACAGCTTATAGAAAGACATGCCAGTCAAGGTAGCATCAGACAAGAAGTCTCTTCCCGGGTGGGTATGATCATTTGGCAGGTAGTATAGGATTAAATTGGGTAAAACGGGGTTAAACCGCGAATTAAAACCTCAAAAGAAGCCCTTGACAAGCACGAATAGCATGTAATATAATTTGATTTGCTGATAATAAACCATGCGGATGTGGCGGAATTGGCAGACGCGCACGGTTCAGGTCCGTGTGAGGGCAACTTCATGGGGGTTCAAGTCCCTTCATCCGCACCATAGAAATAATTGGGAGGATTAAACCTCCCTATTTTATTTTAGAAAAGCCTAGCCTCCGCACTTGACTTATACTTACCTGGATTGCATACAGGCACCATCTTTTACCCTGCCTTGCTCCCTATTTCTTTTTTTACTCTCATAGTATAATAGCACATATAACGAGGTAAAAATGTCCCCCGCTTCTTTAAACGGTCGGTTCCTATTAACAAAACAGGTGGCGGGCTCTAATCTCCCGCCTCGTTGCAGCACTGTGTTGAAACTGCTCTGCAGTTTCTTTCAATGCTTAAAAACAGGAGAAAAAATGATTACAGCAGTGGATAAAGATAAAAAGGAGATGAGTTTTTGTTATATCAGCACAAGAAGGAGTTTTTTGGAGTATTGCTTATCGTTCTTCTAGCAGTAGTTGTAGGATTGTGGCTGATTAGCGACCGGCCCGTGGTGGAAATCATAAAAGCGGAGAAGGAAATGTTCCTTGATAAAGAAGACTTTTATGTTTCCACAGATAACGGAACTATTAAAGTAGGGGAATCCAGTTGGGAGGATATTAAAAAGCTTTTCCCGGGAGGTAAAATGCTGGGAATGAGTACCATCTACCAATCGAAGGATGGAGATTGTCTTTTTACTTTTTCGGAAGATGAAAATTTGCTGGTTATTATGCACATTGAAAGCGGGGATTATGCTACAGCACGGGGAATCAAGATTGGAGATTCTTTCATTCGAATAAGCGAAAAATATGGACCTGATTGCGCTCGGGTTATTATGCCCAACAAAGCCGAGGACTTTGATCTTGTTTATGGAGGCGAGAATAACATTGTCTTTCAAATCAGGGATAATGTGGTCAAAAGAATAGTACTGGAAAAGGAATTATAGGGTCTGAAAAAGCTTCAAGTAAACAAGAAAGACAAGAACTGTCCTTAATAATAAGGTAGCTCTTGTCTTTTTCTATAACGAGATTAAATATCTCCCTCGCTTCTTTAAGCGGCCGGGTTCTTATTAACAAAACAGGGGCGGGTTCTAATCCCCCGTCTCGTTGCAGCGCTGTGTTGAAACTGCTTAAGCAGTTTCTTCCTATACTTAAAATATCTAACCCATGTTGTTTAATCGTATCATAGATTCCCAATGTTTTTTAAAAGATTAACCATTTCGATGGCAGTGATGGCGGCATCAACACCTTTGTTGCCAGCCTTGGTGCCTGCACGCTCGATTGCCTGTTCAATTGTATCAGCAGTAATAACTCCATAGACCACAGGAGTACCGGAGTTAAGCCCCACCTGGGCAATTCCTTTGGTCACTTCTGCTGAAACATACTCAAAATGCGGAGTAGCACCGCGGATTACCGCCCCCAGGCAGATTACTGCATCATAGGCCTTTTGCGTCATTTTCTGTGCTACCAGAGGCATTTCAAATGCCCCCGGCACCCAGACAATATCAATATCTTCCTGGTCTACTTCATGGCGGGTCAAGGCATCCAGACAGCCTGATAAAAGTTTGTTGGTGATAAACTCGTTAAAGCGGGAAACAATAATTGCCATTCTCTGCCCTTTTCCAATTAGTTTACCTTCAATAATTCTGCCCAACACTAATACCTCCAAACATAAAATATATTTGTCTTGAATATTTATGCAACCCTTCTGCAACAAAGGATTTTGGCAATAGAGTCAATAAATGCAGTTCCAGCCTTTCTATAGACTGGCCAAGAGGTGCCCCATTTTTTCTTTTTTGGTTCGCAGATAACGCGTATTTTCCGGTTTATGGGGCATTTCAATAGCTACTCTTTCCACTACTTCCAGACCATAACCCTCTAAACCCCTAATTTTTTTTGGATTGTTGGTCATAAGACGCATTTTGCGCACTCCCAGGTCTACCAGTATCTGCGCTCCAATGCCATAATCCCTGAGGTCAGCCGGGAAGCCCAACTCCAAATTAGCTTCGACCGTATCCCGGCCATTATCCTGAAGCTTGTAAGCCTTTATCTTGTTTAAAAGGCCTATTCCCCGGCCTTCTTGTCGCATATAAAGCAAAACACCTTTTCCCTCACTGGCAATCATACTCATAGCCGTTTCCAGTTGCTCTCCGCAATCACAGCGCCGGGAGCCAAATACATCCCCGGTAAGACACTCGGAATGTACCCTTACCAGTATGGGTTCGTCTTCTTCCCATTCCCCTTTGACCAGGGCTATATGACCTTTATTATCTAATAAAGATTCATAAGCTACCGCTACAAAATCACCGTACATGGTGGGAAGTTGGGCATCAGTTACCCTTACCACCAATTTCTCCTTGCGCCGCCGATATTCAATCAAATCAGCAATACTGGCTAATTTTAAATTGTGTTGACGGGCAAATTCCAGTAACTGGGGCAAGCGGGCCATGGTTCCGTCTTCATTCATTACCTCACAGATAACCGCCGCCGGGTAAAGCCCAGCCAGACGGGTAAGGTCAATAGAACCTTCAGTATGTCCTGCTCTTCTCAGAACCCCTCCCTCTCTGTAGCGTAAGGGGAAAATATGTCCGGGCTTCCGAAAATCACTGGGCTTACTGACCGAATCAATTAAGGCCTTTACCGTTGCGGCTCTTTCAAAAGCGGAAATACCGGTGGTAGTTCCCCGGTAATCAACCGTAACGGTAAAGGCGGTCTCATGATTATCAGTATTTTCTGTTACCATATCATGTATTTCCAGTTCATCCAATCTCTCACCGATAATTGGCATGCAGATAAGTCCTTTGGCATGGGTTGCCATAAAATTAATAGCTTCAGGGCCGGCCTTTTCCGCCGCTATAATTACATCCCCTTCGTTTTCCCGGTCTTCATCATCGACCAGAACAATCATTTTCCCCTCTTTTATATCCTGGATAACCTCTTCTATACTGCTGAACACATCTATTACCTCCTTTATACAAAACCATTTTCGGCCAAAAAGCTTATACTAAGGCGAGATGATTCCCTTTCATTTTTTTCTGAACACATCAATTTCTCTACATAACGCCCAATAATATCACTCTCCAGGTTAACCATATCCCCTATGTTTTTTTGCGCCAAGGTAGTATTTTGGGCGCTGTGGGGAATTAAAGAGACGGTAAAACTATCCGGGAAAACATCTATTACGGTTAGGCTAATGCCATCAATGGCAATTGAACCTTTGGGAACCGTATATTTTAAAACACTGGACGGGGCCTCGATACGAAAGATTATTGCTATGTCCAATTGCTCTTTCTGTTTTATTCTGCCTAGCGCATCAACATGTCCTTGTACCAGGTGACCACCCAGGCGGTCGCTGAGCTGTAAAGCTCTTTCCAGATTTACCGGACTTGCACTTTGCAGGAATTTTAAACTGCTCTTATCCATAGTCTCGGGCATGAGATCACAGGTAAAATCAGTTTTGGTAAAATCCGTAACCGTAAGGCAAACCCCGTTAACAGCAATACTGTCGCCAATTTTAACATCGGACAAAACTTTCTCTGCCTCGATCCGGAGCTGTATAGAGCGTTTTCCTCGTATAATCTGTTTTATGCTTCCTATTTCTTCAATAAGTCCTGTAAAAATGGAACTTACCTCCTGCCTGGCATTCCTCAAATATAGCCGCTTATTAATATATCGTCATCAAAGTGCCTGGTTGTAACGGATTTCAGCTTAATAGCCTGATTCATGATTTTTATACCTTCCCCACCCAGTGGAGACGGTGAAGATCTTCCGCCGATAATTTTAGGAGCGATAAACCAGTATAGCTTATCCACCAGTTGCTTTTCTATCATATAACTGTTTATCTCGGCGCCGCCTTCCAATAATAGGCTCATTATCTCCATTTTCCCCAGGATATCCAGGGCTTCTTCTATATTCAAGCGATCCGGATTGCCCCCCAGCTTAATAATCTCTAAGCCACATTCCCGTAATGAATTGGCCTTTTCCTGATCGGCGTTTTCTGCTGTAAATACCAGAGTTCGTTGTTCATGGCCAGTTCTGGCAATATTACTATCCAGGGGCATGTCCAGCCTACCATCAATGATTATTCTCACCGGGTCTCTTTTTCCTTCCAGCTCCAATCGAGTATTTAAACGGGGATCATCTTTTAATACCGTACCAATCCCGACCATTATGCCATCATAAATGTTTCTCAGTTGATGGACATATTCCCGAGAAGCTGTTCCGGTAATCCACCTGGAGTCTCCGTTGCTGCTGGCGATTTTCCCATCCAGGGTCATAGCTACTTTTAAGCTAACAAAAGGTCTTCCGCCCTGTATGTATTTGAAAAAGAATTCATTTAGCTCTCGGGCCTCAGCGGTCAGTACTCCCACTCTGGTTTTTATCCCTGCTTCTTGAAGAATCTGAACCCCCCTGCCACTAACTTGAGGATTGGGGTCCAGGGTAGCAATAACCACTTCGGCTACTCCGGCCTCTACCAGCGCCAAAGCACAGGGAGCTGTCCGGCCATAATGACTGCATGGCTCCAGGTTGACATAGATACTGGCTCCTTTAGCCCTTTCCCGACCAGCAGTATTCAGGGCATTAATCTCGGCATGGGGAGTTCCTGCCCTCTGATGGTAACCTTCCCCTAATATTTGGCCGTCCTTAACCAGTACCGCTCCCACCAGGGGATTGGGACTGGTTCGACCGCGGGCTCTTGCGGCCAGTTCCAGGGCTCTTTGCATAAATCTCTGGTCATCATTATTCGTCATAGGCACCTCAAATATTTTATCTGTCCTTCTCCGGCTCTCAGCTACAATGATTGATAACAGACTTGAGTTGATTTTAACTGATTGCCGGGTACTTCTGGAGTTCCACCCTTCGGAATCACTGCTAAGGTTAGGGGCATAAAGGAGTAATACTTAAAATCAAAAAACCCGATATTCATCGGGTGAAAATGGGCAGATTTAAGCGCGAGTATTTAGGCATACTCCACTCAACCTTCTCCTCCCATCCAGACTTTTACTGTCGGCATCGGAATTTCACCGATTCCTGCCCCGGAGGGCTCACGGGCTATACCGTCGATAGGGAATTCCACCCATCCCCGAAGAAAGTTTGCATATTAATTTTAACTTATAGTAGCATCACCACCAGCAATGGTCAAGAGCTACCGAGGTTTTTCAAACTCTTCACCGCTTCTCCCGGTTCCGGGGACTTGAAAACATAGGAACCGGCAACCAGCACATTGCAACCTGCCTCCACCACCTGTCTTGCTGTTTCCAGATTTATTCCTCCATCTACTTGCAGATAAGCGGGAGAACCAGTGCTCTCCAGCAGTTTCCTGGCTTTAGTAATTTTATCCAATACTCCGGGAATAAAGCTCTGACCCCCGAAACCCGGATTAACACTCATTAGCAAAAGCAGATCCAGTTCAGAAATTATGTTCTCCAGCAGCATTATCGATGAAGCGGGATTAAGGGCTACTCCTGCTTTAATTCCTGCATCTTTTATCATATGTACCACCCGGTGCAGATGGGGACAGCTTTCATAATGTACCGTTAAAAGGTCAGCGCCGGCTTCTACAAAAACAGCTATCAAGGATTCGGGTTTCTCTACCATCAGGTGAACATCAAAAAACAGCTTTGAGCGGGAACGAATATCAGCTACTACCTGGGGCCCAATAGTTAGGTTGGGTACAAAATGACCATCCATAACATCTATATGCAACCAATCGGCTCCAGCTTCTTCTACTTTTCGGATATCTTCCCCCAGATGAGTAAAATTAGCGGATAGTATTGACGGAGCAACTAGTATCACTTGTAGCTTCTCTCCTTTGCCAAGATTTCTTCCAGTATGGAAATATAATTTTGATAGCGGCTCTTAGCAATTAAGCCCTCGTTAACGGCATCTTTTACTGCACATTCCTTTTCCCCCTGATGAAGACAATCATTGAATTTGCATTCTTCGGCTACTGAGCTCAAGTCGTTAAAATAACTAGCCAACTCTGAACTTTTTATTGCCGGAATCTCTAATTGGCTAAAACCCGGGGTATCAGCTATCCAACCCCCGGATTCCAGGGGATAAAGTTCAACATGCCGGGTGGTATGTTTCCCGCGTTCTACTTTTTTGCTCAATTCCTGGGTTTTTACTGAAATACCATCTACCAGGGCATTTAGCAAGCTGGACTTACCCGCTCCGGAGGGCCCGGCAAAAACAGTAATCTTATTCTCTATAACTATTCGCAAAGTATCAATACCCGTTTTTTTTATAGCGGAAGTCTTAATCGGAGGAAGGCCCATCTGAGGGTAATAATCCTCAATAAAGATAGATTTCGAATCTGGAGGCAAATCGGATTTATTAAGTAGGATTTGCGGGGTAATACGATAGTAGCTGGCCAGCAACAATAACTTGTCCAAGAGAATAAGGCTGGGTGATGGTTGCTTGCAGGCCATTATTATTAACAGTAGATTAACGTTAGCTATTCTGGGACGGTAAAGTTCGTTTTTACGGGGAATTATGCTTTCCAAAATACCCTTTCCCGCTTCCAGAGGAGTAAATTTAACCCTATCTCCAGTAAAAACAGGGGCCTTGATCTTACCCCGGAGTTTGCACTCATATATCTGGTATTGCTCATCCTGGACATAATAGAATCCGCTGTATCTTTTTAAAACCAATCCTTCAGCTTTATTAGCGGTCATAAATCTCCTCCCTTGGGAAGGTACATATAGTCAGATTCCTCCTCATTTCCTTACTCCCCCCCCATGGCCGGGGGCCACAACTACAGATGAAAAGTGATTTAGTAGGGGCTTGAATGGTAAGGTGTAGCAGCAAATAAACTAAACTCCTCACCCCTCACTTTTCTTACTAACCACCCATGGTCTGACCAATGAAAAATGAATAGGGTCTAACTAAAGCTTCATGGTTTTATAGGATTTACCATTTAAAAGAATTTCCAGCTCTCCGCTTCCATAGTATCTCACCGCTGCATATACCGTATCACCGGCCCGGTGCAATTCTTCATAAACCTGCCGCTTCCCCTGACTATCCTTAATGCTAATGAGCACTTTATAATAATCCTGCTCCAGGGGAAGAGAAAACTCAATATCTTTGACCTTGGCCAGCGGCCCTGGTCCCTGGCTGACAGTTAAAGCTATGCTGCTGTTCTCATCCACCAGAACACCAGTTTCAATTTCCTGGCTGCAAACCTGATCAGAATAGTATTCACTGCTTGGTTGATATTTTACCTCACCAGGCAAGAGTTTGTTTTCCTGCAGTTTATTACTGGCTTCCTTGAGGCTCAGGCCCAGCAGTTTAGGCATAGCTACCTTTTCCGGGGTCTTTCCTTTGCTGACCATAAGATCAACCTTGCTGCCTTTTTTAATTCGACTCCCTGCTTCTGGATTCTGTGATATCACTATATCTGCTTCGTATTTATCATCATAAATCTTTTCTGTTCTCCCTAGTTCCAAGCCCTCATTCCTCAACTTGATTTCAGCATCAATAAGCTTTAACCCTCTCAGAGAGGGTGTCTTCTGCAGCTCTGAGCCCTTACTCATCTTAACTTTTATTTCCCGCCCCTCTTTAACCTTTTGCTCAGGGCCGGGATTTTGGAAAAAGATTATATTCTTATCGTATTCATCATTAAATTCTTGGATTACGCTCATGCTTAAATTTACTTTACTTAGCTCACGCTCCGCCTCTTTAATATCCATTCCCACAATATTCGGAACCGCTACCTCATCCGGAAACAACTGGCCACCCATAGTACTTAAAAAACCACCTAACAAACCTAAAACAGCAATAATTATTCCCACTAAAAACGGGGTGCGAATCTTTTTCTTTTTCAAGACGCCATCCATCTCCTGTTCCTTCCAGGGAGGTAATATCAGGGTTTTCCCATTTCTATTAGATCTTTTGTAGCCAGCCAGGGAATTACCCTCCAGATCCAGCAGGGCATTGCGCATGGCTTCAGCACTGGTAAAGCGCTCTGCGGGCAGTTTCTCCATGGCTTTCATTATTATGCCCTCTAGAGCCGGAGGAATTTTCGGGTTAATGTTTCTGGGGCTCGCCGGTTCGTCATACATATGTTTTAAAGCTACGGTAATGGGGCTATCGGCATCAAAGGGTAGCCGGGCAGTAAGCATCTCATATAGTACACAACCCAGGGAATATATATCACTGGCCGGGCCGACCGCTTCACCCTTGGCCTGCTCGGGAGAAATATAATGTACCGAACCCACAATGTTACCGCCAAAGGTAATGGTCTTCTGGGAAATAGCCTGGGCTATCCCGAAATCAGCTACTTTAACAATTCCATCAGAGGTGATTAAGATATTATGCGGCTTAATATCCCGGTGAATAATACCTTTACTGTGGGCATGATGAATGCCATCACATATCCCTATAGCAATATCAACCGCCATTTCTACCGTTAGTGGAGCCTCTGTATCAAGCAATTCCTTCAGGCTTTTACCTTCAACATACTCCATTACAATATAATATAGTTGATCCTGCTGGCCTACATCAAAAACATTGACAATATTGGGGTGGGATAGCTGGGCTGCAGATAAAGCCTCGGTATTGAATTTCTCCACAAAACTCTTATCATTCAAAAGCTCTTCTTTAAGAATCTTGACTGCTACTATACGGTCCAGGGTACGGCAGCGGGCTCGATAAACTGAGGCCATTCCCCCTTCGCCGATTTTATCCATTAATTCATAACGATCACCTAAAACCGTGGTCTTCAATCAATTTACCTCCCGGTTAAATTCTGATCAATATAAGGCTGATATTATCAAAACCACCCCGGTCAAGGGCTTGCTGCAAGAGCATAGAAGCGGTTATATTTAAATCATCTTCAAAACTGGTGACAATATTTAGTAGCTCGTTTTCTTCCAACATATCACTCAGACCGTCACTACACAGTAGTAATAGATCACCTTCCCAGAGTTCTAGCTCATAATTATCCACCAGCACTTGCCTTTCTACCCCCAATGCCCGGGTCAAAATGTGGTTATAAGAACTAAGGCGTTTTTCATTTGTCTTAATAATACCCTGGTCTACCATTTCTTGGGCCAGGGTATGGTCTCTGGTTATTCGGTTAATCTCTGCGGCTCGAAAGAGGTAGCAACCGCTATCCCCCACATGAGCAATCTCCAAATTAAGACCATTAATCAAGGCTGCAGTTACGGTAGTTCCCATTTCATGCCATTCCGGATTAGCGTATCCCTGCTCCCAAATAACTTTATTGGCTTGATGAACAGCATGATTGAGAAGATTAATATTCTTTTCCGATGAATCTTTTTCAAAGCAATCATTAATAGTTTTAATAGCTAATTGAGATGCTACATCACCCCCCCGGTGACCACCCATGCCATCACAAATGACATAAAGTCCCCAGGACTCATTTATCAAATAAGCATCTTCGTTTTTCCTTCGCTTCAAACCCAAATCCGATAATCCAACAACTTTCATAATTTACCTCTAATCTAATAGGTGATTATTAAGAAAATAAGATTTAGACGCAGAAGGACGCTGACCCTTCGGGCGCAGCAACCTTAATAGCAACCGCAGGGAGCATCAGTGGTACCCGCAGGGTGATTTACGCCGATACTATCTTATGAAATCTTAATAAATCAGCGTAATCAGCGTCAAAAAAATTAGCACTTGTTGCTTCCCCTATTTTCATCGGTGGTTGTGGCCCCCGGCCATGGGGGGTTAGTAAAAAAGTGCGGCTATTTACCCTATTACCTGCGATAGTCGGAACGCAGTTGTCCACAGGCCGCATTTATGTCGCTACCTCTTTCTTCCCGGATACTGACATTTAAGCCACCATCCTGTAGCCACTGATAGAACTGCCATATTTTAGCTGTTTCGGGTTTTTTGAAGGGTAACCCTTCGATTTCATTATAAGGAATCAAGTTAAGATTTGCTAGTAAAGGTTTTAGTAATTTTACCATTTTATTAGCATCATTCCGGCTCATATTTACTTCATCCAGCAGTAGATATTCAAAGGTTACCCGACGCCCGGTGAAAGCAATATAATCCTCTATGGCGGGGAACAAAACTTCCAGAGGGTATTTGCGGTTTAAGGGAATTAATTGATCCCGCAAGGAGTTATCACAGGCATGTAAAGAAATGGCCAGGGTAAGCTGGATATTCTCCTGGGCCAGTTTTTTAATTCCAGCTACCTCTCCGGAGGTGGAAATAGTAATACGCCTCTGCCCCAGGTTAATTCCTCTGGGGTCATTAAGCATATGAACCGATTTAATAACCTCATCATAATTGAGCAGGGGTTCGCCCATGCCCATATATACAACATTACTAATCAACTCCGCCCGGGGCGACTTTAATCTCTTGCTCAATTCTTTCTTGGACCCCAGATACTGCCCTATTATTTCAAAGGCCTTCAGGTTCCTTTGAAAGCCGGACTGGCCGGTAGCACAGAAACTACATGCTATGGGGCACCCCACCTGGGTAGAAAGGCATAAGGTATAGCTAGACTTTTTGTCTCTGCTCTGGGGCAAAAGAACGCACTCAATCTTTTTCTTATCGTCTAGTTCCATAAGAAATTTACGACTACCATCTTTCCCTACTCTTTGTTTAAGTACCCGGGGTATGGAAACCCGGGCCTTTTCATCGAGTTTTTTTCTCAGGGAGCGAGGCAGGTCACTCATTTCATAAAAAGAACTACATTCTTTCTGATATATCCATTTATATACCTGTCGCCCCCGAAAGCGAGGTTCCTCCAAGCCGAGCAAAAATTCTTCCATTTGATTCAGGTCCAAACCTAAAAGCTGCTTTTTTTCTATTGAGTTCATTTACTTATATTACTTCCTCCTCAACAAAGCATAGAACATACCATCAGTTCCATATTTGCCTGGCATCAGGGTCAGCATTCCCCTGTTCGCACTGGCTTTATCTGGCTTGTCCAGAGGGAAAAATGAAAGCTTTGACAAAAAACCCTCCAGGACAAAATGCTGATTTTCCTCTAAAAACCCTTCTATGATTTCTTCGTTTTCCGCCTGGTTAATGGTACAGGTGGCATATAGTAAATAACCCTGTTTTTCTACCATTGTAGCGGCATGACTAATAAACTGCGCCTGAAGCTGGGTGAGTTCGTTAATTTCCTCCTGATTCTTACGCCAGCGGGCATCCGCTCTTCTATTTAAAACTCCCCATCCGGAGCAGGGAGCGTCCAACAGCAGGTAACGGGCTTTCACCTCTTTGCTGTTAAGGGTTCTTATATCCTTTTCCAGGTCCTTTACGATACCTAAGCCCAAACGCTGGCAGTTCTGCCGCAATAGTTCCAGCTTTTGCGCATAAAACTCGACCGCCAGCACTTCTCCCTGGTTATTCATATATTCTGCCAGGTGAGTGGTCTTTCCTCCTACTCCACAACAGAGATCAAGGACTCGCTCCCCTGCCGGTGGATTTAAAATGGCTGCTGCCAGCATGGAAGCCTCATTTTGTATATAAAAATACCCTTTTTTAAAAGATGCCGTTTCGGCTATAGGTTGTGGGTTATCTTCCACTACTATTCCCCAGGGAGTCAAGGGACTGAGCTGGGCTTTAACCCCTTCTTCCTCCAATTTATCTATAAGCTCCTCCCGGCTGCACTTTAAGGGGTTACAGCGTAAAACCACCCGCGAACGACTGTTGTTATAGGCCAAGAGGGTTTCGCAGGCCTGCGTTCCCAATGTATCCAGCCACAGCTTGACCAGCCAATCCGGATGGGAATAATATATGGAATAGAAGCTAACGGGATCATCCGGGTACTTGATTTTGTCCAGCTTTCTGATTATGTTTCGTAATACTGCATTGCTAACCCCGGCCATTTTAGCCCCCATCTTTTGACGGCTTATTTCCACGGCATCATTGACCAGAGCATAATCAGGCACCTTGGCCAGGAACATTAACTGGTAGAGAGCCGTACGGAGGATACTTAGCAAGTAGGGATTTTGTTTCTTAATGGGCGAGTGCAAAAATAATTCAAGCACCCAATCAAGGTGCTTAATCATACGAACCGTCCCGTTTACAATCTCGGTAAGCAGGTGCCGGTCTGCTGCCGATAAATCAGAGTTACGGAGAGCTTTAGCCAGGGCCAGGTTGGCAAAAGCCCCCCTTTCCATTACTTCATAAACTATTTCCGCGGCCATTATTCGGGCTTTATTAACTGCTTTGTCTTTCTTTATTGCCAATTCTTTTCCTCACCTCGTAGGAACTGGTTTTTTTATGGCTCCCAGCTATGGGAAACCAGGCAAATCCTAGTCATCCCCACCCATGAAAATCAATAGATAATAAAGTAGATTGGCTATAGCTGAAAGAGCTGCTGCCACATAAGTTAAGGCCGCTGCTCCCAGTACCTTTTTGACCAGGGGTATTTCCTCATTACTTACCAGACCGGCATCCGCCAGTTGGACCACAGCTCTTCGGGAAGCGTTAAACTCCACCGGCAGGGTTACCACATGAAACAGTACTACAGCTGAAAAAAGAATGATTCCTATAAAAATCAAATCAATTTGCTGCAGGAATAACCCTAACAACAAGATGGGAAATGAGGCCGAGGAAGCAAAATTGGTAACCGGAACCATTTTGTGTCTTAGCTCCAGGGGGCCATATTGCAGGTTGTGCTGTATGGCATGCCCTACTTCATGGGCCGCTACTCCAATAGCGGCAATAGAATTGCTGCCATAAACATCTTCAGATAACCTTACGGTTTTGGCGCCAGGATCATAATGGTCAGAGAGACTGCCTGCCACTGCTTCTACCGCCACCTGACCGGACATACCGTTTCTCCTCAGTATGGTAGTGGCCACATCGGCTCCGGTATAAGCCCGTGACGAACGGACTTGTGAGTACTTGCTAAAAGTTGATTTGACTTTAATCTGGGCATAAAACGATAAAATTAAAGCGGGAAGAATGAAAATCAGATAGGTCATTTTTATCCTCCTTTACACATGATATTAAGAGCATTTTCCACTCTTTCCAGTTCCACATCAGTATTAAAACAGGGACCGTTGGGCCGGCAGTTGAGCACACCCATTACTGGTAAAAAACCCATGTCGTGGATACCTGATGAAAGATCCCTTTCGCAAGCTACAGCTATAACTCCTCGGGGTTTATTCTCTTCAATGAACTTTCTGGCCAGGGTACCACCAGTAGCCACCTTTAGTATCGCCCCATGCTCCTTGGCCAGCTTCTTGAGCTCTCCTACTTTACATTTCCCGCATTCTTTACAGTTATTGACATCCACCGTTATTTTGAGGGGACAATCTGAATTCTGCAAACAATGGGGAACCAATAGCATTATTTGTTCCTCTTTTAATATAAGCTTTTTACAGCGAACCAGGTAATTGTTTACGGCAATAAAGGAACGCAGGATCTTTTCCTTTTCTATGCCAATGAGCCGCCCCACAATAAGAGTAAGGGGAAAAAGCATTTCATTGGCCAACTGGGTTATGTTTTCCAGGGAAGGAATGCTCCTTGACCGCAATATCATGAATACTATTGCTACTATACCGGTAGCCAGAATCAGAAAGAGTAAAATTACCAGGGTCAGAATAAGCAGCAAAAGAAACTGGCTTACTATAAACTCCCGTTTACTTACTAGATACCATAGCAGAAAAAGAGCGAATATGGCAAAAAAAAGACTTGCTGCCAGTAAGCCTATGTATATTCGTTTCTTGGCTTCCATCGCCCTACCCCTCCTTCGATCCCAATAAGACCCCGGGGTGCAGTGTAAAACCTTTTAAAAATTCGGAAGTAGGCATTCTCTTTTTGCCTGCTTTTTGAATCTCCAATACTTCTAAAATACCCTCGCCAGTTTGCACCTGGAAAGTATTTTTATCAACCTCAATAACTTCAGCAATCACCCCGCTTCCTGCTTCACTTCTCACTTTACTGGCAAATATTTTTACTTTTGTTCCATTAATGTAAGAATATGCCCCGGGTTGTGGATTTAATGCTCTTATCCGGTTATGAATGGCGTAAGCTGGTTCAGACCAGTTAATTATTTCATCTTCTTTGCTGATACGAGCGGCATAACTGGCCTGGCTATCGTCCTGAACCACCCGTGGCAGTTTTTCCCCTTGTACCAGACGATCCACCACCTGCAACAGCAAATCAGCTCCCATGTCAGCCAGGATTTTTTCCAGTTCTCCATGATTGATGTTGTCATCTACCGCTATTGCTTCCTGCATAATAATATCCCCGGTATCCAAACCCTCATCCATAAACATAATAGTAATACCACTGCTCTTTATTCCATCCATCAAGGCCCTTTGCACTGGTGCTGCTCCCCGATAACGGGGTAAGAGAGAGGCATGTACATTTATACAACCATGACGGGGATACTCCAGAATAGACAAAGGAATAATCTGACCGTAGGAAACTACTATAATTAATTCCGGTTTCCATTGCTTTATTCGTTTAATGGATTCAGGGGTTTTAATATTAGCTGTCTGCAACAACTCCAGCTTATATTGCTCGGCTATTTCCTTCACCGGAGTAGGAGTAACTTTACGGCCTCTCCCCCGTTGTTTATCCGGTTGGCTAACCACTCCGGCTATCTCATGTTCGGAGGCAATTAAGGCTTTTAAAGAGGGTATGGCAAAATGGGAGGTACCCATGAAAACAATTCTCATAATAGTATCACCTGATTTCTAAGCATATTACAGTTTTTCTATTCTAGTTTCAATAGCTTTATCAATAAACAAGATACCTTCAAGATGGTCAATTTCATGCTGCAATACCTTGGCCAGCAAATCTACTGCTGCAAAATTAAGCTCCTGTCCGTTCCTATCCAGTCCTTTGACTAGTACCTTTTTAGCCCGGTTTACTCTTCCTACAATCCCGGGTACACTTAAACAGCCTTCAGAGCCTAGTTGATTACCCTCTTGTTTTAAAATCTCCGGGTTGATAAGTTCAAGTAAATTTTCTCCTATATCCACTACAATCATACGCTTGGGTATCCCTATCTGCGGCGCAGCAAGGCCTACTCCATCAGCGGCATACATAGTATCACGCATGTTATCCAAAACCCTCAAGACCCCAGCATTTATCTCTTTTACCGGTAAGGCTTTACCCCGTAATATATCATTAGGTACGGTAATAACCTGGTAAACCGACATTGCCATCCTCCTTACATAGTCATGACTGGATTCAAATCCCACTCTACTCGTACATTTTTAAATTCCTTATACTCTATTATATAACGTGCAATGCTCTTCAATAATAACATATTCTCGCATTTCAGGGTTAATTGCCAACGATACCTGTTGCGGATTTTTAGCAATGGGCAGGGGGCAGGTCCTAATATTTCAATATCATCCTCTTTGGCATCAATTATATCATTGATTTCCCGGCTTAAGCTTTCTGCCACCATCCTGGCCATATCCAGGCTTTGAGCGGAACAGACTATCCTTAAAAGCTGGGTAAAGGGGGGATAATTCAATAAACGCCGTTGTTTAATTTCCTGATAAAAAAATGCCAGGTAGTCCTGCTTCTGAATCATTGAAAACAAGGGATTAGCAGGATTAAAAGTCTGAATTATCACTTCTCCAGGCAAATGGCTGCGACCAGAGCGGCCTGCTGCCTGTAACAAAAGTTGTATACACCTTTCCGCAGCGCGAAAATCAGGCAAATTCAGCATGCTATCAGCATCTACTATCCCTACCAGAGATACACTGGGAAAATTCAAGCCTTTAGCCACCATCTGAGTTCCAATTAGAATGTCAATTTCTTTTCTTTCCATTCTTTCCAGTATGCTTTCCTGGAATCCGGCCTTCTTGCTACTATCTAAATCCAGACGTTGAATATGGGCAGATGGGAATAGCTGTCGGCATTCTTCTTCAACTCTTTGCGTTCCCAGTCCCATGTGGCTCATGTGGCGGCTTCCACAAATGGGACAGCTGCTTGGCGGGTTAGCCTGGTAATTGCAGTAGTGACACAGGTTTTTCCCCATATCCTGGTGGTAAGTCATGCCTACTGAACATGACGGACAGGATAAGATATTGCCACAACTCCTGCACAGGCTTAAGGGCGAATAACCCCGGCGGTTTATAAATAGGATGCTTTGCTCTCCTCGCTGCAGGGTAGTAGAAAGCTTCTCCAACAGTAACGGTGATAGCACCCGGCTTTTGTGGGAAGAAGCCACCTTCTTCATATTCTCCACCTGTATTATGGGCATTTTAGCCTGAGCAATTCTCTGTTTCAAGGTGAGCAATTTCATATCTCCCTTTACAGCCCGGTAAAGTGTATCCAGGGAGGGGGTAGCACTACCTATTAATAATACAGCCCCGTCCAATTCCGCCCGTTTCCTGGCCACATCACGAGCATGGTATTTGGGGGTTTCCTCTTGTTTATAGCTGCTTTCCTGTTCTTCATCAATAATAATGAGACCCAGTTGGTCCAGGGGGGCAAAAATAGCTGATCTGGTTCCTAAAACCAAATCAACCTCGCCCTGGCGAATTCTTCTCCATTCATCATGTCTTTCTCCATCGGGCATAGCACTATGCATGACGGCCATATTTTCGATACGAGAAGAAAAGTCCGCCAGTAAGTGCCGGGTCAGGGCTATCTCTGGAACCAGTACTATAGCTTTTCTTCCCTGCTCAATAACCTTTTCCACACTGCGAATATAAATTTCTGTCTTGCCACTTCCGGTTACTCCAAAAAGGAGGAATTCTTCCCTGTCGGCTTTTATCAAGGATTTTTCTATACTCCTAAAGGCGGCCTCCTGCTCCCGGTTTAGCTGCAGTTTTTTGTCGCTCACAATAACCTTCTTTTTTTGCCGTTCAATATAACCCTTTTCCAGCAAGGATTTAACACTGCGAGCCGGGATTAATTGCTCCAGAAGAATACAATCTACTTCTTGCTCTTTAGCAATTATCCGAATAGCTTCCGCCTGCCGGGGGGCTGCTTTCTCCAGTGCAGGCAAATCCCGAGCCAAATCAAAATTCTTCAAGACATAAACATAGCCACTTTTTTCTACTCGCTGAGAGGAATAATTACCCGAGAGATAAATTAAATTCTCATCTACCAGGGCTTTAATCTCCTGGTTATTTAAAAACTTTTTGGCTTCATAAAGGGTCAATTCTCCCCGCTGCAATAATAAATCCAGGAAATCATTTTCTCTTTGGGCTATCAAGCGGGACCTCCAAAGCTCTATTTCTTCCCGCTTTAATGCCGGAGTTACCTTTACGGCCTTTTTTTTGCGCAACAGGCGGGGGGTCATCAACTTCAAGACCAGGCTTAACGGGCAAAGATAAGTATCTGCCATCCACTCAGCCAGAATAAAAAGATTATGGTCAAAGAGCGGTTCCCGGTCAAGCACCTTTAGCACTGGTTTTATGGCAGCAATAGCATTGCCGTCAATTTCCCCCTCATCCAGGATTTCGCTGACGAAAGCTTCCACTTTTCTGTTCCCCAGCTCAACCAGTACTCTTTTCCCCACAGCTATTTCTTCCTTCAATGCTGGGGGAACTATATAGGTATAAGTGTGGTCCAGGCTCATTGCCGGGAGGTTAATCAAGACTCTTACTCCGAGCAAATTAAAGCTCTCCTTTAAAGCAGTTCATATCAAATTAAGGCGGGATGGCCCGCCTTAAATCTTCTTCATTGTTTATGAGATTTCCATTTAAGGATGATGTTACTCTTACAAACCGGCCTGCTCCCTTAGAGTATCTGCTTTGTCCGTTCTCTCCCAGGTGAACTCAGCATCTTCCCGGCCAAAATGACCATAAGCTGCCGTTTTCCGGTAAATGGGTCTTCTTAAATCCAGGTCCCTGATTATGGCAGCGGGGCGCAAATCAAAATTCTTCTTTATCAATTCTATTATCTTATCATCACTTATCTTTCCTGTTCCAAAGGTATTTACATTTATGGATAGGGGGTTGGCTACCCCAATAGCATAGGCAACTTGGATTTCACAACGCTCTGCCAGCCCCGCAGCAACAATGTTTTTGGCAACATACCTCAACATATATGAAGCGGAACGGTCAACTTTGGTCGGATCCTTTCCGGAAAAAGCACCGCCACCATGCCGGGCCATGCCTCCATATGTATCCACAATTATCTTTCTTCCGGTTAAGCCGCTATCGCCCTGGGGACCTCCGATAACAAAGCGCCCGGTAGGATTAACATAAAATATTGTATGGGCATCTATCATTTCGGGCGGTATAACCGCCTTGATAACATGTTCAATTATATCTTTTTCGATAGTAGCACTGGATACTTCGGGATGGTGTTGCGCCGAGACCACTACAGTTGTAACCCTTAGTGGTTTATAGTCTTCATATTCCACCGTAACCTGGGTTTTACCGTCTGGTCTTAAATAGGGAATAATCCCTTCTTTGCGCACTTCACCCAGGCGTTCGGCCATTTTGCTGGCTAGGTAGATAGGCATGGGCATTAGAACGGCGGTTTCATTACTGGCATAGCCGAACATCATCCCCTGGTCTCCAGCCCCGATAGCATCTAATTCTTTATCATCCATTTCTCCTTTTTTAGCTTCGAAAGCTCGATCAACGCCCAGGGCAATATCGCCGGACTGCTCATCAAGAGAGGTTAATACGGCACAGGTCTCCGCATCGAAACCATACTTAGCCCGAGTATAGCCGATGTCCTCAATAGTGCTGCGGACCAGACGCGGGATATCCACATAACAATTGGTGGTAATCTCACCAGCCACCAACACCAGGCCGGTTGTAACTATGGTCTCAGCCGCAACCCGTCCATAAGGATCAAGCTCCATAATAGCATCTAGTATTGCATCGGAAATCTGGTCTGCCACTTTATCCGGATGCCCTTCGGTAACCGACTCCGAAGTAAATAGTGTTCTTGCCAAACTAATCATCTCCTTAAGTCCAGTATTAATAAGAAAAGTCGTCAGGCGTCAGGCGTCAGACGTCGGGAGACGGATGACGGATTTCTCGCAAACGCCAGAGATTAAAAGGGCTATTACCTGTTACAACATACTACTCAAGTGCTAACTCAGCTCACTTTTCATCGTTGGTTGCGACCCCCGGCCATGGGGTATTCTAAAGTAATTTAAGCACTTCATCCAGTATGGCCCCAGCCACTTCCTCTTTACTCATTTTGGGCAAGGGAGAAACCTGACCATCTTTATTTATGATAGTTACTATATTAGTATCTGTAGCAAATCCGGCCCCCTCCATAGTAACATCATTGGCCACAATAAAATCCAGCTTCTTGCTCTCCAATTTTTTACGAGCATTTTCCAACACATTTTCTGTTTCCGCCGCGAATCCTACCATAATCTGATGTTCCGGCTTATTCTTGCCTAGTTCCTTCAAGATATCCGGGGTTCCTATCAGCTCCAACACCATTTTTTGGGAGCTCTGTTCTGTTTTCTTAAGTTTTTGGCCGGCCACTTGAGCAATTCTAAAGTCGCCTACCGCTGCAGCGCCAATAATTATATCACATCTTGCCTGGTATTTAAGCATCGCTGCACACATCTCCTCCGCTCCCCAGACTGAAACCATCTCAACTCCAGTCGGGGGTTCCAGATGAGTCCTTCCGCTTACGAGAATGACTTCAGCTCCCCTGGATACTGCTTCCTGGGCTATACAATACCCCATTTTCCCAGTGCCCCTATTTGAAATAAACCTAACCGGGTCGATATCCTCACAGGTTGTACCGGCATTAACCATCAAACGTTTCCCCAACAAATCTTTTTGAGGAAACAAGATTTGATTGATTTCGGCAAGTATCTCCTGGGCTGAGGGGAGCCTTCCCGGGCCGCTGGTACCACAGGCTAATTGTCCGGTCCCCGGTTGCATTATAGATAAGCCATAGCTTTGTAATTTTTTAATATTATCCTGTACCACAGGGTTGATAAACATATTGCTATTCATGGCAGGAACCACCAATACAGGAGCAGTGTTGGCCAAAACGACAGTTGAAAGCAGATCATCGGCCAGACCATGCGCCATTTTGGCTATAAAGTTGGCTGTTGCCGGAGCAATCACCAATAAATCCAATTCCTCCGCTACTCCAATATGCTGTACTTTCCATTCCTGGCTATCCTGCCACAGGCTGGTAATTACTTCACGCCCCGACAGGGTCTTAAAAGTTAAGGGGGTTACAAATTTGGTGGCTGCTTCGGTCATCATCACGATAACATCGATATTTTCTTTCTTAAGCAGGCTTACCAGTTCCGCCAGCTTGTACACCGCAATACCACCAGTAATCCCAAGTCCAACTGTCTTTGCCATTTTACACCTCCCGAGAACCATCTTCTTTTGATGGCTCAATTATTACTTTACCATTCACGACCTCATCCAAAGCTCGGGTTACCATGGTTGAAAGCCGGTAGTTTTCATCCTCTTTATACTTCTCGGAAAGGGTTCTGGCCCTTTTGGCAACCGCAACTACCACTGCATATTTACTATCAGCTATGTTGAGTAATTCTCTGGTGGAAGACGGAATCACCCATTATCACCTCATATTCAAATTTTTTATTTTACATCTCTCAGCAATAATAATCGCAGTTATCTTTTGGAGAGCACGGTCAATTTTGTCATTAACCACAAGATAATCATAATAATCGATATGCTTTAATTCGTTCTCACAGGCAGCCAGACGCGCTTCTATGCTGTCCTGGGAATCTTGTCCCCGGGATACCAGGCGAAAAGCTAGTTCTTCCAGGTTGGGTGGGTATATAAATATAAAAACTCCTGAAGGCATCTTTTCCTTAACCTGAAGAGCTCCCTGAATATCAATCTCCAGGAGAACATCTCGACCCTGTTGCAGATGATTTAATACAAATCCCCGTGGAGTTCCATATAGATTGGAATATACCTGAGCCCACTCCAGAAAGGCATCCTGCTCTATCATTTCCCGGAATTTGGCCTGATCCACAAAAAAATAATGCTGCCCATGAACTTCTCCAAGCCTTGCCGGGCGAGTAGTGGCCGATATGGATAGATTCAGGTCCTTGGTTTGGTCCAGTAAAGCCTTTTTAAGAGTTCCCTTTCCCACCCCTGAAGGACCTGATATTACAAATAAAATGCCTTTTCTATTCATAACAAATTACACTTCCAGCAAGCTTAAGACTCTTCATTCACATCCTTGGAGGAAAGGCGATTGGCGACAGTTTCTGGTTGAACTGCAGATAATATAACATGTGCACTGTCTGCTATAATAACTGCTCTGGTTCTGCGTCCGTAGGTAGCATCAATCAGAATGCCTTTTTCTCTTGCTTCCTGAATAATTCTTTTTATCGGGGCTGATTCGGGGCTTACTATAGCTACTATCCTATTAGCAGCCACAATATTTCCAAAACCTATGTTTACCAATTTAATATCCATAACTATACCGGATAAACCGGATCCACCTCCCGTTATTCAATATTTTGCATCTGTTCTCTTATTTTTTCTAGTTCGGCTTTAACTTCGACTGCCATCTGGCTCATCTCCAGGTCATTAGCTTTGGAAGCAATGGTATTGATTTCCCGGAACATCTCCTGAACCAAAAAATCTGCTTTTCTACCGATGGGATCGTCACTTTTCAAGAGATCGGAAAGATAGCCGGTATGGCTTTTGAGCCTGACAATTTCCTCAGTTATGCTGGATTTATCAGCAAAAATGGCGGCTTCTTGTAAAATCCTGTTTTCATCAATAATTTGCTGGGATACAAGTTCGCTTATGCGCTTTCTAAGCCTCTCCATATTCTCTTCGGCAATGATCGGAGATCTGCTTTCTAGCTTTTCCACCAGGGATAGAATAAACTGGTTTCTTTTCATAATATCATGGGCCAGGTTTTGTCCTTCATTAATACGCATAAGCAGTAGTCCTTCCATAGCTACTGTTATGGCTTCGTTTAGGACCGCCCACAGGTTTTCCCAATTCTCTTCTTTCTCTTCCAAAGAAAATACTTCAGGTAAGCGGAAAATGTCAATAACTCTAATTTCTTGCGAAATATTTAGTTTTTCTGCTAATTCCTTCAAATAGTAATAATAAGCTATCGCCAAATCTTTGTCAAGCTTGATATCACGCAGTGATTCATCAATTTTCTCAATATTTATGTTGACTTCCAGTCGTCCCCGGTTAACAAATTTTTTAAGTTCCTCCCGAATACGGTCTTCCAACAAAGTATAGCGCCGGGGGATTCTTATATGTGGGTCAAGAAAACGATGATTTACCGATTTAATCTCCAGGCTAACCTTGTAGCCCTCTTTACTAACCTGGCTATGTCCAAAACCAGTCATACTTTTTATCATTTTAAATTCACCTTTCCCAGGGCCACAAAAGCCGCAAATATATTCTGCTAAGCTTTAATTTTAGCATAATCCCATTTGAAAGCAAAAACTCTTTTCCATAAATACAGAATTAATTTGGAGATAAATTTCCACCCCGTTAAGATAAGAATTAAAGCCCATTGCCAGTAATTAAGACCCACCGAATAAAAGATTCCCTGCATACAGGGCAGGTAAAGCACCATCAAATGCATGCATATGGAACAAAAAACAGCAATAAGCAAAAACTTGTTGCGGAAGAATCCCAGTTCAAAGGCAGTGTATTTCTCCGAGCGGCATTCAAAAACATAAAACAGCTGTGCTGCGACCAGGGTGGTAAAAGCCATACTGCGGGAAAGTGGTAAGGGATCTATTCCATTAAGACGAGCATACAGGATAGCGATTATAAAAACCAGGAGAGTAACCATACTAATATAAAAACCGCGAGAAAGAACCATCCACCCCAAACGGCGGGCAAATATCCCCTCACTTGAAGGGCGGGGCTTACGATTCATTATCCCTGGTTCCGGTGGTTCAAGCCCTAAAGCCATAGCGGGCAAGCCGTCAGTTACTAAATTTACCCAGAGGATCTGTATAGGAATTAAGGGCAAAGGCATGCCCAATAGTGAGGCCAAAAACATAACCAGTACCTCACCAATATTACAACCTAAAAGATAACGAATGAATTTTCTGATGTTGTCATAAATGGCCCGGCCTTCATAAATCGCGGCCACAATAGTAGAAAAATCATCATCGGCCAAAGTCATCGATGATGCTTCCCGGCTAACCTCTGTTCCGCTCATACCCATAGCAATCCCTATATCGGCAGATTTCAAAGCAGGTGCATCATTTACCCCATCACCGGTCATAGCTACAACTTCTTTATTTTTCTTTAAAACTTCTACGATACGGTTTTTGTGTTCTGGAGCAACTCGGGCAAAAACCCTGGTTGTTAGCGATTTTCGGTATAAATCCTGGTCAGTCAATTGTTCTAAATCACTTCCGGTAAGAACCTCATTGCCCTCGCTAATACCTATCTTTTTGGCAATAGCCAGGGCAGTAACCGGGTGATCCCCGGTAATCATTATCGGTGTTATTCCAGCATTTAAACAGGCTGCGACTGATTTTTCTACCCCGCGGCGTGGCGGGTCACTCATTCCACAGATTCCCAATAAAGTCAAGCCGGACTCCAAAGCATCATCCGGCAAATTTATATCGGCAGGTTTTATTTTCTTGGCAGCAAAACCTAGAATCCTTAAGGCTTCTCCCGCCCATTGTTCCTGCAAAAAATAAAAGTACTCTTTGTGTTCTTCCCGCAGAGGCTGAGTTTGATCCTGTTTGATTATTTGCTTACAAGAGGGTATAAGGACTTCCAGGGCACCCTTGCAAAAAACCAGGTATTCTCCATCTGCTTCCACTACTATACTCATCTTTTTTCTAGCGGAATCAAAGGGAATTTCTCTTTGACGCTTATATAACCTGGTCATACCTGCTTTTTGCGCCATAACCAGCAACGAAGCTTCGGTGGGATCGCCTTGAATCTGATAACTATCTTTGCGCTTTTCCAGTATAGCATTATTGCAGTTTAAAGCCACCTCCATTATTAGGCGAATGTTTATGGCAGAAAGGGGGTTAATCTCATTAGCTTCTTGCTGGAAGCTTCCTCGAGGTTCATAGCCATTTCCTGTTATCCCCATTGTTGTATCGATAGTAGCCAATCTTCCCACGGTCATCTGATTCTGGGTCAAAGTGCCAGTCTTATCGGAGCAAATCACCGTGGTACATCCCAGGGTCTCAACTGCTGGTAGTTTCCTTATAATGGCATTTCTTCGGGCCATTTTTTGTACTCCCAAAGCCAATACCACCGTTACAATTGCCGGAAGGCCTTCAGGAATAGCAGCAACGGCCAGACTTATTCCTGCCATAAGCATAACCATAATATTTTCACCGCGATAGATGCCCAAAAGACTAACTAAAGTACAAACCACCAGGCAAATAACAATGAGGATTTTCCCCAACTGGTCCAGCCTCACCTGCAAGGGTGTTAATGGTCTTTCCGTTTCTTTCATCATTTTTGCTATTTGACCTACTTCTGTATTCATACCGGTTGTGACTATCACTGCCCTTGCCCGTCCTCGAGTTATAACGGTTCCCATAAAAGCCATATTTATTCTTTCGGCCAGGGGTGTGCGATCGGGGATAGTGATAAGGGCATTCTTCTTAACCGGAAAGGATTCTCCAGTTAAAATCGCTTCATCTATTTCCAGACTGAAACTTTCCAACAAACGAAGATCAGCAGGTACTTTATCTCCCGTTTCTAAAAAAACAATATCACCCGGTACCAGTTCAGAAGCCGGCAGCTTGACTCGCCTTCCTTCCCGCAAAACTATAGCATGAGGTGAAGCCAGTTTTTTTATTTCCTCCAGGGATCGTTCTGCCCGGTACTCCTGGATAAAACCCAGGGTCGCATTTATTACCACTATAGCCATAATGGTAATGGCATCAGCCATGGCTCCAATAAGGCCTGATATAACTGTAGCCCCTAAAAGAACCAATACCATGGTATCGGTAAATTGATTTATAAATATAATCAAAGGACTAAGCCTTTTATCATCTTCCAGGGAATTGGAATATATACTTTGGCGTTTTCTTACTTCAGTAAGACTTAATCCCTCTTCCTGCTTGCTATTAAGGGAGAGCAAAATTTCATCCAGGCCTGTACTGTGCCAGGTATTATTTGTCATAATTTAGCCTCCATTGAATCATTTTGACAAATTCATATTCAATAAAGGCCTATAAAAGAACAAAGGACAGACCCTAAAGACTATCCTCTAAATTTAAAATATTTCTTATTAACCCCCCATGACCGGGGGCCAAAACCACCGATGAAAAGTGAGTAATATGCGCTTGTTATATAATAAGCAGAGGTAGGAAATAACCCCCTCCCCCTTCTGATGTATGACGACCGACGAACAATAACCCCATACTGCTCACTTTTTTACTATAACATGCTTAATAAGTTAACAACTTAAGTGCCTGGCACCAACTTAAGAGCGCTGGGCCAGCCATTCCGCAATGGTAGGATATACCTCATTCCTGGCCCGGCTTCCAAATACCAGTCCCCCATGACCCACCGGGTACTGTAAGTTAGTCTTGTCCTGGGAAGAGCTAAGCTCAAGTATGGGAGTGCTCTGCTGCGGCAATACGATATGATCGGTTTTACCGGTAAGAACCAACAAAGCAGCATCTATATTGGATAGAACCACTTTGCGACCGTTAATTATGAATTCGTCTTTCACCAGGGCATTTTCCTGATAAAGGTATTTAACCCACTCCCGATAAGCCTTACCAGGGAAATTAATATTATCATCCACCCATTTATTTAAAGCTTTCCAGGCTTCGATGGAAACACCTTCGTCTATAGCTTTCCAAAGACGGGTATAAGTGGCCACAAAGTTATTAACGGGATTTAACATCTTAAGCCCCAGGTCAACAAATTCCTTGGGAATAAGGGAAAATGTATCAGTAACTTTGTCCACATCAAAAACAGATGCTTTCAACCATATACTGGATAAGCCGGCATCTTCAAAATCAATGGGGGCCGCTACATAAATCATGTTCTTAATCCGAGGCTGGGGATACAATGATGCATACATAGTAGCCATAGTGCCACCCATGCAATAACCTAGAATGCTTAACTCGTTTACATTAGAATACTGGCAAACCTTATATACGGCCCGGGATATATAATCAACGATTAGCTGGCTAAAGCTTAAATCCCGGTCTTCCCAATCAAATTCTCCCCAGTCCAAGAGATAAACATCAAAACCCTGGTCAACTAGGTATTCAACCAGACTCATACCTGGTCTTAAATCAAGTATATATGCCTTATTAATAAGGGCATAGAGCATTAATATAGGAGTTCGATGTTTGTATCCCTTATGGTTGACATATCGATAAAGACGGCTCTTATTCTTTCGCCATACAATATCCCTGGGAGTAAGGCCGGTCTCAAGAAGAGGGTCAAAATGCAGTATATCTATCCACTTTCGAGTGGTCTCCAGTAAACGGTCATAGCTCTGTTGTATTTCCATTCCAACATCTGCTGCGGATTCACTGTGTAAAAAAGGTTTTTTCATTCTTCCTCTTCTCCTTAACTGAATTCGCTTCCGCTTATTTTATTATGTGGTCTCGGGGTGGTATGGCTACAGCAACTCCATCCAGAATCAATTCACCAAATTGATTAAAACAGGAGGTTCTTAGCTTAACCCTTCCCCGGGGTAGTTTTTCAATTACTTCGGTCTGAGCCCGGATAGTGTCATTAATGAAACAAGGTTTTAGAAAGCGGATGTCCTGAGTTTCATAAATGGTTCCAGCTCCTGGCATGCGATTGCCAATTACGTTGGATATCAAACCTACCAGCAACATACCATGAACAACCCGCTTCTTAAAATGTCCCTGGCGAGAGCGCACCTCATTTACATGCAACCAACTGAAATCGCCCGTAATCCCGGCATACTGGTATACATCAGTTTCGGTGATGGTTTTCTCTACATAGTCCATGTCTCCGATGTTTAATTCATCATATATATGTTCAATCATCCGGCAAAACCCCTCCCCCTTATCAAGACTATGCTACTTAACTACCATTAATACTATCCGGTAAAGTGGTTTTTTCTACGGCTTTTTTTCTGCCTCCCTTTTTCCTTTTGGGTGCTTCTGCTGCCGGTTCAATTTGCTCGCTCTGCTCGTTTTTGTGAGCAGGTTTAAGACTCTCAATATTACGGTTTATCTCTTGCAACTCGGTCTTTAATGAAGACAATTCCTGTTTGAAATGATTCTGAAAATCTACCATTTTAATAACACTATCTGTCATCTTATTAAAATTATCAAAGAACTGGAATTCCATCATATCTATTTTTTCTTCCAGTGAAATAACCAGTTCAGCCACCCGGGCAATATCTTTTTTATTAGGAACAATCCCTTTTTCTGAAAACTTGTCCATCTGCTGTCGACTGATTTTGGACATAGCCAGATATTGTTCCAGAGTCTTGTCCAACATGGCAACAAATGTTTCCGTGCTAATAAAACTCTTCATGGTATTGGCCCAATCGCCTTCAGTAGCAAAATACATTTCTTTCCACAATTCAGCCAGATCCGGGATTTGAATATCATTTTTTACTTTATCACTTTCCTGGGACATATAATCCTCTGCTCCTTTCACCTGGATTCTTGGCTAAGATATAATGCGGTTATGGCAAAAATACCATAACCGCTATTTATCAAATAATTATGATATTAAAGGTTTTCAACCTTTTTGGAAAGGTCTTCAACCTTTTTATTCAACTCCTCAAAATAAGTAAAACTTGGGAAATCAACATTCTCCATGGTAGCGTTTACGGCTTCTTGCATCATCTTTTGCATTTGTTGATTGTTCTTTTTAGCCTGATTCATCAATTCCTCAACCAATTTGGTAGTTTCTTCTCTGGCCACTTTTCTTTGATCCAGATACTTTCTTATCATATTTTCAATTTGTTCCTGAGTCCAGGACATGCTCCCCAAAGTTACCAACCACATATCCCAAAGTTTTTCCGCAGAACTTTCGCTAATAACAAATGCTTTCTTCAGGCTTTCTTTACTTGCCATTTATAACTTCCTCCTCTCAAAATGCCTCTCGATTCAAAGAATCATTTTATAGACAAGTTAGTTCTTACCACCTCCTTAACCATCACCAAATGAAGGCCCTATCAATTAAGGTATGCTAAATTGGGTAAGATGTCCTCTATTTCCTGATTTTAATTCTAACATAAATTAGTGTTTTCGAATAGAGGGGAATAATTATTGGGGTAAATTGGATTAAGAAAAAAATTAGTAATTGGATGAAGCTTTATGAAAGATTCTCTTTAATGTTTTTAGGTCTTGGAGGGTAAAATCTTCCTGGGGGTAATTAACAAAGATAAAAGCCATGTCATCTTTCTCGAATTGTTGGTTGTTGGCAATATCACCAAAAATACCAAACGATCTTAATACAAATTCTGCGGTTCTTTGCCCAAAAAGAATAATATATCGGGGATGTAGTATATAGATTTCTTCCAGCAAAAAAGGCAAACAAAATAGTATCTCTTCATAACCTGGTCTTACTAATATACCGCTACAAGGCTCTTGTTTCAACAAGCATATATTGTAATTATCTATATAGCGTTCAGAAAGGGGTTGATAATCAGTATATGCCTCAATACTTTTTCGCAAGATGCATGCCTTGGGGTGGCACCTAACCAGGAAGCTATGGTAAATATCTGTTAGCTTAAACTCGTTTTGGATAAACCTTCTTAGTTCGATTAGTTTTTTCGAGTCGTGGGTTAGCTTATTCTCTGATTCAAACACCAGCATTAGCTCGGGTTCCAATTCGCCCTTGCCCAATGAGGGTCTTCCAGTGCATTTAATCAAGGATTTACAACGAAAACATCGCGAAATCCTGTTCTCAAGCCCAATGATTCGCCGGATGATTTCCTCCCTACTGGATGGCATTTCGTCCTCCCTGAAAATATTATTAGGGGCAAATATACTATTAATTCTGAGTCATATTACTGCTATAAGGATCCAGGTATAATTTAAAAATTAAGAGTGTTATAGTGTTATGAATTGCCAAAAATCCTTTTGCAAGAATACAAATCTATTAATATTTTTACCCTTAAGGGCTGAGAGTTCAGGATAGCAATAACTTTGACCCTGTCTCAGGCGAAATGTTCTTTGGCGACTATCCTGCACCATTGACTATGCCCTGCATATAATTCAATTGTCTTTTAACTTTTCTAAGTATTCACGGGTTCGTAGATTTATTCCCCAGGTGGCATCGGCCAGCTTGGCAGAGATATAACTCCGCATATTATCATCTAGTTCAGGATTGCTTATATCTAGAATAACATAAAACGCTCTAAGTATATCAACCATATTCATAAATAATCGTTCAACCGGGGCCTTTTTTAACAGCTTATCCTTTTTACCATAAAAGAAGATTAACCTCTTCATGACCCAAAGAATTTCTTCATTGGACCAAATCCTCTTTTCAATAATTTCTGCTAGCAGCATATCTGCTCCCAGAGTATTTTCTTTTTTTTCTATATCCTGCCATTCTTTAGTTCCAAATACCGTAGGGGGAATGCCAAAACTATCAAAAATATTTTCCTCCATCGATTTACCTCCTGAAAAACCACCTTGCACCTATTTTTACCGTTTTTTAACGAAGTATCCGGCGAGCACCAACATATTTACCTGCATAATAACCTTCGGTTAATGAAGAATAAATAACCCCACCGCTTCGGGGAGAACTGGAATGGATAAATTTATTATCACCTGAATAAATCCCCACATGATCAATTCCCTTACCACCACAAGCGAAAAAAACCAGGTCGCCGATCATCATTTCACTGCCATCAAACTCGGAAGCGCAATTATACTGAGCAGCTGCATTATGGGGCAAATTATAACCAAAATTAGAAAAAATATATCTCACAAAACCGGAACAATCAAATCCGGCCGGTCCTTCTCCCCCATAGCGATATGCTGTTCCTAAATATTGTGCCGCTTTTTCAATAATAAACCTGCCATCGAGAGGAAAACCCGCTCGGGACGGATTAATTAAAGAGCGATTCTCTACTCTAAGTTGATGTCCTGTGTTTAGTACATCACTGGTCAAATTGTTCAATTCCTTAAGTCGCGCAACAGTCATACCAAATTCCTGAGCAATAAGTTCTAAACTATCTCCCGCTTTTACTGTATAAATTTCCTGCCCTAATATATCTCCGGTCTGGACTCCACTGCTTCCTTTAAGTAATAGTTTTTGTCCAATCTTAAGAGAATCAGAAGTTAAATTGTTTAATTCCTTTATCTCCTTAATACTAATACCTTGTTGCGAGGAAATCTTCCACAAGCTATCACCGGATTTAACTATGTAAACAGCTTCACTGGCTTCCAAGTTTGTCCCATTAAAAAGTAAAAATATTGGAAGCATAAAAAAAATGACCCAAATCCTTCTCATTATTCCCCTACCTTTCCCCAGAAAAGTTTCCCACATCTTTCTTTTCTACAGTGGTAGGGGAAATCCTCCCAAACTAATGTTCTTCTTGCTTGTTTTTTGTTTTTGTTTGCTGATAGTAGAAAATATTTCGCATTATTTCCGGGTTAACACCACAAGAACCTAATCTGCCCCGGTTTTCGTCTTGATTATATCCATGAAAATCAGACCCCCCGGTAATAAGCAGTCGTTTTTTCTGACTCAATTGGCTATACTTTATAATCTGCCCATGATTGTGTTCTGGATAAAATACTTCAATACCTTCAATACCCAGGCTAATAATAGTATCAACAAAACTATCATCTCTGATTAGACCCGGATGAGCAAGTACAGCTATACCTCCAGCCCCTTTTATTAGTTCAATGGCTTCAGCAGGGAGAAATTTATAACGATTAACATAAGCGGGTCGTCCTTTACCAATATATTTATCGAAAGCTTCTTTGATAGAAGATACATAATCATTCTCCCTCAATACCTGGGCAATATGTGGCCTGGCAATTAAATTACCCTGGGCTATTCTTTCGACCTGTTCAAAACTAATATTAAATCCCATATTAGAAAGGCGCATTATCATCTTGCGGGCTCTTTCCAAGCGGGCTTTTTTAATTTCCTGTAAACGCTTCAGCAGCAGACGGTTATGATAATCGATAAAGTAGCCCAGGATATGGATTTCTTTTTCCGCTAATTCTGTATTCATTTCTATTCCTGGGATGAAATCCAAAGCCAGATTATTCTCTTCAATAAAACGGCGGGCTTCTTCCAAACCATCTACAGTATCATGATCGGTTATAGCCAGTCCTGGCAATCCTATATCCTTGGCCTGGCTAATTACTTCACCCGGACTTAAAAGACCATCTGAAGCGCTGGTATGAGTGTGTAAATCATAAAGCATTTAAAACCCCCTTCATTACTCTTAAAGCATTTTGTTGGAAAATCATTTCCACTTCTTGCGGGAGAAACCCCCTTTTATATAGGCTTTGTTCCAGTGTAGCATAAGCTTCGACCCCAGGTAAAACCAAACTATCTGTTCCATCAAAGTCAGAACCCAGGGCTAGGTGTTTTACTCCTATCAAGTCGGAAATATAAACTGCATGATTTAAAAAGTCCTCCAGGGTAGCTTTCCCCGCTTTTATGAAATGGGCAACTTGATTAAGGCCTATTATGCCACCGTTTTCCGCCAGCAGTTTCAATTGTTTATCACTTAAATTTCTAGGATGATTACATACGGCCCGAGCATTGGCGTGGGTTACCATGGCGGGCTTATTGTAGCATTCCAAAGCCTCAAAAAATGCCTCTTCAGATATATGGGAGAGATCCAACAAAATTCCGCTCTGTTCCATTTCCTTAAGAATTCTTTTCCCTTGACAAGTCAATCCCCCGGCATTTCCTCCTTCAGCAATGCCCCCGGCCAGTTGATTGGAATAATTCCAGGTCAGGCCTATACTACGCAAGCCCATACGACATAATTGCCGAAATATTGCCAGGTCATTCCCTACTGCTTCAGCACCTTCAAGATGTAAGAGACATGCTATTTTGTCAGTTTGATCAACCCTTTGCAGATCATTGGACCCCAATATCTGAAAAACATGACTGGAATTCTGCTCAAGCTCCTGATAGAATTTATCTATTTGTATTAAAATCTCTCTTAATGAGCTATCTGCTTCTCGACTGGAACTGAACAAGGCAAATACTTGTAAGCAGATACCGGCTTCTTTTGCCCGCAACAGGTCAAAATGTCGCCCATTGCTTAACAATGCTTCATTGCTCGCAGTAATTTCCGAAATAGTATCACAATGTAAATCTATAATCTGCAACATTAATAAATCCTCCCTTCTATAGAAATAACCTGCCTTAATGGCAGGTCATATACTTAAGATGCAAGTAATTTAATCAAATCATCTAGGCTCGATAATCAGTTTTATTGCTGTTCTTTCCTCTCCATCAATTTTTATATCGGTAAAAGCAGGGATACAAATTAGATCCATGCCACTAGGAGCAACAAATCCACGAGCAATTGCTATGGCCTTCACTGCCTGATTAATGGCTCCTGCACCTATAGCTTGTATTTCAGCAGCTCCTTTTTCTCGTAAAACTCCTGCCAGGGCTCCTGCAACTGAATTAGGACTGGATTTAGCTGAGACTTTTAATACCTCCACTAATATAACCCCCTTCAAAAAATATAAAAACAGATAAATTGCTCTTTATATTTATCTATATTCTGAATCAATCTGGTAATTCCTTCTTTTTTCCATAAATGTTTTGGATTTATTTTCATAAATAATCTTGATTCTACTGCAAAAAGTTATTAATATTCATTGGCTTGTACAAATATACCTCTCGTAGTCTTCGCATGGGCAAACCTTATGCAACAAAAAGGGGTTTTTGCAGTGGAGTCAATCTTTGTTTAGTAAAAAGAGATACCATTACAACCTACTTAAGCAATAGGCTTAACTGCTGGAAGGCCAAGCTTTATCCAACGAAACTACAGGTAAAAAAAGCGAAGGCAGGCACTGAGGGTTTTTTGTAGAATTTAAGAAGTAAAAATGAAATGGTTTTATGGCCGGTACTCTAGGCCGGTAATTCTTGAGAAATGCGGTTTATGCTGATACACTTGCAACTGGCTTCATCGAAGTTTAAAACTACAGCTTGAAGCTGGCAAGCTCCCTTAGCCACCTCCAGTCGTACTGGTCGCTGATAAATTATTTTTTCTATAACCTGTTCTTTTTGCATACCCAGTATAGAATCGACTGGTCCGGTCATACCAAGATCGGTGATATAAGCTGTCCCCCCGGGCAATACCTTTTCATCAGCGGTTTGAACATGAGTGTGAGTGCCCAGAACGGCAGCAACTCTTCCATCAAAAAAATGAGCAAACGCCAGTTTTTCGCTGGTGGCTTCCGCATGAAAATCTATAATAATTAAGTCTGATTCTTTCTGTATCTCGGAAACTATCTCATCTACAACCCGAAAAGGACAATCCAGAGATGGCAGAAAAACTCTCCCCGAAGCATTAACCACAGCAATCTTTTGATTAAATGCGGCGGAATATATATGGTAGCCCTGTCCGGGGCAATACGGAGGATAGTTGGCTGGTCGTATCAGGCGGTGTTCATCATCAATGAAATTAAGGATTTCTTTGTTATCCCAAACATGGTTGCCCATGGTTAAAACATCAATATTATGGGAAAGCAACTCTTTCATTACCTCACGGCTCAGTCCCCGTCCACCGGCTGCATTTTCAGCATTGGCTATGGTAAATACAATTTTATAATCTTTTTGGATTTGGGGTAATAATTCACGGATAGCTTTTCTCCCAGGCCGGCCAACGATATCGCCAATAACAAGTATATTCAAAAAATAACCTCCATCTAACGGTTAAATACAAATACCCGGCCTTCCTTGCGATAGGCCAGGAAATCAGTAGAGTTGGAGCTATTCCGGTTTAATTTTTGCATGAGAGTTCTTTTCAATTTTCTCTTAAAAGCATCTTTAGCTACAATATCATTATTATCCTTTACCAATAAATTAGCAAATTCCTCTCGCAAAATCAAGATTAACAGGCTTATCTCATCCTGAGACAAGGTTCCCACATCCCGGTAAAAGCGCAAAAAGGATATTTCTGATTTATCAATCAATTCAACTTTCATCAGATCGGGCTTCTGGCCGGCAAGCTGGTGAAACAAATCCAGACAATCCCGGGTCTTTTTTAGAAAAGATTTCCGCTTCATAGGTTCGATTGCTGTATTAAGAGCCACTTCCAATATTATTTGTTCTTTATCCGCCAGGTATTTAACTGCATTAATTTCTGGATGATTTAGTGATACTGTCAAAAATACATCCAGTCCCAAATCTCTGTCCATTACCCATCTTCTCCTTAAATTTCGAATTGTAAACCATTTCTTCAGGGAAATAGAAAAGTCCTTTAATTCGGGACTTGTAAAATATAGCAGCCGTTCCATTAAGCAAAATATAAATCGGGTAGGAGGCTACCCATTAATTGAGTAGCCGACCTCCCACACCACCGTACGTACCGTTCGGTATACGGCGGTTCCAAAGTTTACACACTACTTCGCAGAGTAGCATTCCATCAAACTGAGGTATCCGGCACGTTTGAACCTCTCGTTGGATAGGGCTATTAATAAGATTGGACTATGGGCGGTACGCCAGTAGCCTTTTCTTGTATTCGCCCACATCCATGCCCGTTCTTCCTTAATTCCCAGGTGTTTGAGATTTTCAGAACGTGTACGGACTTTCTTCCATCGTTTCCATGTAACCATCCGAATGCGACTTCTTATCCACTCATCCAATCCCTGTATGAGGTTCTTTGCATCTACCAGTTTGAAGTAATTCATCCATCCTCGAACCACTTGGTTCAATCGGATTTTCCTTGACTCAATCCCCATCCCGTTACTACGTCCTGTGACTTCCCGGATTTTTTCCTTAAATTTTTGGACGCTCTTGGGATGTATCCTGAGCCTCCCTTCTCCTTTATGGATGTAGAAACCATAACCCAGAAATTTGACCTTGTTCACGTGTGCTACCTGTGTTTTATCCCGATTCACCCTCAAGAATAATTTCTCTTCGATGTATGGGAGGATGTGGTTTAGCGTACGATTGGCCGCTTTCTTGCTTTTGCAGAAAATCATCATATCATCTGCATAGCGTACAAAGCGGTGTCCGCGCCTTTCCAGTTCATGGTCACATTCATTCAGCATGATGTTTCCCAGCAGTGGACTCAGGGGTCCGCCTTGCGGCACTCCTTCGGGGCTGTCTTCAAACATTCCGCCTACCATAACTCCCGCTCGCAGGAATTTGTGAATCAGCGCAATGACTCGTCCATCTTTTATCGTTTCCGATAGTATCTGAATGAGTTTGCTCTGGTTGACCGTGTCAAAGTACTTTTCCAAATCCATATCGACTACGTATCTGTAGCCATCTGTAATGTTGGTCTGGCATCTTTTAAGTGCATCATGTGCACTCCTTTTCGGTCGGAATCCAAAGCTATTGTTTGAAAACTGTTTCTCAAAGATTAGGCTCAAGACTTGGCAAATCGCTTGTTGGATTAGCCTGTCCACGACAGTTGGTATCCCCAGCTTTCTGGTCTTCCCGTTCTCTTTGGGTATTTCTACCCTGCGTACGGGTTTAGGACGGTATTTGCCGTCCCGGAGGGATTGCACAAGTTCGTTCTTGTTTTCTTTCAGGAAGGGTAGAAGTTCATCTACCTGCATTCCGTCAATTCCACCCGCACCTTTGTTTCTCTTTACCTGCTTGTAGGCACGATTCAGATTATCTCTGCTTAGAATTTGCTCCAGCAATCCTTCCGTCTGCTCGTTTGTGTTGGTGCTGTCGGTTTCAGTCATCTTCGGTGACGCGCACGCTTCTGCATACTCTCTCTGTTCCGCAGATACCCTTTGCAGATAGCCTTCTTCTCGAAGTTGTCTGTGTTTTAAGTTGTCACTTTCAGTAACTTTCGTTGACCCACACCTCCTATGGTTCAGCCCTTCCTTCGGCATCGCGCTGCCTCCGTACTATGGCCTCTGCTGACTTCTCACGATAAATCTTGTTTCAACCGGGCTTCTTACTCTGTTTCCACCCGTCCGTGAGACCTCCCCGGGTAAGAACGCAGTCTTTCCTTCCATCTATCTGCCACATCTACACCGTAAGCTTCCGGATAGTTTCGGGCTTCAGTTTGTTGCGCAACCTTACCCAGCTTACGATGCCTGATGTGATTTCTGTTCGTCAGACCAGAAGTTTGCCTCCGGCTTCCTTCGGATTCCACCTCACGATGGACACCCTTGCCCTTGGCTATGTGCTTGGCACTATCAACCCGCACTAGGGACTTTCACCCATTAGACTGCGCCCATGCCGGGCGCACGCAAAATAAAAAAAGGGCTTGTATCAAGCCCTTTTTTGACAAATAGTAGGAGAAAGAAATTACTTGTGGTTATGTAGCTTCTACTCCTCAATTACTTGGCATATTCCACTGATCTGGTCTCCCTGATAACCACAACTTTGATTTGGCCGGGATAATCAAGATCCTGTTCAATCTTGGCGGCTATATCGCGTGCCAGATTAATCGAATGCAGATCATCAATTTCTTCCGGTTTCACAATTATCCTGATTTCTCTACCTGCCTGAATAGCAAAAGTACGGTCTACTCCGGAGAAAGATTCAGCTACATTTTCCAATTTTTCTAAACGTTTAATATAAGTCTCCAGTGTTTCTCTTCTGGCTCCAGGACGAGATGCAGAAATGGCATCCGCAGCCTGTACTAAAACTGCTTCCACCGTTTCTGGTTCTATATCCCCATGATGAGCCTCTATGCCATGAATAACATCCTTATTTTCCCGGTATTTTTTAGCCAGGTCTACTCCTATTTCCACATGGGGACCAGAAACCTCATGATCAACAGCCTTGCCAATGTCGTGCAATAAGCCGGAACGCTTGGCCAGCATTATATCAACTTCTAATTCTGCTGCCATAATCCCAGCCAGATGAGCCACTTCCACTGAATGACGAAGAACGTTTTGTCCATAGCTGGTACGATATTTTAATCTCCCTAACAACTTTATCAACTCTGGATGCAAACCATGAACCCCTACCTCAAAGGCGGCTTGTTCTCCTACTTCACGAATCTCCTGCTCTATCTCTTTCCGGGCTTTTTCTACCATTTCTTCAATACGGGCTGGGTGAATTCTACCATCAGAGACCAGATTACCCAGTGCCACCCGAGCAACTTCTCTTCTAATCGGGTCAAAGGAGGACAAAATAACCGCTTCTGGGGTATCATCGATTATTAAATCAACCCCCGATAAGGCCTCAAATGTACGAATATTTCGACCTTCCCTCCCAATGATGCGACCTTTCATTTCATCATTAGGCAAAGGAACCACTGATACCGTGCTTTCTGAGACAACATCAGCGGCACATTTTTGAATAGCCAGTGATACAATATTCTTGGCTTTCTTGTCGGCTTCTTCCTTAGCCTCGTTCTCAATGTTCCTTATTAATACAGCAGTTTCCTGTCTAATCTGTTGCGAAACATTATATAAGAGTAATTCTTTGGCTTCTTCAGAACTTAATCCGGAAAGACGTTCCAATTCCTTTAATTGTTGACTTAAAACCATCTGCAAATCTTGTTGGGTTTTTTCCGTTTCTTTCTCTTTTTCCAGAAGAACTTGTTCTTTCTTTTCCATGTTTTCGGTCTTTTTGTCAATCATTTCTTCTTTTTGTATAATACGTCTCTCAACTCGATCCAGTTCACGACGGCGTTCACGGATATCCTTTTCAGCATCCTGCCGGTTGCGATGGATCTCATCTTTGGCTTCCAGCAAAATCTCCTTTTTTTTAGCTTCTACCTCTTTGGCAGCCTCATCCAGCATTTTAGCTACTTCTTCTTCAGCAGTTCGTATTCTGCTTTCCGCCAGGAATCGTCTCCCGTAATAACCCCCAGTCAATCCTACAGCCAAAGAAAGAGTAATTATAACAAAACTAGTAAGATCTATCTCTATCACCTCCTTAATGTATAATTTTTTTCACAAATTAGTATTCCACACTTTAAATCTGATGGTTTTACTGTACTGCCGCCCAGTCCATTATAAGGAAATATTAGCCTGGAAAATAAAAAACCGAGTTCAAACTCGGTTCATAAAGAAGCCTTTGCACCCACTATTGTTATTTTAACTCCACTATAAATTTGAGATAAGTATAGAAAAGCCCACACTTATCCCTATATATAATGGTAAGCTTTATAACAACTCACTTTAACCTTAACAGACAAGCTAATACTTCCTGGCATTCTGCCATTCATCGTAAAAATATAGGTTTCCCTCTTTGCCTACGGACAACATCTATATAAATAAGCAGTCTATATGGTCAAGCTTTTAAGGTAAGACTTCCAACCAGAGCTTTATATAAATTTTAGTTAGTTTCCCTATGGCTGTCAAGCTTCCTCTAGTGAGTTGCTGGCTGCATTCCCTTCCTGTTTCCAATCTTTAATACGACTTTCCAGCAAGGTCATGAATTCAGGGTGGTTTTTAAGATATTCCTTGGCATTTTCCCGTCCTTGTCCCAGTCGCTCGCCTTGGTAGGCATACCAGGAACCGCTTTTTTGAATTATATCTGTGGTCACAGCAATATCCAACAAATCGCCTTCCCGGGAAATACCTATCCCATACATAATATCAAATTCCGCAGTTTTAAAAGGCGGAGCCACTTTATTTTTTACTACTTTGACCTTGGTTTTATTGCCGATTAGATCTGTGCCCTGCTTTATGGCCTCACCCTTTCTTACCTCTATTCTTACGGAAGAATAAAACTTCAAAGCCCGGCCACCGGTAGTTGTTTCAGGATTACCGTATACCACTCCAACCTTCTCCCTTATCTGGTTGATAAACAGGACACAAGCATTAGACTTGCCTATGTGGGCAGTAAGTTTTCTTAAGGCCTGGGACATCAAACGAGCCTGTAAGCCCACATGAATATCTCCCATTTCACCATCCAACTCAGCGCGGGGAACTAGAGCCGCTACGGAATCGATAACTATGATGTCAACCGCACCGCTCCTGACCAAAGCTTCAGCAATTTCCAGGGCCTGTTCGCCTGAATCCGGTTGAGACACTAAAAGATTGTTAATATCCACCCCTAGTTTACGAGCATAAAGCGGATCCAGGGCGTGTTCGGCATCAATAAAAGCTGCCATACCACCATCTTTTTGGGCCTGGGCGATAGCGTGCAGAGCCACTGTGGTTTTTCCTGATGACTCCGGACCAAATATTTCAATTACCCGCCCTCTGGGTATGCCTCCCACCCCCAAGGCCAGGTCCAGGGAAATGCATCCCGTTGAAATAACCTCAACATTCATATTGACGGCTTCACCCAGTTTCATTATGGACCCCTTGCCAAACTGTTTTTCAATATTTTTAATAGTGCTATTAAGGGCCTCCATTTTACCTTTATTTACCTCATTAATCTCCACCCAAAACCCTCCTCAAACATTTGTTCGTAATATAAGAATATATGAATTATCTAAAAATGTCAAATTTTTATCTAATCACCTATGGCCCAACACTCAGTGTCAGTTATATCTATTTAATTAGAAGTAATTTTGCTTGAGTGCCAGGCCACAACCACTAATTAAAAGTGAGTTAGTAGGCGGTTGGTATAATAAGATTTAGTTAGCAATACTCCTTCTAATCACTGGCATCTGGTGACCATTCCGTCCTCCTACATCCGCCTTCTGTCTTCCGTCGCCTGATGTCTTTTCTTACTAGCCTCTCAGAATAAAGCTCTTATGGAGGAGATAAGTGGGTCCCCGTGATGATAATTGGCTTTCCATCAAATGAAATTCATGAACCGGAAAAGAGATTTTATCTACTTTCTTATTGATAAGGTCAAGCTGTTGTAGCAAAGCTTCTTTATTGTTCTCCGAACGGATTCTGCCCAGAGTGAGATGAAAACTGCGTTTTTTTTCAGCTGCAAAGCCGCCCAATGTATATAAGTGAGCATCAACTCTTTCGCCCAGAAAATTCAGCTTTTCCATTTCCCCTTCAATCCCCAGCCAAATTACCCGTGGTCTTCTATGGTTAGGAAAAACACCCAATTTATTTACTTCCAGCTGCAGAGGGGGACAGGAGTCTGCTACGGATTCCATATCCTTCTTTATTTTTTCCGTAAGTTCGCGGTTGATTTCCCCCAGAAACTTCAGGGTTAAGTGATAATTCTCCCTTTCCACCCATTTCACATCAGTAGCTATCGAAGCCAGCTGTTTTTTTAAACTAATTGCATAATCTTTCAAATAATCAGGTACTGTAATAGCTAAAAAGGCCCGCAGAATTATCACCCTCCGTTTTTTAAATGCCGGCGCAGCAAATCAAGTGCTGTTTTGGCGGCCAGTATACGAATAGATTCCCGGTTGCCGACAAAGTGCATTTCTTTTACCTGCAAAAACCCCCCATCGGCCAGGCAAATGTAAACCAGACCTACCGGCTTATCCTTTGTACCCCCATCGGGTCCGGCAATCCCCGTAATGGAAAGAGCCAGGTCGGTGCCAGATTGTTTTTGCATACCCTGAGCCATCTCCCGGGCTACCTCCGGGCTAACTGCACCATACTGTTCCAATGTCTCCCGTTTAACATTAAGGTATAGCATCTTGGCTTCATTGCTGTAAGAAGTAACTGAGCCCCAAAAATATTCTGAACTTCCGGACAAGTCGGTTATCATTTTAGCTAACAATCCCCCGGTACAGGATTCGGCAACAGCTATTTTTTTTCCCGTATTTGCCAGGCAGGCGGCCACAACAGAAAGCAAGGTATCGTTATCATAACCCACTATATTTCTACCCAGAGCTTCTTTTATACTCTGGCATGCCTTTTCCATAAGTTCTTTACTATGATTTATATCTTGACCATCAGCTGTAAGCTTTATGTGAATTTCACCATCAACTGCCAGCAAGGCCATACTAAGCTCAGGACTATCGTCTATTACTCCATCCAATATCTTCTCTAGCTGAGATTCCCCGGGGCCCAGTATTTTTATGGTTTTTCGGGTGACGCGATTCAAGGCCTGGGGAAAATCTCTTTCCAGCCTGGTCTCAATTTCATTTTTAAACATATATTCCATTTCCCGGGGTGGACCTGGAAGCAGTATTAAAACTTTATTATCCTTTTTGAGGTACATACCAGGCGCTGTTCCCAGCGGGTTAAATATTATCTCGGCTTCCGCTGGAAACAAGGCTTGTTTCAAGTTGGATTCCGGCATGGGCCTCTGACGACGAGCAAAAAAATCTTCCAGCCTTTTTACTTCTGCCTGATTTATCACCATCTCGCATCCCATTACCTGGCAAGCCACTTCTTTGGTCAAGTCATCCCTGGTTGGTCCCAGACCGCCACTGGAAATAACCATATCCGCCAGGCCCAGGGAACTGGCAAAAGCCATCTTAATGGTTTCGCGACTGTCTCCAACTACCGTCTTTCCAATAACCTTAATGCCTCTTTCCAATAACCTGGTGGCTAAAAATACGGAATTGCTGTCATTGGTGGTACCGAGCAGCAATTCAGTACCAGTGGAAATCAGACAGGCTGTTTTCATATCCAGCATCTCCTCACATAAAGTAAGACTTGCTTCAGGTGGAGTTTTAACTCCATCTGAAGCTTAGTCGCACTTATCCAGAGACTTAGTCGCTCTTACTCCCGCCTATAGAAGCGGGAGTCTTAGAGCGAGTTAGTCATCGGATAACCTTGCTGTAATTTTTCCCTTTTTATTCTATTACAAATTTTACTCCACTGCAAAAATTCTATTTGTTGCATAAGGTTTGCATAAATATAAAAGCCTGATTCGAAACAACACGGAAGTCGTTCCCTACACACCCTTCAGTCGCTTTTAAGGTAGCTGAGTGGAATATTTATGCACGCTAATACATATTTATAACTTTTTGCAGTAACATCAAATTTAATTTCGGTGCAAAAAAATGATGCAGGCTGTTAAAGAGGCTGTAAAAAGCAAAGAGCCAGGTAAAACCTGGCCATAGTCATCAGGGTTCGTCTCTTGATTATGAAGCTATCTCTGATACTTCCAGCAAATCTAATAGTCGCTTGCGATCAAGGGATTCTTCTTCCAACACGCAGGCAGCAATCTTTTCCAGGGACTCTATGTTTTCCCGCAAAAGTTGCCGGGTTTGCTCTTCCAAGTTCTTAATTATGGCCTTACATTCCCGGTAAAATGTATGAATAGGTATATCCTCAGCTTTTACTACTCCCAATGATGAAAGACCAGCATCTATAATTTCCCGCACCAAATCCCAGGCCTGGGCAAAGTCATTACGAGCGCCGGTACTACGGTTACCAAAGCATATTTCCTCAGCCAGGGCTCCCGCCAGCGCAACCATAATCTGCTTTTCCAATTCATCACGGGTATAGAGGTATTGGTCATCCTGGGCTGCTTTACGCATGAAACCCAGAGCTCCACCTCGCGGAACAATAGTCAGGGCGGAAACCGAGCCTGGTTGTAGTAGTTCGCTAACCAAGGCATGACCGCTTTCATGTATACTTACCCGTTCCATCTCCTGAGAGGATGGCTTTCGGTCCATTTTTTCTCCCATTATTACTTTATCAATGGCTTCTTCAAAATGCCGGCCTTCGATTTTGGGGGATTTTTCCCGCATAGCCAGAATGGCTGCTTCATTTGCCAGGCTTTCCAGATGGGCACCGGAAAATCCAAAGGTGGCCCGGGCAATATCTTCTAAAAGCAGCGTGTCATCCAAAGGCTTGTTGCGGGTATGAATATTCAATATTTTTGCCCGACCGTGTTTGTCCGGCAATCCCACCTGAACCTGCCGGTCAAATCGTCCCGGGCGCAAAAGTGCCGGATCCAGCATATCGGACCGGTTGGTTGCAGCAATAAGCAATAAGCGGGGTTCCTCGTTTTGGCAGATACCATCCATTTCTACCAGTAACTGATTTAGCGTCTGGTCATACTCCATGTGACTGCTATTGCTTCCTCTTTTTACGCCAAGTATCTCCAGTTCATCTATAAAAATTATGGCACTCTTCTTTTTGGCCTTACTGGCTTTGCTGCGGGCATCTTTAAAAAGCTGGCGTATCCTCTTGGCTCCAATTCCCGCATACATTTCGATAAACTCACTGCCCGAAGCAGCGATGAAGACCGAACTGGTAAAACTGGCAGCAGCCCTGGCCAGCAAAGTTTTGCCGGTACCTGGTGGCCCTACCAGTAATATGCCTTTGATAGGCCTGATTCCCATTTTACCGATTTCATCCGGTCTTAATATAAACTGCAGGGCTTCCTGCAATTCTTTAATAGCCGAATCCTGCCCTCCTATATCTTCGAAACGGGCATGACGTGGTTTATTTATGGCTCCTCCTACTTCATCAAATTTTATTGAGCCCTGGTTCTGCATAAAAAAGAAAAAGCCTCCCATTATCAGGGCGAATAAAACAAAGGGGGTGACATTAACCCCAATGATAGCAAGAAAAACCACCAGGCCCACTGCTGAGCCAACTAATATTTCCCTCACAACTACTTCCTCCCTGTTTCTGCTGAACTGCTATTGCTGTTTCTTTCTATTACTTCATAAAGATAATGCTGCCCATCCCCTATCTGAAGATATAGCTGCTCCTTATCGATATACATAGCATGATTCATACCTTTAGCAGCGGCCTTCTCAGCCAGCTGTTCATTTAGCCAGATAAAACGGTTATCAGCAAGAGCTTCGTAAAGTGCAGGTTGAAGGCTGTTAAATAGCTCTTGTAAATCCTGGTTGCGCTGATCGCCAATTTTTAATTGATAGTTTTCACCATTTAATCTAGCTTTTAAAGCCTGGTTGATATCCCCATAGTTATTCTGAATGTTATCCACTTTATCCAAATCTACCTTAATCTCATATCCCTCTTTACCTTTATTAACTTCGATTTTATTAACCCCGTCCAGTGCTGACAACTCAGCCCCCAGGGGTTTTTCGATGCCTAGTTTAATATAAAGGTTATACGCACCCAAAAAAACACCTAGACTTAAAATTAAGGCGGCAACAGATATTAATATGCGAAAATCGTTGTTTTTCATCGAAATTGGCCTCCTCACCTGCATATTATAACATAGACCTTGCCGCCAAAAAGCTGATTAATATTGGGAATGCTGCGTAGAAAAAGAAGCGCAGGCAATAAACTCCCCATCATATTACAGCTCCAATAAGGAAGCAAAACCCCCTGCTCTTAAAAAACAGGGGGTTTTGCTTTTAGCGATGCTTTTCCGGGTTCCGGTCATGATAAATCCGAATTTTGGTATTCATTAAATTGGGTTAGTGATAGTAAACTTGGCTGCGCCCAGCAGTATTTTAGCTCCACCGGATTCCTTGTACAAGGTCAGAATATATTTACTTCTGGGTATAGCATCGGGTATGGGGATGGTAGCGTTTTCATCTCCAATAGTGTCAGGTTTAATAGGACTGCACGATATGATTAGCCCTTCTCGATCATTTGTTAGAATAGCCCGTACACTGTCATCACTTGCTGTCCAGAGAGCACTGCCTGATGTTGCACTTACCTTAATGCTGCGTCCGGTGTCGTCTTGCAATAAGGAGGCTGGCGATGCTGTTAATACAGGGCAGTCGATGATCTTTCCTATCGGAGGTATAGCCGATGCATCTGTTGCAATTAAACCGTTGCCGCTGTCAATCAGTTCATACCACTGCCCGTCCGCTGACTTAAAATAGCAGCACTCGTTTAATCTTATCAAGGCCGCAACTTCTGCCGTACAGGAGGGACTGAGCAGTCCATAGACCTTTCCTTTCACTAGGAGGGCCGGGCCGCTTACCATAGCGGGATCAAGCCCGGTGATGTCGCCGCCCGGTCCACCCGGTATTATGCCTGAGCTTACAAGGTTTAAATCCTGGGAGACATCGGCTGAATAGACCGTCACCGCCACCGGATCCAGCCTGTAGAACGGCGGGTTGGTAAATGCCGATGTACCACGATCATCCGACAGGATATAGTTGCCTGGGCCCGGTACATTTAGGTAATAAGGTTGCGATTTTTCTTCGTGTAAAAAATATTTGTAGATACCGGCGGAGATACCGGCGTTCGGCCCAGACTGCGGATGGACCCAGAGCCAAAGGTTGATACCGCTGCTCGGAGCAGCTTCCGGCAATGTAATGTAACCGGAAATGAGATAGCCGTAACCGGTCTTAACATCCAGGTTGATGTCAGAGATACAGCTGTTTACGGTAATAGCGGTTGCTCCAACGAGAGAAGTGTAGATATCTTCAACAGGAACGCTGCCAACGGTGCCTGAGCTGCTGTAATAACCAAAGCGATAAAATTTCTGCGAATGTTCGTATTCATTATTGCTGTTATACAATTCATAATACAAATAATAATCTGCTCCAGGCTCTACCAGCAGGTGAAAAGCAAAATCCTTTTTGTTTTTCTCTATTTCAAAATTAATTCTGTGAGTTATGAAAGAAGAACCACCCGACTCCGATGCCGGTTTGGCTGCTATGCTGCCGGAAACAGGTATATTTGAGGTATTTACCTCGGGCAGGCTTATTTTTCCATGAATATAGGCAGCCGGCTGCAGTATTATATTTTCAACGCTGGCGTTGCCCTTCGAAACATCCACATCGAAGATTCTGGTACTAAAAAAGGGATTGCTGTAGCTTTTGTCCACTACATCGCAGGAGATATAGTAACCAGAGTTGCTCTTGTTCTCGGGAACATTTAGAGTATAATTCACGCTGGACGCGCCGGCCGGCATAGTAACTGATTGGTTGCTGCTATAATGGCCACCTACAGTGTTGCCCGAAATATATATTCTAATGATTAAACCTCCGGCGGGAGCCGCTATGGGTCCGGAAGATGATTGCAGTTCAATTTTTCCAGAGATAGTCCTGGTCGCCAGGCTGGTCAGGGTGCCGCTGCTGCCGCTGCCGTTCAGGCTGAAAAAGCCATAACTGTTACCGCTGTTATCCTGGAAAGCCGCAATAAGACGGGAGGGATCATCCGAGGCCTTGGCTAAATGGAAGATGGGATTGCCAATCTTGTTTGTTCCAAGGCTGTAAATTGTGCCTCCGCTTTTCATCTTCACTTCATAATATGAATCCTGCGGCACTCCGACGGGAGGGGTAATATGGAGTTTACGGGTCAGAACAAGGGTCTGGTTATTATAAACCGTGGTGGCCACATCTTCCAGCCGCCAGGTCCCAGGCTGTTGGCTGCCTCCACCGCCGCCTCCGCTATTGTAATCGCTGCTGCTGGAACCACCGGTGTTGTAACTGCTGCTGCTGGAAGCAGCAACATTCAATTGCACAGGGTTGGTAATTCCAGCTGCCTGCTGAACCTTTATCAAAGCCTGGTTAAGGACATTCAATATACTGGGTAGCGTAGGCTTAGGGATTGCTGGCGGCGGCTGGTTGGGTTGAGTAATTCCCGGAGGAGCCTGCCATGCCGCCTGCTGGGTCTGCATGGTTTGCGCCACATTCTGCAGCCAGCTAGCTTGCTGCACCCAGGCGTTTACTTGCGCTGCAGTCATCGGTGTTGGAGGAGCAGGCAGGGGATTGGACGAGCTCGCACCGGAACTCTGACCGGGAAGCAGGGACTGGGTCTGGCCACCGGCAATTAAATCGAGTTCGCCTTCCAAAAGCGAAGTGTTGCAGCCGTCATCACTTACACTATTGTTCCAGAAGCTGCCGCGTACTGCGACTACGCCATAAGGCATATCCACTTTTACTTTTACCTTTTTACTGTTGGCGGTTTTATACCAGGGCAGCCCTTTATCGTTTGCCGCTATCAATTCCAGGCCATTGGAAAGGCCGGCCAGCAGATGTTCACCTGCAGCAGCGTTTTTCTTTTCCGCAACTTTCTGTACATTGGGATTATCGGCCAGGGCTCCGAAGACATTGCCTTTTTTAAGGTCAACCAGCAGCCAGTCCACTGCGATCCCCGGGCTGCCGTCCTTCTTGATATATTCCCGGCCCTGGGTTTCCTTAACTGTAAAACCAGTATTTCCCTTGATTAGAAAACCACTACCGTCAGGATAGTTCAACTGGGCTTCGGCACCGGCGGAGGTTGCTATTATATCGCCGTTTTGTATGCTTACGGTACCACTTACGGTTTGGCCGTTAATCTTCACTTGGCCATTTATTATTTCCAGGCTGCCATTTAATGCTTTTCTGCTTAAATCCGGGTCAGTAGTAAGCAATACGGCCAAAGCCCGGCTTAAATCGCCGCGACTGAAATCGGCATCGGGAAGGAATTGAGTCTGGTCACTGCTCAAGCCCACCATTCCAGCCGCCAGTCCGATTGCTGCCGAATTGGCGGCCCAGTGCTTGCTATCCAGGTCCTTTAATACGGGCAATTCCGCATTATCTTTTTGCTTGGATAGTCTTAATATTAGGTTTATACCCTCAGCTCGGCTAAGCTTGTCCTCGGGTCTGTAGCTCCCATCGGGATAGCCTTTCAGGTAACCATCCTTCGCGGCTGCGGTTATGTAAGCGGCGGCCCAGTGCCCTTCGCTCACATCTTTAAACAATGTTTCCTTATTATCACTATTTAAGCCGGCAGCTTTTACAATTACCGTTGCTGCCTGGGCACGGCTCAATCCCTCGCTTGGGTGAAACCCGCCATCGGGAAAACCAGCGATGATCGCTTTCTTGGCCAGGAAGTTGATATAGATCAGGTTGCCGTCCGCGGTGCTTACATCCTTGAATGACGAAAGCGTCTGCGCCTCAATACTATTTCCCCCGGTGCTTGTTGTATCTGCCGGTGCTGCCCAGGCGACTCCGCTTATGGACAACATAAAAAGCACTAATATGCCGTATGCGAGTATTTTTCTTCTTTTTTTCTTCAACGAGCATTCTCCTCTCGTCTAATCTGGAAATATTAACCTCGCTCCCCTGCTTTCTATTGCCCCCTTCCTGATAATCTGAGCTTCATCCCTTCCTCAAATTGCTGATGATGAATATTTGCATAAGTATAAATATATTTATAGCAAATATATGTTAATTCCTGCTTTTGTTAACATTTTATTTTAGCCTATCTCTGGTTTTCTTTATTTAAAAACATGCACAGCAGTGGTTTAAACTACCCAAACACTCTGTCCCGGCTCTAGATTCAGTTTTTCTAGAGCCTGCCCGGTAACCACTGCTGTCAGAATGATACCTACATCAAGATCTACCTTGTAAAAGGAGCCTCGTGGGATTATTCAGAAGTTCTTAAATGCTAGCGATTAAACAAAAAAAGACTGATGTTTTTTTCGCATCAGTCTTTCTTATGTTCTTTTTTAAGTAGTATCTGCACCGGTACCTTAAAGGGTATATAGAATCTTAAGCACCCGAATGCAGCTTAAATCGATAAAAGTATTCAAAGCCGGATACTAATGTAATAACTACCGCAAAATACATCATCCATTGGCCCAATGGTATATTTATATAGGGTTGGTAGGCCTTTTCCAGAATTATTAAAATAACGGCCACTATTTGACTTATAGTCTTTATTTTCCCTAATTTACTGGCGGGAATAATAATACCTTCTTCAGCCTTGACTACACGCAATCCAGATACGGCAAACTCCCGTCCCAAAATTATTATGGCAATCCAACCCTGAATTCGGCCTAATTCAACCAGACTAATCAATGCTGCGGTTATCAGTAACTTGTCAGCTATAGGGTCGAGAATAATTCCCAATTTAGTTACTTGCTTCCATTTTCTAGCCAGATAACCATCCAGACTATCGGTCAAAGCGGCAACAATAAAAATTGCTGCTGCAAAAAAATCCCCATAGGGTATTCTAATCAGTAAAATAAGCACAAAAACAGGGATTAAAAAAATTCTTATCAAAGTTAAGCTGTTAGGCAGATTCATTGGTATTCCCCAATCATATCGTAGTTCCTTACCCCTACTAATTGTACATCAACAAAGTCGCCTTTGGTTAATTTAAAATCTGTTTTTACCAGAGTTAATCCATCAACCTCCGGGGCCTGGAAATAAGTTCTTCCAACAAATAAATTTTTGCTGAGTTGCGAGGAAATTAGAACCTTTTCCTGGGTATTAATTCGCGCCAGGTTCTTTTGCCGGGTAATTTTTTGCTGGAGTCTTAGTATCTTATCCTTTCGTTCTGCCTTTATTTCATCCTCAATTTGATTCGGCAGCAATGCAGCCTTACTGCCTTCCTCCGGGACAAAACTGAAAGCCCCCAACCAATCAAATTGACTTTCGGCCACAAATTCATAGAGCTCGGCAAAATCCTTTTCTTCTTCACCGGGAAATCCGAGCATTACTGTGGTGCGCAAGGTTAGATTGGGGATTCTTGCCCGCAACTTGCTTATCATCGTTCGTAAATGACTGTTATCATGCCGGCGATGCATTAGTTTCAGAATTTTTGAAGAAGCATGTTGAATGGGAATGTCCAGGTAAGGGAGCACTTTGTTTTCATAGGCAACAACATCAATTATATCATCACTCAAGTAAAGAGGATGCAGGTACATTAAACGAATCCACTCAAGACCGTCAAGCTTGGATAACTCTCTTAAGAGTGTGGGGAGTGCCGACTGGGGAGAAATGTCATGGCCATAGGCAGAAGTATCCTGGGCTACGAGTACCAGTTCTTTTATACCCATTTTAAGCAGTTGCGCTGCTTCATTCAGCAATTCATTAATCTGTCTGGAGCGTAATTTGCCTCGGATGGAAGGTATGACACAATAAGAGCAAGAATTATTACAGCCCTCACTTATCTTTAAATAGGCCGAGCCAGGGGGCGTAGTAAGTATTCTATGTCCTTTTTCGAAGTATTCGGTCGGGGTTGCTTCTGTAAAGCAAACTCTCTCTCCCTGAGCAATCCGGTTAACAACTCCAGCTATGGAAGATACAGAGGAAATGCCGAAAACCCCATCTAATTCCGGTATCTCCAATAATAATTCTCGCCCATAGCGTTGAGACAAGCAACCAGCAGCGATAAGAAATTGCAGGCTTCCCTTTTTCTTTAATTCAGCCGTTTCAATAATTGCTTCTATTGATTCTTCTTTTGCCGGTGTAATAAAACCACAGGTATTGACAACTACTAAATCCGCTCTTTCCAGCGAATTTACTATTCTATGCCCGGCCTTTTTCAGGGCCGCCATCATCACCTCAGTATCTACACGGTTCTTGGAACAACCTAAACTAATAAAGCCAATATTCACCAGTTATTACTCCTGTTTATCTTGCCTACCTGGAGCTAGGAACTCCCTTTCTTTCACTTCCCCAGGCATACCCATTTTACCCTCTTTATGATCATTAAAAGTGATCTCTAAACCGCCGGCATTTCCAGCTTTGATGTATACGGACTGCTTTCCCTCGTAAACCCTGTTTTCACCTGCTTGTAAAGTACCTGTATATGCAGTTTCATTGTCTACCTTTACTAGTATCCAACATTTTTGTTTCACTTCGATTTCAACCCGGGCAGTTTTAGTCATCGGGGTTTCCTTAGTAATCTTATCACTATCTTTTAAGCCAATATCAGTTTCATTCTGCGAAATCCCCGGGCCTGGATTATGAATTCCCTCCTGGGCAATATAGTCTACCAAATACTTGCCCAACCAAACGACCAGGGCAAGAAAGACCAGGGCAAGAACTAGATTTTGCGGTCGGAACCAGGATTTCTCTTCGGAGGATGAATTTTGGTCAAGGATAATATTGTCACCATCTTCGTCATCACCATAAGCTAATCGTCTAAACTCATCTACTATCTGCTTTTCATCCAGTTCCAGTATTCGAGCATATTGTTTGACAAAACCACTGGCATAGATTTTTGGCGGAAGCAAAGAAAAATGGTCATTTTCCAAGGCTTCCAAATAATATTTTCGTATCTTGGTTTCCTCTTCCACAAATTCCAGGGTATAACCAAGTTGTTCTCGTCTCTCACGGAGAGTCTTTCCCCACGCCAATTTGCTTCACTCCTAAAAAAATCCTGAAAGCTTGCTTACGGTTAAAGAGCTAATATTACTGCTATGAGTTATTATATTACCAATCTATCAATTTATAATGAGGCGAGATATGTCCCCGCTTCTTTAAGAGGATGAGTTCCTATTAACAAAACAGGCAGCAGGTTCTAATCCCCCGCCTCGTTGTAGCGCTGTTTGAAACTGCTCCACAGTTTCTCCCGATGCTTAAAAATAACTTAAACCCAACACTAATCATTTGATGCAGCTGTACCGACAGCTATTCTAACCGCCTGTCGCAAAGAATAACCGCTGGATAAACCATAAACAATCCCGGCCAATAAAGCAGGCAATCCTTCCTGGCTATCAAAACATTGGTTGGGAAGTAAGGGAAACTCGTGGGCATTTCCCTTCTGAAAATAAAACAAGCGTGTATTTCCGTCACTTAAAATAACACTTTGCACTCCATTAGAGCTCAAAGCAAGGGCCTGGCTTAAATAATGGTCCATAATATTGCTATCTGCTACACCTAAAACCAACAAATCATAGCGAGACAAAAATGACGGTATTTCCTCTATAGAATATAAGTAGCGGCAGGTACAGAAAAAGGGAAGTTTCTCCTCATCCTTTCCTATTGCTTTATGGCACAAAAGCTCCTGAAACCTGGTATCCACCACCAACCATTCACAATTGAAAACTACCCATTCTCTAGCATCAATGGCTTTTTCATAATCCTGCAGGCTAAAGTTTTCTTCCAATATCCGTTTATCATCCAAAAAGACTTTACGGCAGCTTCTCTTTTTGGCATGTCTAAAGATATTTACAATATCAACACCTTTTCCTTGCAGTTCATTAAAAATATTAGTGCCTTCTTCGTCATTTCCTACTATAGTTATTAGTTTAACATTTAAACCAAAGTTTGCAAAAATTCTTCCTGTATCGACAGCAAATCCTCCCAAACCCATGTTAATAGAACAATCATTATCTGGACCACTGGTCTTAATATAATAGTAACTCTCACCAATAACTACTACTGAGACCTGTTCATTGAAAACATATCCCTTCCCCAGGATTACGCCTTTTTTCATCAGGTTGGATATGTGTACTGCTATGGATGAACGAGTTATATTAAAGCGGCGTGCCAGTTCCTCCTGGGAAATAAGGGGTTCTTTCTTTAATACTTCAAATATCTCCTTTTCTCTGGAGGTTAGCCTCATATTAAATCTCCCTTTAAAAAAACTAAGAGCCAAAACTAAAATTATGGGATATATCCTCATCCCCAAAGGCTTATCCTTAAAAATATCCAGTATTACTTTAAACATCGGAAGAAACCGTTGAGCTGTTTCAATACAGCGCTGCAACGAGGCGGGGGATTAGAAACTGCCGCTGTTTTGTTAATAGAAACTTTGGCCGTTTAAAGAAGCGGGGACCTATTTCACCTCGTTATACTGCAAGCATATTATCATAGTTTAGAGCTACTGTATAGTTTATCCAATTGCTCACTATCAATTAAGATTTCACGTTTTTTGTTGTTATCCAGTTCGGATACTATTCCCCTGTCTTCCATCAAATCAACCAGACGTGCTGCCCGGGCATAACCTATACGCAAGCGTCTCTGTAATAAAGATACCGAGGCTTTACGGTTCTCTACGAATACATTTACCGCATCCCAAAAGAGCTCATCTCCATAGTCTTCTTCCATTCTATCCAGAACCATATCTATCTCACTGGCTGCCTCGGTTTCTTCAGACTGGGGCAGCTGTTCTTTGATAAAGCTGACTACCTTTTCGATATCACCATCACTAACATATGCCCCTTGTACCCGGTAAGGTTTTGCCGCCCCTACCGGCAGGAAAAGCATGTCCCCTTTACCCAGAAGTTTTTCCGCTCCGGAAGTATCCAGGATAGTTCGAGAATCAGCCTGGGAAGAAACCGCAAAAGCTATACGGGAGGGAATATTAGCCTTAATTATTCCGGTTACCACATCGACTGAAGGTCTTTGGGTAGCCACAATCAGGTGCATTCCAGCAGCCCGGGACATTTGTGCTAACCGGCATATAGAATCTTCGACTTCAACGGGTGAAACCATCATTAAATCAGCCAGTTCATCAATTATTATTACTATATAAGGCAAACTTTCTTCGCTAATCTGGTTAAATCTCTGAATATCCCTGACCCCTCGCTCAGCAAAGATCTTATAGCGTTTTTCCATTTCTCCCACCATCCAGCGTAGTACTACCGAAGCCTTCTTGGGATCGGTAACGACCGGAGTCATCAAATGAGGAATGCCATTATATGCAGCGAGCTCAACCATTTTAGGATCTATAAACACAAACTTTAATTCATCTGGTGTCGAATTGAATAAGAAGATCATTATCATACTATTTATACAGACACTTTTCCCCGAACCGGTAGATCCGGCGATCAAAAGATGGGGCATATCGTTTAACTTCCCTACCACCGTATTACCACTGATATCTTCCCCCAAAGCAAAAGCCAACGGGCTATTTAAATTCTTAAAAGCCGGTGAAGAAAGGAGGCTGCGCAAGCTCACACTCAAAAGTTTACTGTTAGGAATCTCTATGCCAACTGCTGATTTGCCAGGGATTGGCGCCTCTATTCTGATTCCTGGTGCAGCCAAGTTTAACTGCAAATCATCAGTTAGACTAAGAATCTTGCTTACTTTGACCCCAGGAGCCGGTGTAAGTTCATAACGGGTTACGGCTGGTCCACAACTTACCTGATTTACTTTCACCCTGATACCAAAGCTGGAAAATGTGTCTTCCAAAATTCCAATACTCTCCTTGATATTTTTTTTATCAATTATTCTTTCCCGGCTAATTTCGCCGAGCAAATCCACAGGAGGCTTCTGATAATCAAACTGACTGCTTGTCGTTCGGTTTTTATACTTGTCAGAAAGGAGTGATTTCTCATGATCAATAACCGGTTCAGGCGGCAGAGGATTATTTTCGACTGCGGTCCATTCATTGTTGTTCTCCGCCTGTGATGGTTGAGGATGATTGATTATTACTTGATCTCGGGCTTCTATCGGCAGCGGTATGTCTTCATTCGTCTCATAATACATTATCTTATCCAAGCTGCTTTTTAAAACACGGCTGTAATTTAGAAGAAATCTAATAATCACCTTAATGGGTTTACCTACTATTAACAGAACCGCAACCGCAATATTTAGAATAAGTATTATCGCTGCTCCCACTTTCCCCAACAAGGTAATTACCCCGGTAGCCAGAATACCACCCAAAACTCCCCCACCCATGCCTTTAATTCCAGCTTCCCAAGCACTTAAACCACCTGGTATGTCATAAAGGCTAAGCCAGAGCAAGCAGGATAAAAATAGCAGACTGGCCCCCCACATACGCGTAGACCACATTTTCTTATCAATACCAATATCTATAGACCAGAATAATAAATAAAATGAGAAAAACACTGCTCCGCTACCTAGCAATAATTCCAAACCTTTTAATATATAGCTACCCAAAACCCCAATAAATTGTGTGCTTTCAGCCCTGCCGCTAAATTGGCTAACACTAATGTAGACAAAAATGGCCAGCATGAAAACAACCAGCGCCAATATCTCCCTTTTAATCCGCTCCTGGTTTATCTTATTGCTATCCTTAGTTTTTTTAGCCTTAAGTTTTTTTTCCTTGGCTTGAATGAGTCTCACGCCTTACTTTATCATATTAAATACTGTAAATATCTTCGCCAATAATTGGTATAATCCTTCCTCTAAATAAAAAAACAGGGGCTTGCCCCCCGCTTTCCCGCTTTTTTATCACCCTAAATTATACCAGAATAGCGTAATCGCTGCTACAATCCAACAGTAGTAAGAAAAATATGACAATTTTCCCCTTCGTACCAGGCCTAAAACGACCTTAATGGCAAAAAATCCAAATATAGCTGCTGTAAGCGGTCCTAAAATATAAGGCAAGATATTATTGGCAGCAATTCCGGTAACAAATACATCGCTTAATTCAAAAATAGCTGCACCGATTATTACCGGGATAGAAAGCAAAAAAGAAAATCGCGCCGCAAATTCTCGATCCAGGCCAGCTATTAAACCGGCAGCTATAGTCGAACCTGAGCGAGATAAACCTGGTATAATAGCCAGGGCCTGAAGAATACCAATAAAAATCGCATCAGAAAATCCGGTCTCATCCGCTTCTTTTAAACCAAAATGTTTTTTTGACAGGTTTTCAGACAAACTTAACAATATTCCCGTAAAAATCAAGGCAATTCCTACTACTAGAAGAGATTCAAAGGCTTTTTCGAAATACGGCGCCAGAAGAAAACCAGCCAATCCAGCAGGAATACATCCCACAATAAGCAGATAGGTCAAACGGCAAAACGGCTTTTTCAAAATACCCCAAATATCGTCCCAAAAGGCGACAAATACCGCGATTAATGTACCAAGATGTACCAAAACATCAAAAGTTAAGGGTGGTTCCTCAATCGCAAAAATATGCTGGAAAATAACCAGATGGCCTGAACTACTTACGGGAAGGAATTCAGTTAGTCCTTGCACCGCACCCAAAATAAAAGCCTGAAATAACGTCAAATTCTCTCTCTCCCCCTAAAAAAACACTTTTTAGATTATATCATATTGCACCCGATTAATGTCTGTAAAATACATTTGTCACGCTGCTATCAAGGTCTTGTATTTTCCCAATCCGGCTGCATAGAAATAATTGTTCCGGGTTGGTATTTGCTATTTAAATAATCCAGGGGGTCAGTGCTTACTATGCTAATAATCCTTAATTGCTTGAACTCATCGCTCACCGCATTAATTAAGCCTCCGGATGGAAGCTTTAGAGTTACAGACTCTCCTAATTCCTGGCCAAGAGCAAGGTATTCTATAGGTTCGGGTGTATAAAATATCATTGTACCATTCCCCCGGATGCATTCTTTAATTCATGAATCTTGTTCAGAGCATCTTTAATGCCACCCACCTGATCAATTAAACCGCAATCAACTGCATCCTTACCTACCAGGACAGTACCAATATCACGGGCGAGATCTCCCATTCTAAACATCAATTCACGAAATTTTTCCTCGCTTATATTAGAATGCTCTACTACAAAACGAACCACCCGATCCTGCATTTTGTCCAGGTACTCATAGGTCTGAGGTACGCCAATAACCAATCCGGTTAACCTTATGGGATGAATTGTCATAGTAGCTGAAGGCGCTATAAAGGAATAATTTGTACAAACGGCAATGGTAGAGCCTATAGAGTGCCCGCCTCCTAGAACTATGGATACCGTCGGCTTGGACAGACTGGCAATCATTTCGGCCAGAGCCAGACCAGCTTCCACATCCCCACCAACAGTATTAAGGGCCACCAACAGTCCCTTAATCTGTGGATTTTCCTCTACTGCTACCAGTTGCGGTATAATGTGTTCGTATTTGGTAGTTTTATTCTGGGGGGGAAGTACCATATGGCCTTCAACCTGACCAGAAATGGTCAAACAATGGATGTCGCTCTTAAAACTGGGTACTTCAAGCTGTCCCAGTTCTTTGATGTTTTCTACTTTTTGTTCATTTTCACTATGTGCTGTATTAGGGTTTTGCTGCAAAACACCTTGCTCCCTTCTTAAAACATATTTTCTTTTTATTAGCATCACCCCGAGCGAAAAAATAATACCATAAAAATAAGGGGTCAGGCTATAATGTTCCAGCAATTACAGTCTGACCCTTTTAATTCTGTTTTAGAATGACACGGGGACGGGGTTTTTGACAACTTCGTCCTTCTGCGCCTACACCCTATTTTCTTACTTAATCCTTATGATGACTCCCAGCAAAAAAACCTTTTGTTGCATAAGGGTTGCATAAATATACATAGCGAGTGTTGGCGAAGCATGGATGCAGCGCGATATACAACCTTATATTAAACCTCTACAATAATTGGCAATATCATGGGGCGACGCCCCGTTTTTTCAAACAGGTGCTTGCCTAACTTTTCACGAACTTGGGCTTTAATAACGGCCCATTCACTTATATTCCTCTTGGAGCATATCTCGAGAGCCTCATTGACCTTTTCTTTAGCATTCTCAATTAGTCTCTCGGATTCTCGAACATATACAAAACCACGGCTTACAATATCGGGGCCTGCTACTACTTCACCAGAATCTTTGTTTATTGTAACCACTACGATCATGATACCATCCTGAGAAAGCTGCTTCCGGTCGCGAAGTACAATATTACCCACATCTCCTACGCCTAACCCATCCACCAGCACTTTTCCAGCTGCTACCTTTCCACTGATAACAGCTTTCTTTTTACCTACCTCAATTATCTGGCCATTTTCTGCAACAAAAATGCGCGATCTCGGTATGCCTAAACTTTCAGCCAGTTTAGCATGTTTCATTAAATGCCGGTATTCACCATGAACAGGTATAAAATATCGGGGCCGGATAAGATTCAGCAGAATTTTTAATTCCTCCTGGGAAGCATGCCCAGAGACATGTACTCCTGCCCCTTTTTCATATATCACCTCTGCACCCTGACGAAAGAGGAGGTCAACCGTTTTCGCCACCAATTTTTCGTTTCCGGGAATAGGGGTCGCAGAAATAATAACTGTATCCCCGGGTTCTATAGCTACCCAGCGATGGTCCGCCGTGGCTATCCGGGTAAGAGCAGACATGGGCTCACCCTGCGAACCAGTGGTCACAATAACTATTTCACCGGCAGGATACTTCCCAATATCCTCCATCTCTATCAAGATTCCCTCAGGAATATTCATATAGCCAAGCTGACTGGAGATACGTACATTATTGACCATACTGCGTCCTACGACGGCTACTTTACGCCCGTATTTTTGAGCTGTGGAGATTACTTGTTGGATACGATGAACATTGGATGCAAAGGTGGTAACAATTATACGGCCTTCGCATTTGCCAAATAATTCATCAAAGGTATTACCCACTACCTTTTCTGACATGGTAAATCCATTTTTATCAGCATTAGTACTATCACCCAGCATTACCAGCACACCCTTTTCGCCCAGTTCGGCGAATTTTCTAAAGTCCACTACTTCACCATCAACCGGCGTCTGGTCAAGTTTGATATCTCCAGTATGCAGTACTATTCCCAGCGGGGTATGCAAAGCTATAGCCAGAGCATCAGGAATACTATGACTGACCCGAATGAATTCCACTTCAAAAGGACTAATAGATATTACATCACGGGGACGAACAACCTGCAGTTGGACACTCCCCAGGTTATGTTCCTTAAGCTTTTCTTCAACTATTCCCAGGGTTAATCTGCTGCCATACACGGGTACATTTATTTCTTTCAAAACATAAGGAAGTCCTCCCACATGATCCTCATGACCATGAGTGAGCAATATAGCCTTTACCTTATCTTTATTTTCCATCAGATAACTAATATCAGGAATTACTATATCAATGCCCAGCAGTTCTTCTTCGGGGAACATAAGCCCGGCATCAATAATTACAATGCTATCCTGATATCTGATGGCCGTCATGTTCTTCCCAATTTCCCCCAATCCGCCCAGGGGAATTATTTTAATACGGGACTCTTCAGACATCAAAACACCCTCTTTTATTCAACTTTCCAAATCTAAGCCGCAATAACCGCACTTTTATGTAAAAGATATAATCACCGTTCATTTCCTTTAAAAACGGAAGTCTTTGTGATTTACCTATATCCCTGAATCATATTAGCTTTTGTTAAAACCGTCCATATTTAATTAAGTTTAATTAAGCTTTAAAAGCACAGTAACTAAGGCTATTACCCAGAAGAAACCCAGTTTAATGCAAAAATAAAATACCGTCCAAATCCTTCAAACTCATTATAACCTTTTACAAGGCCTGATACAACTCAATAAATGCTCAAATAAGGGGAGTATTCAAGATCAATCCTTTACTAAAATGCCTTTAAGAAAAAAGGGTAGATTAGTTATCTACCCTTGTCTTACTTAGCTATGTAGTTATTGCATTTTAAGCGGAAGAAACTGCAGAGCAGTTTCAACACAGTGCTGTAACGAGTCGTAGGATTAGAACCCGCCGCCTGTTCTGTTAATAGGAACTTTGGCCGCTTAAAGAAGTGGGGGACATATTTACCTCGTTATAATAAATGATACTGGAGTAATATATCCTTTATTTGCTTCTTTTCGTTATCTGTTGCAGCGGTCAGAGGCAGTCGGAAACCACCTACCTCCATTCCCAGCATATTCAAGGCTTCTTTGAGAGGAACGGGATTGGTAGTTACAAACAAAGCTTTGAATAGCGGAAAAAGTTTACCATGAATAGCGGCTGCTTTTTTGTTGTCACCGCTGGCAAAGGCATCTATCATTTCTATCATTCTCTTGCCTACCAGGTGAGAAGCGATACTTACCACGCCATACGCACCCAGTGCCAGCATAGGAAGGGTAAGCGAATCGTCACCGGAGTAAATCAGAATATCATCACCAACCAGGTTCTTCAAGAGAGAAACCTGATCCATATTCCCGCTGGCTTCTTTGATAGCAACAATATTATCAATAGCCGCCAGCCTCTTAACCGTCTCAGGAAGAAGATTACAACTCGTACGCCCAGGAACATTATATAGCATTACGGGTAAGGAAACACTGCCGGCTATCGCCTTAAAATGCTGGTAAAGGCCTTCCTGACTGGGTTTGTTGTAGTAGGGAGTAACCAGCATAATTCCATCTACTCCCGTTTTTTCAGCTTTGCGGCTCAGTTCGATTGAGTAATCAGTATAATTGGACCCGGTACCGGCCCATATTGGAATCCTCTTCCCCATTTTTTCTTTTACTGCCGCAAAAAGCTGCAGCTTTTCATCAGCACTTAGAACCGGGGATTCACCGGTTGTACCGCAAACAACAATACCTTCACTGCCATTTTCATATAGGTATTCGGCCAGTTTGGCCGCCTGGGAAAGGTTTACCTCCAAGTTATCCCCGTAGGGAGTAACCATAGCCGTCATTAAGCGGGGAGCTGACATTTATTCACCACCATTCCAATTTAATAAAGACTATCGTTAACCACTATTTCTGCAATTTGTATTGCATTAGTAGCTGCTCCTTTTCGAATCTGGTCGGCAACCACCCAAAAGAGAATGCCATTATCTAAAGACAAATCCTGCCTGATCCTGCCTACATAGACTTCATCCTTATTTGAAGTATAAAGGGGCATGGGATATAGTTTGTTTTCCGGTTGATCCTGTAATACTACTCCAGGGGCCTGGGAGAAAATCGTTTTAACTTCATCTACCTTTAGTGGTAGTTCCGTCTCCACCGTGATGGATTCGGAATGGCTTCTAAATACCGGAACTCTAACTGCCGTAGCAGCAATCTTCAAATCCGGAGCGTGCATTATCTTGCGGGTCTCCCAAACCAACTTCATTTCTTCGCGGGTATAATTATCTGATAGAAAATCATCAATATGCGGAATCAGGTTAAAGGCTATGGGATGTTGGAAAACCTCAGGAACTATATCATCTCCAGCCAAATAGGCCCGAACATGCTGTTCAAGCTCATCGATTCCAGCTTTTCCGGCTCCAGAAACCGCCTGGTAGGTCGACACCAATACCCTTTTTAAGCGGGCTGCCTTATGAATAGGGTTTAACGCTACTACCATAATGGTGGTAGAACAATTAGGATTAGCAATAATACCCTGATGCTTAGCAATGTCTTCCGGATTTACCTCGGGAACTACCAGAGGCACATTTTCCTCCAATCTGAAAGCATAACTGTTATCAATTACCAGGCAATTATTCTCCCGGGCCAGAGGAGCCAGAGCCTTACTTATATCAGTATTAACCGCAAATAAAGCTATATCTGCCTGTTTGAAAGCCGCAGCATTAGCTGCTTTAACCGTAAGATCTTCATCTCTGAATCTCACTTTGTTTCCTTCTTCGCGAGGGTCAGCCAGGCAAATTAGCTCCTTAACTTTAAACTCTCGCTCTTCCAGAATCTTCATCATTTCCTGCCCTACAGCACCTGTTGCTCCAACTATAGCAAGTCTAACGCCCTTTGTCACAAATCCTGCCTCCCGTTAAATGTTATTCTGTATTTTAGCACAATGCTTCTTCCATTCTCAAGGAAAATGGGACGCTTGTGATAAAGGCAGCAAACAAATTTATTTTTACTAACCCCCCATGGCCGGGGGCCACAACCAGCGATGAAAAGAGGTCTTCCATCTCCCAACGTCGACGTCTGACGCCCGACGACTTTTCTTACTAGTATCAAGCAGGGCCAAGGAGTACTGGTTGTATTTGTTTACCTTGTAGAGCTAAGACTACCGTATCAACTATCTTTTCCATACAAGCAACCAGCGAATTGACCTTTTCCAGTGGGCTATCCTGCCGGAATGGAACAAAAAATATGTTTTTCGTGTTAATGAGCATTCCTATATTCCTGGCATTTATGCCCAGGGCATCATTGGTGGATATAGCGATTACCACCGGTCTCTGGTTCCTTAGCTGGCCTTTTACTGCCATTAATGCAGGAGTGTCAACGATTCCATTGGCAAGCTTGGCGATGGTATTACCGGTAGCCGGCATAACTATCACAATATCCAGGAGTTTTTGAGGTCCAATTGGTTCAGCCCCCACAATGCTATTAATCAAAGGCCGATCAGTAATTTCTTTTATTTCTTTTTTTAAATCATCTACTTTATAAAAACGATTATCTACCTCGTTAACAGTATAAGAGAATATAGGGTATATATCTGCTCCTTCCTCTTTTAGATTCTTAATCTGAGGGAGCGCTTCAGCAATAGTACAATGCGAACCAGTCAGAACTACCCCTATTTTTACTCCCCTTAAGCGGTATTTTTGCATTTTGCCACCTCCTCTTTATTCCAAAACTAGATTCTGCCCCATTTTAGCCAGCTCTTTTATTATTAAACGGGGAACCACCTCAGCTAGAATCTTACCAGCCGAAATCGGCGCCACTTTACCTGGAAGACCGGGAGCTAATATTGCTTTAAAACCATATTCATTGGCTGCTTCGAAATCAGTACCTCCGGGCTGGGTAGCCAGGTCAATGATTAAGGCTTCGCTTTGGGCCTTTTTTAAGACATTTCTGTTTATAACCATGCTGGGAACAGTATTAAAAACAAAGTCACTATGCCTTATAGCTTCAGCCAACTCAGAATAACCGGCTCTTTTACAGCCCATTTCATAGGCCCTGGCCATTTGCCCCTCATCTCTTGCCACTACCGTAACATCTGACCCTAGAGCTTTGAGTGTGCGTGCTAGAGTGATGGCAATCCGGCCAAATCCAACAATTAAACTCCTGCTCCCGTGGATCGTAATCTTTGACTCCTCCATGGCTATCTGTATAGCTCCTTCGGCGGTAGGAATAGAATTCATTATGGCGATATCATTCATCTCGGCAATTTCCAGTAGACGCAGTTTATATCTTCCTACCCATTCCCTGAGAAATGGACGCGCCGAACCAATAATGACCAGGGCATTTTCCGCTAAAACATCTATCGCTTTTTCGCTAAGCTTTAGCTCTCCCTCAGCATAGACAGCACGAATAATTCCTTCTAAACTGGTTCCCGGCAGGGGTAAAATTACGACTTTTGCCTCCCGGCAGGCATCTTCTACACTATTAACAGCAGAAGCTCCATCGCATAATTTGGAACTGGGAAAGCCTGCAACTTTTAAAATGGCTCCCCTTTTTACCAGTTCAGATATTAGAATTAGCTCCCGGTCATCTCCGCCCAAAACAGCAATTTTAGTTCCTGAAAGCAGCGAACTCACCCTCCGTCCTCCTTTGGGGATAAATCTGCAGCCACAATCAATAGCATTATATGTATTTTTCATAATAGTGGTGCTTGTCTCAAGCCATGAAAGTGCTATTTTGGGGGAGATGTGAGAAGGGATAAATCCTTTTAGAATGCACTTTGAAATTAAAAAGGCTACAGTCGAATAAAAGTTGACTGTAGCCTTTTTACAAGTCATTTTTATGAAATCTCATGAAAGACCAGTTCCTAAAATTTTGTCTTAGAGCAAATTTTCCATACCATAGACCAGTTCTTTACGCTGGAGTATTTTTTTGATTACCATTACTACACCTGGCATGAAGCCGGCTCTATCAAATGAATCATGTCTTATTTTAAGGCCCTGACCGGCACCTCCAAAAATTACTTCCTGGTGGGCAATTAAACCAGGTAAACGAACACTATGAATCCTTACCTGGCCCAGGTCTCCCCCGCGGCAACCGGCAATTTTCTCAAACTCCCGCACATTCCTGGGAGGTCTCAAGGGTCGATTCGCATTTATCATTTCGGCGGTTTTAATGGCAGTACCTGAAGGGGCATCCATTTTCTGGTCATGGTGCAGCTCAATTATTTCCACCTCAGGAAAGTACTTAGCTGCTTCACTGGCAAACTTCATCATCAATACGGCCCCAATGGCAAAGTTAGGGATAATGGCTACCCCCACTTGCTTTTCTCCCGCCAGCTTCTCCAGTTCTTTGATTTCAATTTCGTTTAATCCTGTTGTTCCAATTACACAGAATACTCCTATTTTTAAAGCGCTTCTAGCGTTATTGAAAACCGCCTGGGGGTTGGTAAAGTCCACCAATACATCAGGCTGGTAGTTTTCCAAAACCTCATCAAGGTCGTTTTCCAGACTTATATCCAAACCAGCAATGCCAATTAAATCAGCTACTTTTTCCCCTTTGGCCTTAATATCCACCGCAGCTATCAATTCAAGTTCCTCGTCCCCGGCAATGGCTTTTAGTGTTTCCTTCCCCATTTTCCCCAGGGCCCCCGCTACTATTACCCTGGCCTTTTGCTTCATAATAAAACCTCCCGCATACTATCAAAAATCCTATATAATAATTTACCACAATAATCAGCAGAGCTTGACTGGAGTACCCCAGTATGAAGTGCTCTCTGCTCAGGTTTAACTTTGATCACATGGCATTATATTGCCTGGCTTGCTCAACCACATATTTACTTATTTCTTGAATCATCCGCCGTTCATAAAAAGTTCGCGAATTGGGATGCTTTATCGACTTCTTGATAGTGTTAACAAATCTTTGCAGGAATTTAATTTCAGCTCTAATTTGCTCGATTAAATCATTCCCATCAGTATAGGCATAGAGTCTTTGCAAGTCTTCCAATATGATATCTGCCTGGTTGGACATGGCGAGCACGGCTGCATGTTCTAAAAGCTCATGTTTATCCAGATCGTAGCTTAGAAATCGCAATATTAACTCCAGTCGCCTGCTACTACCTTCTTTTGTCAAAAGAATTTGGATACTAAGCTCCTTTTTGCATGATTCCAATACCATTACTTGCTGTAATATATCTTGGTAGAGGGTTTTTAACAATTCATTCATTGTAAAGTCCCTCCCTGGAAGTAAATCTTACTCTTCAAGCATCGGAAAAAACTGCGGAGCAGTTTCAATACAGTGCTGCAATGGGTTGGTGATTAGAAACCGCCGCCTGTTTTCTTAATATGAACCCGGCTGCTTAAAGCAGTGGGGGACATTTAACCTCGTTGCAGTTAAAGCAGGCTGATGCTTTAAAGTGTTTACTATTGTTAAGCTTCCTGCATTTACACCCATTATGAACCATAAATACTAGATTGTATTTTACCTATAGTTTGAACTATAACTGCTGTTGGTATTATTAATTCGACTAAATATTAATTATTCCTTTAGCGCAAAATTCCTTATTCCGATTTGTATCAAATTGTTTTACCATGCTATACTTTTGCTGACAGGGAGGTAGTATTTATGCCTTTTGATGGTATTACTATCCGGGCACTTTGCCAGGAATTAAATCCCCTATTGAATGGGGCCAGAATAGATAAAATATTTCAACCTGAGAAGGATGATCTGGTTTTATCCGTTAGAACTGTAAAAAGCGGGAGCTTGCGCTTAATGCTTTCCGCCAACTCGCGTTGGGCCAGATTGCATATTGATAGTATAAAAAAACCCAACCCAACCAAACCCCCGGCATTTTGCATGTTATTGCGCAAATATCTGGAAGGCGGCAAAATTCAGGAGATTAAACAAGTAGATTTTGAACGAATTATTCACATCGATATTGAAGCTCTGGATGATTTTCGCGAGTGGAAAATAAAGCGCTTGATTTGTGAGTTTATGGGTCGGCATTCCAATATTATCCTGGTAAACCCGGAAAACAACCTGATAATTGATGCTATAAAAAAATATGGTCATGACCGGAGTTCCCACCGGGAAGTGTTACCCGGCAAAGAGTATGTAAGCCCACCCCAGCAAGGTAAGCTTAACCCTCTCCAAGCTAGCTATGAAGACTTTGTCCAGTTGATGTGGAAACAGGGGAGTAATAATACTCTGGCTAATTCATTTTTCCAGGTTTTTTCGGGAATAAGCCCTTTTTCATCCGGTGAATTCTGTTGGTCTGCTGGTCTTGATCCCTTGTTGCCAGTTGATCAATGTGGTGAACTTGAATTCTCCAGGCTATTTCATCACAGTAGGACGGTATTACAGAATATCGAGCAGGCTAAGCTGCACCCAGTTGCCATCTACAGCAATTTGCAACCGCTTGAGTTTGCTCCCTACCCCATACTATCTTTAAATGAATCCGGCTATAAGTCCCTCAATTTTTCCAGCATTAACGAAGCCTGCGATCGTTATTATAATGACAGCTTAAAAATGATTCGCCTGGAGTCGATGAAAGTCAACCTGAGCAGAAATATTAAGATCCGCCTGGACAAAGCTTATAAAAAACATTTTTTCCAGGAAGGTGACCTGGCCAAGGCCTATGAAAAGCTGAAATATAAAGAATGGGGCGAAATGCTCACTGCTTATGCTTTTAAATTTCAAAAAGGGGATAAAACTGCTATAATCGAAGATTTTTATCAGGGAGAGGAAGTGGAAATTCCGCTGGACCCTCGTTATACTCCCATTCAAAATGCCCAAAAATATTTCAAAATTTATAACAAGAGCCGTAATGCTATAAGGCACCTGAAGCAACTCCTGGCTTCCAACCAGGAGGAAATTGATTACCTGGAATCAATAATTGTCTTGATAGCGCAGGCCGAAACTCCAGAAATAGTGGAAGAAATAAGAGAAGAGTTGGAAAAGCAGGGTTATGTCAAAGAACATACCCAGCGTGCTCGTAAAGAACTGCTTAAGAGCCAACCTCGTCGTTTCCTGTCTTCCGACGGTTTGGAAATACTCGTAGGTCGGAACAACCAGCAAAATGATTTCTTAAGCCTGAAACAGGCAGAACGCCAGGATCTATGGCTACACAGCAGTAAAATCCCGGGCACTCATGTGATAATCAAATTGCCCAAAATGATAAGCTCTATCAATGATGTACCTGATCATAGCCTGGAGGAAGCTGCCGACCTGGCCGCCTACTTCAGCAAAGCTAAAGAGGCGGATAAGGTGCCGGTAGATTATACTTTCCGTTCTAATGTACGCAAACCTTCGGGGGCCAAACCCGGTATGGTAATCTACGATAATTATTGGACGATAATAGCTAATCCTCGCTCCGAGAATGTTAGCCGTTTGTTAGCAGAAAACGAATTCCAGTCCTTGCCCAAAATTTAATAGCCCGTTTATTCCGGCGATAGTATTTCTACGGAACCATCCAGGTTTTTTTGATACCTGCTTCCTTCCTCCAATATATATATCTTTTGATTCTTAGTATCTATAGCCAGATCACGATTTACCAGGGTGCTAACTTCATCGTGGGTAATCAGGGTGCGGATTTGCACCCCGTTGTCATATAATTGTATATGCAGTTTTCCGCTTCCCTGAGGAATCGTCTCCTGTTGTGAACGCTTATAGGGTTTCAAAAACACATACTGGTATCCACCCTCGGCAAAATGCATCTCCTGTCCATTTAAGAAAATGCGCAATAACAGCCTCTCCTTCCTCAAGCGCGGCTGCCCGGCTTGATCACTGGCAATTTTCCTTCTTGGCAAAGCGGGCAATCAGAAGCTGCAAAGGATTTAATATCCATGGTCAGCACTGCTTCTTGTTTAACCTTAAAGTCAACCTCACCGTTGCTACGGTCTACCAGAACAGCCACTCCCGCCAGCTCGGCCCCGGCCTTCTGTACAATCTCAATTACTTCCCAAACCGAACCACCGGTGGTAACTACATCTTCCACTACCAAAACTCTCTGACCCGGACGCAGTTCAAAACCCCGCCGCAATACCATGGAACCTTCCTGTCTTTCGGTAAATATGGCCGTAATCCCCAATTGCCTTGCCACCTCATAGGCCACAATTATGCCACCCATAGCTGGACCTACTACTATTTCAATATTATCTGCAGCGAACTTTTCCGCAATGTGCGCCGCCAATTGCTCAGTATATTTAGGATATTGCAGAACCTGGGCACATTGCATATACTGGTTGCTGTGCCGTCCTGAAGTAAGCCGAAAATGACCCTCCATAAGGGCTCCAGAATCAATAAATATCCTGGTAGCTTCTTCCTTGCTCAACATTTTTTATTCCTCCAATTCGCCTATAATCTTTAAAGCCGCTTCCACCGGGTTCGCTGCCTGAGTAATAGGCCGTCCGATGACCATAAAATCAGCCCCCATCTGCAAGGCCTGACCTGGCGTGGTAATCCGTTTCTGGTCATTTTTCTCCGACCAGGCGGGTCGGATACCCGGGGTGACGATTTTAAATTCAGGGCCACAGGCTGCCCGTATAGCCTCGATTTCTTGCGGAGATGAAACAACACCAGAGATTCCACATTCTTTAGCCATAAGAGCCCACTTGACCACCAGGTCTTTAAGCTTCATTCCTTTAACCCCAATCTCTTCTTCCAGTTGCTCCTGCGATATACTGGTAAGCACCGTTACAGCCAGGGATAAGGGTGCTGCCACCGCTAGTTTTTTGGCCTCATTTTTCACCTCTTCTACTACCTGGCGCATCATTTCCCGGCCTCCGGCGGCGTGAACATTAAACATGAAGCAATTCAAACGGGTTATTACCCTGCCGGCAGCAGCTACGGTATTAGGAATATCGTGGAACTTCAGATCTAAAAATACCCGTCCCCCCAATTGATTAATCTCTTCTACTATACTGGGGCCGCAGCTATTGAACAACTGCATCCCAACTTTAAATGCCCCCACATGAGGAGCCAAATCCTTAACCAATGCCAGGGCTTGCTCCCGGCTACCAACATCCAGGGCTAATATAATTCTCTCTTGGGCCTGCAAATCTATTCCCTCCTAATTTTTGATTATATAAGTATGACTCCACTGCAAAGAGTAATAATTATGCATTTGCTTGTATAAATATTCCGCTCCAGCGTCCTTAATAGCGACCGCAGGGAGCATCAGTTGTGCCCGACAGGGCGCTACGCATGGGCTATGCCGACCAGTTCTTGAATACTGGAAAAACCCTGCTCCTGCATATACTTTTTAATACCCTCAAGCAATTCAAGAGCGAGACAGGGATTGACAAAGTTGCCGGTACCAATGGAAACCGCTGTAGCTCCAGCCATGAAGAATTCCAGAGCATCTATATGATTGACTATGCCTCCACCACCAAGTATAGGAAGGTCAACCTCCCGGTATACTTGATATATCATTTTTAAGGCAACCGGTTTAATCGCCGGTCCCGACAATCCTCCAAAAATATTGCCCAAAACCGGTTTTTTCAGGTTTATGTTAATAGCCATTCCCCCCAGGGTATTAATCATGGACAAGGCATCGGCCCCGCCGTCGGCAGCAGCCAGGGCAATAGCTACAATGTCGGTGACATTGGGGGAAAGCTTGGGTATTACCGGAAGGGAAGTTTCTTTTTTTACTGCTGCTACCACCTGTCGTACTGTTTCAGGATCAGTACCAAATTGAATGCCCCCCTGCTTTACATTGGGGCAGGAAATATTAAGCTCAATTCCTGCTATGCCCTCCTGTCCTTGCAAGAGGGAAGCCATCAAAGCATATTCTTCGATGCTGTTTCCGGCTATATTGGCAATAACAGTAACCTGTCGCTCGCGTAGCCGGGGCAGGTATTCCCGTAAGAAAACCTCGATACCTGGATTCTCCAGTCCGATGGCGTTGAGCATACCGGCCGGGGTCTCGTAAATCCTGGGACCCGGATTCCCGGGGCGGGGGTGAAGAGTCGTACCTTTGACTATTACCGCGCCTATTTTTTCGGGTTCAATAAAGTCAGCGTACTCCAAACCATAACCAAAGGTTCCCGATGCAACTGCTACCGGATTTTTCAGCTTTATTCCTCCCAGATTTACCGTTAAATCCAAGATATTACCTCCCATTTCCTTATCATATAGCTATGGTGTCACTAAAAAAAGTCCTTATTATAGCATAAGAGTTGCATAAATATACAAATTAGCTTTGGCGAAGGTGAAAGCTGGCGGTCGAAGACCGCCCCTACTATGCCTTGCGGTCGCTATTATGGTTGTTGCGCCTGATTCGGAACGACACGGGGGTCGTTCCCTACATACCCTGCGTTCGCTATTATGGTGCTGAGTGGTATATTTATGCACGCTAATGCATATTTATAACTATTTGCAGTGGAATCAATTATAAACTTAACCGAAAATTAACCGGAAGAAAATAATCCTTTAATAAGATTAGGGTATACTCTTATTGTTGGCAAAAACTTAATAGCAATAGCAAAATTATTAATGACCAGTATAAAGGTCATTAATTTTTTTGCTTATTTCCTACTCCAACTCCAGCTCGTCCAGACGGAAAACTGGCCCATCCTGGCATATCTTAACATAGAACTCGTTATCCGGCTTGGCTTTTCGGGCACAGCCCAAACAGGCTCCTACACCACAGGCCATATATTCTTCCAAAGAGACTTCCCCTGATATATGATTTATCCTTGCCCATTCCTGCCAGAGCTTCATCATTGATTCCGGTCCACAGCTATAGATAAATTCAATATGCTCAGCACTTAATATTTCGGAGAAAAGCGGCGGAATCAATGGGCCTTTTAAACCACGGCTACCATCTATTGTAGCTATCTGCACCTGGCTTCCGATAGCTTCCAATCGTTCCAGGGCCAGCAGCTCTTTCTCATTTCCCACCCCGTAAAGAACCAGTAGCTCACTCCCGCCCCGCCTTAGTTCCCGAGCCAGGTAGAGCAGTGGAGCCATACCTACTCCCCCGCCTACCAGCAGGCATTTTTTTGCTGACTCTGGCAAGGAGAAACCACGGCCCAATGGACCCATGATGTCAAGGTTTTCTCCAGGCAGCATGTCCGCTAATAATGCCGTACCCTTGCCCACTACCTTGTATAGAAGACTAATCTTCGCTGCCTCTTTATCCACATCGTAAAGGCTCAAAGGCCTGCGGAGCAGGGGATCAAGTCCGGGATTGCTACGGATGTGGAGAAATTGTCCGGGCTTACACTCTTTTACTGTTTGCGGAGCCTCGATCTCCATTATATAAAGATTATGGTATTGTTTAGAATTGCTAATTATTCGCGCTTTCTCCAAAGAAGGCATCGCCATTCCTCCATATAAGTATTAGTGCTTTGAAAGACTCCGCTCGTTCCAGCCTGATAATCACTTATGATTGCGGTTTGTTCATTTTGACATATTCCTGCAGAGACATAATCCCCATAGCAGCGGTCTTTTCACCCTCAGTAATTACCTCTTTGACCACTTTCAAGGTATCCAGGGAGGTTAAGCACGGAACATTTAATTCTACCGCCGCCCGTCGAATCTGAAAACCATCAGTAAATGGCATACGACCGTGGGTAAGGGTATTTACTACAAAGTCTACCCTACCTTGTCGAATTAAGTCTACAATATTTGGTGAGCCTTCTTTAATTTTCTTGACGGTTTCTACTGCGATACCATTATTTCTAAGGGCCATAGCCGTACCTTCTGTAGCTACCAGCTTAAAGCCCAGCTGGCTCAATTCATACAAAATAGGAATAGCTTCATCTTTATCCTTATCAGCTATTGTAGCAACTATGGTGCCTATATGGGAGATTTCCACACCGGCTTCCAGAAGCCCTTTATAGATGGCGGTTTTTAAGGAGCGGTCTATTCCTAAAACTTCACCGGTAGACTTCATTTCCGGCCCCAGGGTAATATCCACCTGTTCCAGCTTGTTAAAGGAGAATACCGGAACCTTGATGGCATAAAATTCTGGTTCTGGCTGCAAACCGCCCTTATAAGCAAGTTCCTCCAGGCTCTTGCCTAACATAATCTCGGTTCCCAGCTTTACCAGGGGAATCCCGGTTACTTTGCTGATGAAAGGCACGGTTCGGCTGGAACGGGGATTTACCTCCAAAACATAGAGCTCATCTTCAAACTCTACGAATTGAATATTTATTAAGCCTTTGACCTCCAATTCTCGGGCTAATCTAAGCGTGTAATCCACCACCTTGTCCTTAATCGCCGGGCTCAGGTCATGGGCGGGAAAAACCGCCATACTATCCCCGGAATGAACCCCGGCCCTCTCAATGTGTTGCATGATCCCGGGAATTAGGACCTGCAAGCCATCACAAACGGCATCCACTTCAATCTCTTTGCCCAGCAAGTATTTATCTACCAGTACCGGGTGTTCCCGGTTGACATTTACTGCCGTCTGCATGTATTGCCTGAGTTCATCAACATTGTAAACTATTTCCATAGCCCGCCCCCCCAGTACATAAGAAGGCCTTAACAGCACCGGATAGCCTATCTTCTCTGCTGCTTTGACTGCTTCTTCTACAGAAAACACGGTTTTACCCGGGGGACGGGGGATACCCAGTTTCTCCACCATCAAATCAAAACGCTCCCGGTCTTCCGCCCGGTCAATGCTGTCATTGGAAGTACCCAGAATCTTTACTCCCGCCCGGTTTAAAGCAGCAACCAGGTTAATGGCGGTTTGCCCGCCAAACTGGACGATGACCCCTTCGGGTTGTTCTTCATCAATGATATTCATAACATCCTCATAAACCAGGGGCTCGAAATACAGGCGGTCGGAGGTGTCAAAATCGGTGCTGACGGTTTCCGGGTTATTGTTTACAATGATGGCCTTTATTCCTGCATCCCGCAAAGCCCAAACACAGTGCACCGAGCAATAGTCAAATTCTACTCCCTGCCCAATCCTGATCGGTCCCGCCCCTATAACCAGAATTTTACGAGTGTTCGGATCATGCCAGGCCTCATTCTCCTCTTCATAACAGGAATAAAAATAGGGGGTGTCAGCATCAAACTCAGCCGCACAGGTATCCACTAATTTATAAGTAGGAAGAATTCCCGCTTTTTTTCTTAGTTTTCGTATCTCTTCTTCCGTTTGCCCCTTGATTGCAGCTATTTCAAAATCGGAAAAGCCAATCTTCTTGGCCTCTCGCAATAATTCATAATCCAATTCTTTCTCTTCCAGTACCCGGGCAAAATCTATAATGTTTTTCATTTTTTTCAGGAAATATTTATCTATCCTGGTAATCTCCCAGATTTCGTCCAAGGAAAATCCCCGGCTCAAAGCTTCAGCAATAATAAAAGTCCTTTCATCATCCGCCTTTCCCAAACGCTGGCGCAATTCCTCATCTTTCATTTCTTGCAGTACCGGCAGGCGCAGGCCGTTCAGGCCTATTTCCAAGGAGCGAATGGATTTTAGGAAAGCCGCTTCATAGCTGCGGTCAATGGCCATAACTTCACCGGTAGCCTTCATCTGAGTCCCTAGTTTGCGATCACCGAAAACAAACTTGTCAAAGGGCCAACGGGGCACTTTAAGAACCACATAATCTATAGCCGGTTCAAAACAGGCGGTGGTTTTACCGGTTACTGCATTAGGTATTTCATCCAGCGTATAACCGATAGCCAATTTGGTGGTAACTTTGGCAATAGGGTATCCAGTTGCCTTGGAGGCCAGGGCGCTGGAACGGCTTACCCTGGGGTTAACCTCTATGACATAATATTTTTTGCTGAAAGGGTCCAGGGCATATTGGACATTACAGCCCCCGATTATTTTCAAGTGGCGAATAATTTTCAGAGAAGAAGCCCGCAGCATTTGGTATTCTTCGTCACTCAGGGTCTGAGCTGGAGCCACCACTATGCTGTCCCCGGTGTGTATGCCAACAGGGTCAACATTTTCCATACTGCAAATAGTTATACAGTTGTCATTGGCGTCCCGCATTACTTCAAATTCAATTTCTTTAAAGCCGGCTACACTTCTTTCAATCAAGGCTTGATTTATGGGGCTGTTTTTCAAGCCTTTAACCACTATCTGCTGTAGTTCTTCATTATCATAGGCCGTGCCTCCCCCGGTCCCCCCCAGGGTGTAAGCCGGTCGCACAATAACCGGGTAACCAATCTTCTCAGCGAAACGAATGGCTTCTTCCACTGAATGTACTATGTCGCTTTCGGGGATAGGCTCGCCGATTTCTTGCATGGTAGCTTTAAACTTTTCCCGATCTTCAGCCCGGGCAATGGCATCCAATGGCATACCCAGTAAAGGAACTCCCGTTTCCTCCAATACTCCAGCTCTATCAAGAGCCAGAGCCATATTTAAACCTACCTGCCCACCGAGATTAGCAATTATACCATCCGGTTTTTCCCGGGCAATAATCTTATTGACCGTTTCAACCGTTATGGGCTCGAAGTAAACATGATCGGCAATATTAGCATCAGTCATTATCGTAGCGGGGTTGCTGTTTAAGAGTACTACTGCAATTCCTTCCTCTTTTAATGCCCGGCAGGCCTGGGTGCCAGCATAGTCGAATTCGGCTGCCTGCCCAATGATAATAGGCCCTGATCCAATTACCAGTACTTTGTGCAAATCTTCCTTAATCGGCATATAATCTCCTCCATGGGGACATTCCTGCGCAGCAGGTGTGTCCCCTTTCCTTATATGGACGTTCTCGTTATAAAATCATCATAGAAAAAACCAGTCTCACTGTATCCCGGATAACCTTCCGGGTCAAACTGCAGTGAAAACACCGGCATTTCCCGGTGTCTGATTCCCTCAATACTACCATCATTCAGGCTCCTCATAGTTACTTCGATTCCGGTACCGCTAAGCGAGGATTCCTCCAGGCTGAAACCATGATTCTGCGTGGTGATATATACCCGGTTGTTTTCCAGGTTCTTAACCGGGTGATTGCTTCCCCGGTGACCATAAGGCAAGCGCAGTATACTGGCCCCCATGGCGAGGGCTAGAATCTGATGACCCAGACCCACTCCCAAAAGAGCTACCTTTCCCAAGAGCTCACGACAGGTATCAATCGCATAGCCAATAGCTCCGGGATCTCCCGGCCCATCGGAAACCAGTATTCCATCAGGATGAAGCCTTAATATCTCCCGAGCTCCGGTATTAGCGGGAACAGCAATCACTTCACAATCCCGCCGTACCAGAGAATCAATTACTCCCTTTTTGGTGCCCAAATCCAGTAAAACTATTTTTTTAGTACCATTGCCAAATTTCATAATATTTTTACGACTGACAAAGCGAACCAGGTCACCCTGCAATTCTTCTGCAGCCAGTCTCGCTTTTTCCATCATCCATTCCTTGTCATCGAGATTATCGATAATTAGGCCGCCCATGCTTCCCTCATGGCGAATAACCCGGGTCAAAGCCCGGGTGTCCACCCCAGTAAGCACGGGAATTTCACTCTTATTAAGAAAGGAAATAAGATCAGTTTCCATCTCATAATGACTGGGGAAATCGGTAGCTTCCCGTAAAACCAGCCCTTTAACCATGGCTGCCCGGGAAGCGAAACTTTTTTCATTAAAACCCACATTTCCTACCAGCGGGTAGGTCATAACCACTATCTGTCCATAGTATGAAGGATCAGTAATAATGTCCTGGTAGCTTATCATGGCCGTGCTGAACACCACTTCTCCTCCAGCCATGCGACAATCATTCAATAGTTTGCCCCGAAAATACCGGCCACTCTCCAGAACCAGATATCCATTCATCCGGTAATCACTCCCTTAGTCGAAGTCATTAATTACTTCTTCAGTACTATTTCACCATTCTGCGCTACCAGCACCCCGTTAACCAGAGTCATACAGGGCCAACCTTGGAGCTCCATTCCTTTATAGGGGGTGTTCCTGCCTTTGGATTTAAAAGTGCGAGGGTCCACGGTTTTGACTATTTCCGAGTCAATAATCGTTATGTCTGCCGACTTCCCTTCTTCCAAACTGCCTTTATCAATACCCATAACTCCGGCTGGCCCACTAGTAAACAACTTGACCATATCCTTAATATCCAAAAGTCCGGGCCTTACCAGCTTATCCATTATTACTGCTATCGCCGTTTCCAATCCGGATATTCCGCAGGCAGCCAATTCGTATTCACAGTCCTTGGCTTCAAAATGATGGGGCGCGTGATCGGTGGCAATGCAATCCACGGTACCATCAAGCAAGGCCTCCCGCAAAGCCAGCAGGTGTTCCTCGGAGCGTAAGGGGGGATTTACTTTGGTATCGGCATCATAGCCGTCTATTATTTCATCACTCAGGGTCAAATGGTGAGGAGTCACTTCACAAGTCACATTCAGTCCCTCAGCTTTAGCCTGGCGAACTAAGGCCATAGAACCTGCCGTGGAAGCATGGCAAATATGCAAATGTCCGCCAGTCAATCGAGCTAAAATAATATCACGGGCTACCATTACCTCTTCAGCTGCAGCGGGTATCCCTCTTAACCCATAAATGGTAGAGTAGTAGCCCTCATGCATCAAGCCCCCGTTTACCAGGTTAAGATCCTCGCAATGCGATAATACCGGCAGGCCGAACATTTTTGCGTAATCCAGAGCATTACGCATAATATTAGCCTTCATAACGGGCTTGCCATCATCGGATATGGCCACACATCCAGCCGTTACCAGCTCGGCAATTTCGCTTAATTCCAAACCGGCCTGCTTTTTACTAATACTTCCCACCGGCAAAACATTGACTATGCCGACCTTTCTGGCTTTTTCCCTGACAAAACCTACCACCGCTTCATTATCTATCACCGGCTCAGTATTGGGCATACAGCAAACCGTAGTAAAGCCCCCACAAGCCGCTGCTCTGGTACCGGAAGCTATATCTTCCTTGTATTCAAAACCGGGTTCCCGAAGATGAACATGAATGTCGATAAAACCCGGGCAGACTATTTTCCCACTGGCATCGATTATTTCACAGCCGCTATCGTCTAGAGCATTACCCCGACTCCGGATTTTACCGTCTTCCACCAAAAGATCCTGAATAGCATCAATATGGTTGAAGGGGTCGATTAGCCTTCCCCCTTTAATAAGTAATCTCATCTCGCCCACCTCCCATCATCAGGAACAAAAGAGCCATCCTTATCGCCACCCCGTTAGTTACCTGCTCATTGATCAGGGCCTGGGCGCTGTCGGCCAGCTCGCTGGATATTTCCACTCCACGGTTTATAGGACCGGGATGAAGAACCAGAACATCATCCTTGGCCCGGGCCAGGGTTTGGGGGCTTAGCATATAGAGTTGGGCATATTCATCCAGCGAAGGGAAAAGACCGCTTACCTGCCTCTCTCGTTGAATACGCAGGATATTGATTACATCAACCCCGTTGATGGCTTCATCCAGGCTGTAATAGCTCTTGACCCCCAATTTTTCTATGCCAGGAGGCATTAAAGTAGCCGGGCCTACCACCCGGATATCACAACCAAATTTGCTCAGACCGTAAATATTGGAACGGGCTACCCGGCTATGCAGAATATCCCCTACGATAGCTACTTTCAAGCTTTCCAGAGTTCCTTTCTTTTCTTTGATGGTATACATATCCAACAAAGCCTGGGTAGGGTGTTCGTTAGCTCCATCCCCAGCGTTAATAACCCTCATCCGGGTATTACGGGCGACATAATGGGGGGTACCGCTCATGGCATGCCTCATTACCATTAAATCAAAACCCATTACCTCAATAGTCTTGATGGTGTCTCTCAGGCTCTCGCCCTTTTGCACACTGCTGGTGGAAACCGACAGGTTAACCGTATCTGCGCTCAAATATTTGCCGGCCAATTCAAAAGAGGTGCGGGTTCGGGTGCTGTTCTCATAAAACACCGTCACCAAAGCTTTACCTCTCAAAGTAGGCACCTTCTTAATATCCCGGCAAATAACATCTTTCATGGGTATGGCCGTATTCAAAATCAGTTCCGTTTCCTCCCGGCTCAAATCTCGCAGTCCCAACAAGTCTTTTCTATCCAGCTTCAAACTAAAGCCCCCTCTCAATAAAGTAAGACTTGCTTCAGGTGGAGTTTTAACTCCATCTGAAGCTTAGTCGCACTTATCCAGAGACTTAGTCGCTCTTACTCCCGCCTATAGAGGCGGGAGTCTTAGAGCGAGTTAGTCATCGGATAAACCTGATACTAATATTCCCCTTTATGAAGCTGTCATTAGTTTTTACCTGAAACCAGAGGTGCCTGACCTCATTTCTTTTGTGTGGAACAGTGGGGAAGAACCCCTTATTCCTGATAGGAGATAACTCCCAAGTTAAAAAAGCTTTCCTTGCCGGGCAGCAAGGAAAGCTTTCAGTCGATACTCTGGAACCTTTCCCTTGCCGGCCTCTCGGGACCAGTTTAAAGGGTAAATTCTACGAGTCTACTATTTCTTGTATCACCACTCCATCTTTTCCATCCAGTTCTTTAACATATACTTCGATGTTCTCTTGTCGCGAAGTGGGTACATTTTTGCCTATAAAATCTGCTTTTATGGGCAACTCCCGGTGCCCTCGATCTATCAGTACCGCAAGCTGAATACATTCCGGTCGCCCCAGGTCAATCAAAGCATCCAGTGCGGCCCTTACGGTTCTGCCGGTATATAAAACATCATCCACCAAAACCAGCCTTTTACCGTTGATATCAAAATTTACTTCCGTTCGGTGAACCTGAGGCTGTTGGGCCAGGGTGGTAAGGTCATCCCGATAGAGGGTTATATCCAGAATCCCTACCGGTATCTTGATTCCTTCAATCTCTTCTATGCGCAGGGCCAGGCGCTGGGCCAGCGGTCCTCCTCTCCGGCGAATACCAATAATGGCTACATTGTTCACGCCTTTGTTTTTCTCAATAATCTCGTGGGCAATACGGGTAAGGGCTCTCTTCATACCCATCTCATCCATGATGGCATGCTTTTCTCTTAAGACCAATAATAACGCCTCCTTACCTCATTAAAACAAAAACCTGCCAAGCATAAGGCCAGGCAGGTGCTGCTCTCCGTCATTCCTTGCTAGCCTCACGGGGCCAACTTAAAGGTCCTAACTGATTCTACTAAAACCGTGGAATATATGTCAACGTTTGTTTCTCAAATCAGAAAGTATACATTCAAAATAAAGGGGCAATTCGCTCTTAAACTCACGATATTCTCCACTGCTCGGATGCTTAAAACCCAGCAAATGGGCGTGCAAGGCCTGGGTATCAAGCCCTAACTGCTTTTTTCCCGAACCATAAAGAGGGTCCCCTACTACCGGATGCTTGATATAGGCAAAATGTACCCTGATTTGATGGGTACGCCCGGTTAAGAGCTTTACTTTTAATAGAGTATAATTGCCCAACCTCTCCAGTACCTGATAATTGCTAACGGCTGGACGCCCCCCGGCGATAACTGCCATCTTTTTTCGATCCTGCTTGCTCCTCCCTATGGGAGCTTCGATACTGCCCAGATTTTCCTTTATTATTCCATGAACCAGGGTAATATACTCCCGGTTTATACTGTGATCCTTGATTTGCGCCGCCAACTGACGGTGGGCCATATCATTTTTCGCTATCACCATAACCCCGGAGGTATCTTTATCCAGGCGGTGTACGATTCCGGGCCGCAATTCTCCATTAATACCGGAAAGGTCTTTTAGATGAAAAAGCAAGGCATTTACCAGAGTGTTTTCCCAATTGCCATGAGCCGGGTGTGCCACCATTCCCTTGGGCTTGTCAATTACCGCAATATCTTTATCCTGGTATATAAAAGACAGGGGAATATCCTGAGCTTTAAGTTTAAGCTCCCGTACAGCGGGTATCTCCACTATTATCTCTTCCCCCGCTTTAAGCCGGTAACTCGGCTTTTGCTGTTTGCTATCAACCCTAATTTCTCCATTTTCAATCAGAGTTTTAACCAGCGAGCGGGAAAGTTCATCCAATTGTTCTGTGACAAAGGCATCCAGTCTCTCGCCTTCCATTTCTTCGTCTACCAGCAGAATCTCAGTTCTAGGCATTTCTTTCCTCTCTTTTTCCGTCAAGCAAAACCAATATTAGCAGTAATATTCCCCCACAGACTATAGCGCTATCGGCCAGGTTGAAAACCGGCCACCAACCCAGGTCAATAAAATCAATTACAAAACCATAGAAATAGCGATCAATAAGATTTCCCAGAGCACCACCAGCGATAAGACCGGTAGATAGTGCTTCAAGCGGTGAAGCCTTACTGCGCCAGTTATAAATCACTAAAGCCATTATAACCAAGAGCGCAGAAATAAAAAACAGCCATGACTTCCCTGGCATCAGGCCAAAAGCGGCTCCTCTATTCTGTACATAGGTTAAATAAAGGCCCCCCTCAATAAGTGACCGGCTTTCTCTCGGCAAAAACGACGCCAGAACCCAGGCTTTGCTTATTCTATCCAGTATTACAACCAGCAAAAAGCTACCCCAAAATCGCAAAATAAACCTCCTGCTTTATCATTGGCAATAGCGGTAAAGTATTATAAGTTTACGCAATGTGAAGGGTAATATCAAGCTCTACTCCCTGTATCAAAAAAAAACAGGGAACAATATTCCCTGTAATTAAAGAGCTACAAATGTAAATTTAGCATTCTTATTCTTGTTTATGGCACAATAAAAATACAGCGAATGGCAAGTTAAAAATACAGCAGTAAATTGGAAAAAAAATCATCGCCAGCACCCCCAAAATATACTACCCTTTTTGTTGAAGAGACAAAAGGAGGTAGATAAGAAAGGATGCTAACGATGATACAACAATATCATATCAAACACTTAAACTTTCATAAAGGCAAATCCCTTAGGAGTATTGCCGAAGAGACCGGACATGATTTCAGGACTGTAAAAAAATATGCAGAGCAAACCGATTTCAATGAAATCCGAAAACCTAAAAGAGGACGACCTTCGAAGCTTGACCCGGTAAAACCGATAATTGACGCCTGGCTTAAAGAAGACCTGAACCGGCCAGTTAAACAACGGCACACTGCTCGGCGCATCTACGACCGGCTGTGTGATGAACATCAGGATATATTTAATGCTTGTGAAAGAACTGTTCGCACTTATGTATCTGCCAGAAAAAAAGAACTATACGGTGAAGAAGAAGGCTACCTTCCCCTGGAACACCCAGCAGGAGAAGCGCAGGTAGACTTCGGCGAAATCGTCATGATTGAGCAAGGCCAGAAAGTCAAAGGATATGAATTAATTCTTTCGCTGCCGTATAGTAATGCTGGGTATCCCCAGATATTTCGGGGTCAGAACCAGGAATGCCTGTTAACCGGACTAAAAGACATATTTGAATATTTAGAGCATGTTCCCCGGATAATCTGGTTTGATAATATGTCAGCGGCAGTTGCTGGTATTGGGGAAAAAGGAGAGCGGAAACTAGTAGACCAATTTTACCGCTTCGCCCTCCACTACGGCTTTAAGCCCCAATTTTGCAACCCCGGTAAAGGGCACGAAAAAGGCCATGTTGAAAACAAGGTGGGTTACAGCCGCAGGAACTACTTTGTACCCGAACCCAGTTTTAGTGATATTGAAGAATTTAACCAGGGACTTTTTGCCGTGGCTGAAAAAGACCACTGCCGGAAACATTACCGTAAAGGCCGGGTAATAAATGAGCTTCTCCAAGATGACCTTACAGCCATGCTACCCCTGCCGGCCAAACCATTTACGATCGGCCGTATGCAGAAATTATCGGCCAACAAATACGGCAAAGTCTGTGTTGATACAAACGTATATTCCGCATCACCCCAGGTGGCAAATAAAGAACTATATATGAGGCTAGGTGCCCATCAGGTGGAACTATTAAACGAACAATACCAGCCTATCGTAAAACATAAACGATTATATGGCCAGAATCAGGAACTAATGGATTGGCTGCCTTACCTAACTACACTGGCCAAACGCCCTAATGCTTTGAAATATACTGGATTTTATCGCGAACTACCTGACCCCTGGCAGGACTATTTTAATAATCTGGATTACGCGGAAAAAAAGAAGAGCCTAAATCTTTTAGTACGTATGATAACCGAAACAGATATGGATACAGCAACCATATGCTTGCTGGAGACATTAGATTCCGGCAAAGCAGATGCTGACAGTATCCTGTTAAGCTACCGCCGATTAACCGAACCAACCTTTAATGATTTTTTGCCGTTATTATCTGCCGGCATAAATTCACCGGCAATATATACTCCTGATCTGACCTGCTATGATACTTTCCTGAAAGCAGGTGAGTGCAGATGAAAGAATTGATTAAAGACTATTGCAAGCAATTACGCTGGGGGAACAGCATAGTACAGAACTATGCAGATATTAAGGCTGATACCCACGAAGAGTTTCTGGCTAAACTTTTAGAAATAGAGGTTAAGGGACGGGAATTAAACCGTAAAAACCGCTGTTTAAGACAAGCCGGTTTTGATGTAATAAAAACCTTTAATGGCTACAGTTTTGATCATATTGAGATACCGGCATCAATACCATTAGATGATTTGAAAACTGCAGCCCTCCTAAAAAACAGGGAAAACCTGATTCTATATGGCCCGGTGGGAACGGGCAAAACCCATATGGCTACCGCCATCGGTGTAGAAGCCTGTAATCAAGGAAAGAAGGTGGGATTTTATAGAACATCAACCCTGGTCAACGAGTTAAATGATGCTCAAAATGCTGGTAATCTGGGCAAAATGCTAAAGCAACTGGCGAAGCTGGATTTACTAATTTGCGATGAATGGGGTTATATTCCCCTGGATCGCCAGGGTGCGCAGCTACTCTTTCAGGTAGTAGCTGATTGCTATGAAAAACGCAGTATTATTATCACTACCAACTTAGAGTTTAGTAAATGGAATGGCATATTCTACGATGAGAAGTTAACCAGTGCGATTATTGACCGCTTAATCCACCATAGTCATCTACTGGTTTTTGGTGGACAAAGCTACAGACTTACACATTCCACGATAAGGAAATAGTGGAAACTGGGGTGCTGGATTTATTTTTTGCCGTTTGATGTATTTTATACTTGCCAAACACACTTATTCTTTCTTCGGCAATTCTGGCTGGTATATAACCAATGGACAACAGATTTGTAAATTGCTTAGCGTTACAAATGCAAAGAAGGTAGCAAGAGAAGTGCAAATAAGGTTTCTCATCTTACTCATTATGAATCCCTCCTTCCTTTGAAAATATGGTTTCTATATAGGCAAAAGACCGATCCCACCCAACAATAAATTTATGTCCTAAAGCTGTGAGGGTAAAGGTCTGCCATAGAACACCCAATAATATTGCCAGGGCAATCTGGTGTGTATATAGCCTATAGGCTCCAATTGAACCCCCAAAAAGCACCATCAATACCATAGAAGTTTTTAGCTTTAGGGTTTTTCGCTGCTCAGTATTGGATATCAGATTCCTTGGGTTATCAACCGGAACTAAAAACAATAATGCCAATAACGAAGTTATAAATGCAATCAGAATTAATAGTTGGAAATAAGCAGGATCAATAAGATGAGCAATATAAGCGAGTACATTAAATACGAGAAGGCTGGTTAAGGTACATCGATAGTATTTCTCACAATGGGCACCCCCAGAAAACCTCCTATAAACTGCGGCAGACAATAAACAAAAAGCAACTTCTTTAGCCAAGCCGATAACAAAGGCAACTAATAAGATAATTATTATTTGAAATACCGTTCCCAAAAAAACTTCAATACCATAACGTATTTCCTCTTGATTAAAGGGATAGTCAGATCTGTCCACCAGCCATTCCGCGATCCTTTTGGCTAGAGCGTGCATGAACTCCCCCCTTAGTCACTGAACCTTTAGGTATATAAATAGAGAAGAGGGCCATATCCCCTCGGTTCTCCACTCTTACCTGTCCATTATTTTGCTCCAGCAACTCTTTTACAATATGAAGCCCCAGACCGGAATGTTTCCCAGATTTGGTAGTAAATCCCTTATGAAATATCTTTTCTAAGATATCCTCGTCTATATTACCGCAATTAGCCACCTCAACCACCTGCTTGTCCTCATCATCAAAAATCCTTACCTGTACTATTCTCCGCTCCTCTTCCAGGTTCATCACATAATCAAAAGCATTGTTGATAAGATTTCCGACAACCCGATTCAAGTCATAGGTAGAAATAAGCTTTTGATTCATAAGAGTTTCCACCCCAACTTCAAAATTAATACCTTCAGCCAGGGCTATCCCAGACTTAATATACAAGAGAGCGGACAAACCCGGGTCACCCGTGACAACAAAATTCTCAGATGATATACTTTTACCCATCAATTCTTCCAGGTATTTTTGAGCTTCCTCCAGATCCCCCAATTGCATCAATCCATAAAGAACCTGCCAGTCATTGGCCAAATCATGTTTCTGGGCTCTTAGTGCAGTATAAAGCTCCTCTACCGTATCTAAATACGATGACTGAATCAATAATTGGCTTTCCTTATCAGTCAATTCAATAAACTGAATTATCAATAGGGCAGTTGTTAAACAAATGAGAACTACGGTTAGATTGGTCAGGTATCCCATAGTTTGTAAGGATAATGTTCTTATAGTGGGACTTATTTCAATATTGAATACCGTAACATTACAAACAACCTGTACAATTACGAGAGACAGCAATGCCAGCACTAAACCTATAACGATTTTAAACCTTTTTCCATTTAGGTAAACTGAATTACCCGTACCTTTTGTACTATAGTTTACCAAATAAAGTCTATACTTCCAACAAACCAATACTATTAATATAGAAAATACTATTTGCGGGACTGGAATAAATATCGCCAATAGCGGGTTGCTAATAGCGGCATCTATATTCAAGTTCATTGCCTTCAAGCATATAGGAAGGAACACCGATTCACCTACCAACAGTACCAGCGTTCCAAATATTGTTATTGAAACTGCCCGGAAAACTGGGAGTCTCCATATCAAGGTAATGATTATTGCGAGTAGTAGAGTTAGTATTATGAAATGAATACCAAAAGGTAGTGCCAAGCTTCTAGACAGAGCAACTGCTAAAGCATAACAGAATCCTGCAAGAGCTACCTTCTTGAGATCAGGAACAATATTTACCAATACCAAGCCCACGCAAGTCGTTAGTGAGCCGGTTATAAAGCCAAACAGTATCTGGAACCAGAATGGAAAAGCAAGCAAATATTACACCTCGCCATATCTTTCCTTATAATTATTTCTAAATAATGTTTAGAATTCCTCTTAATTTTTGTGGTTTACATTTTTTTTTAAGTAAATGCTGGTTAATACCACATAATGGCTTATTACGCTAACAACTTGTAGCTTATGGAAAACTGCTAAAAAAAAGCCATGATGGTTCTTGCTTTTACCGTTGGCAAAAGTACTACCCTCATGGCTACTTCCCTTGAAAATACATATTATAATAGTTTACCCATGTTCCAATTCTATATTTTCACCTTTACACTGGCAATTAAAAGATGCATGGCCCCCAGCATCATAGCTTCGGGGTAATAAGCCAGTCCTCCCTTGATATAGCGTTTAAAGAGCCTGTCGGCCAAGTCTTTTTCCCCGACCCCTTCATCCAAGCAGTTTTTGATGTACTCAAATCCTTCTTCCGCTGCTTGTATTGTCTGCTGGTAGAACTTATCCACTTCATCTCCTAACGGGATATAGCCATGCGCTACTCCCAGTATTTTCGCCGGATAGGACATAAGCTTTTTAAGAGTACTCATATATTCATCATAACCCTGGAAAAAGACCGGCGAAATCTCGGCTTCGCTGCTGCGATAACCGGCGGCATCAGAAAGGAACATAGCTCGGTCTGTTTCCAGATAAGCAGCAATGGAACAAACACTATGACCGGGAGCATCCAGTATTTTAAGCTGCAGCCCCTGCCCCAAATCTACAATATCACCTTCACCTACCGTACAATCTACTAGAATATTATCCAATTCCGATGTATCCGGTTTATCCTTTAAAAAACCGTTTTTGATATAAGATTCCGATACTATCGCATCATTACGGTACAAATCCTTAACTATCCGCTCCTTGGAGAGCAACTTCTGAGCCGAAGCACTGGCTAGTACCTGGGCCTCGGGAAATATTTCTTTTAGAATAGGCACACCACAGGAATGGTCGAAATGAGAATGTAAAATTACTATGTACTTTACCTCTGGCTTATCCTGCAGTTGGGACCACTGCTCCTTAAATATTGTTGCTCCGGCTCTGGTCCCGCATTCCAGCAAGGCTGCTTTTTCCTTTCCTACCAGGTAGAAGTTGAAATAACCATTACCCAATACCATTACGTTCTCAGAAAGTTTTTTCATCAAATAATCCCCCTTCATTTTTTCTACCATTCACGGCTCTTTCTTCATTCTCTAAATACCGATATTTCTACCATTAAGCTTATTCTACTATATCCAGCCAGCTTCTGTCCGCTTTCTTTATTGATTTTAAGCATCAGAAGAAACTGCGGAGCAGTTTCAACACACCTTCTACGATGCGGGGGATTTAAACCCGCCTATTTTGTTAATAGGAACCCAGCCGTTTAAAGAAGTGGAGGACATATTCCACCTTGTTATAGTTATTCAACGGCTATCCTGCCCCCTGCCTGTTCCCATTTCATTGCAAAGCAAAAAGTATTAGCATTCATTCTCTATTATTACTAATTTCCTATAGGATAGATTAGAATGGTAATAAGTCCAATATCAGGAGCTAAGCTTTTTCTGTTTTTTCGTCCTGACAACAGAATTGAGAAAGGAGAAGACTTATGAAGACTGAATTGGTACAGGTGGAAACCGAGGACAGTATTGTATTGCATGGAGCATTCTATGAGGCAGAGCAAGGAAAACCAGCCATAATAATAATGCATGGGGCAGCTATGAATTTTTATACCGGGTTGGGCAGGTTTCTTCCTGAAATCCTGTCCGAGCATGGCTTTTCTTGTTTAAGTGCAAACAACCGGGGACATGATTTTGGCACCGCCCCGGATCATGATCGCAAACCAGTTATCGGCCTTATGCGGGATATTTTTAAGGATTGTGTTAAAGATGTGCAAGCCCTGCTGCATTTCTTGCGTTCAAGAGGCTACCCCCGAGTCATCCTATTAGGTCATAGCCAGGCAATACCCAAGTTGCTCTATGCCCAAAATCAGCTGCAATTTCCTGAAGTACAGGGAATGATTCTGGTAAGTCCGCCACCTTCAGTTTCCAAGATGATGAGATACTTGACCACCGACAACTATTATGAAAGAGGCTTGTTTAAGGCAAATGAACTGGGAGAAATGGGCATGTATGACCAGCTAATCGTTTTACGTGGACGGGGAACTATGCCCTGGATTTTTACGGTCAGTACTTTTCTGGATTTTTATGGTCCCAATACGCCAGCTGATACCGAGGAACTGGTTAAAGAGATTTACTGCCCCATGCTTCTCATAAGGGGAAGCATGGATTTCCCCCCAGTCAGTATGGAATTAATGCATAATATGAAGCAAAATGCTGCTGTTCCAGAATCAGTGACCATCCGCGAGATAAATGAGGCCAGCCATTTTTATAGCGGCCAGGAAAAGCAACTGGGGAACACAATACTGGAATGGCTTGATTCTTACTAACATCCCATGCCCCCAGGGGCCACAACCACCAATGAAAAGTGAGTTAGTAGGTGCTGAAATAGTAAAATGTAGTAGGAAATAAATTAAACCTCTCACCCCTTACCCCTCACTCCTCATTTTTCTTACTAAAGTACCGGGACGGATCTAAATTCAGAATAAGATCTGTCCCGATGCCACTTTAGTGGTGGGTTCCACTTACTACCTTGACACCCATAGCTTCTACTATCTTTTTAATTTCTTCCTTGTGGGGGCAAACAGGATAAGTATTCTCCAACATCATACAAGAAGAAAGATGCAATATATCCAGATTAAAAGGCTTTAATTTCTCTACCAATCTTGATACCCGCCTTCCCGGACAACCCCCACAGGTAAAGAACCCAATGATTTCAGTTTCCGGGCCGTAATCCTTAAAATATGCCCGCCTCTGCTTAAAGGCTTTGAAGCAGGCTACGCCCGGGCATACCTCAGAAACCGTTTCGCAACGTACAATCGCTATACGAGTGGGCTTTAGACCATTCTTTTCCGGCTGCTCTTCTGCAAAACTTATATGCTTTTCCCGGGCAATTTTTAAATCCTCAGCTGTTACCTCTTCTCTGCCAGCATTCCCAACCTCCATCTCCACCGCTCTTTTTGCCATTTTGCGAACAAATACCGGCACCTTTTTGAGTTCAAGCTCAGCTTCCTTGGTCCACTTCATAGTTGATTTCACCTTCCTATATGCTGTCCATTAATATAAATTTTCAAGTTATCTAGCCAGTATGGCCCAAAGATCTTCTTCCCCCGAGTTAATAGGTTTAATACCGAAGTTATCCACCAGATATTGCAATACTCCAGGGGATACAAAAGCCGGAAGAGATGGCCCCAGGTCGAATATTTCCCCTCTCTATAAGATATTGTCGATTATATTTGTCTTACTTGCGGTGATACGACCCAGGTTAAGAGTTTTTATCCATCACTTGGCCAGTTTCCCTTCTACTATATCCGCTATACTTTCCTGCTGTAATTCGTGCAACAAAGCCGCCTGGGCTCGCCCCAAAATATGTCTCACCTGGCAATCTGTCATATTAGGACAAGAATAACCCGGCGATAAACAAAGATTTAAAGCTAGAGGTCCTTCAATTGCAGTTATCACATTAGCAATAGTAATTTTGTCTGCAGATACTGTTAGCCTCACCCCCCCTTGAATACCCCGTTGCGTACTGACTAATCCAGCCCGTGATAAAAGTTGCACCGTCTTTTGCAAAAACATGCCGGGTATATCCTGTTGCTCGGCAATAAGCTTGCTGGGTATCAATTCTCCAAAAGGAGATTTAGCAAGTTCAATTAATATCTTAATAGCATATTCGGTCTGGCGTGTGATCTGCATGGTGCAACTCCTTTTCAGACTAATATTGTCTGCTTAGTATTATTTATAATAATAATCATTTATTTAAAGAATGGCTAGAGTTTTATTTAAAAAGGAGAACCTACTTGAAAACTCAACAAATAAAAAGGGATTTTTGCAGTGGATCAAATATTATTATGGGAGAGCCATAGGTGAAGCCAGGGAATTCTGGGATAGCCACCTTCAAAAACGCTAAGCTTACGTTTTAAGATGCGGATTTCTTCGATCCATGTATTGCGCTGCAAATCCTCCAAAGCAAATTGATTGTTTTTGGCAAGCTCACCTAGTATAAAATTTTCATCACGGCGCAAAAAATTGCTCACTGGCTCACCATAATATGCGCGTTTCATTGTGCAACCCCCCTATGCCAAATCTTCGATACTATTACCCAGAAGTCCTTCTGCTTTTACTTACGCAAAAAGGAGGGGTTACACCTAAACACAAAATTCCCCCAGACATACGTCTGAGGGAAAATAAAGACACTGCCTATGCTGCCCATTCCATCTGTCAGCTTATCTTTCAGCAATTCGTACAGATAGACTGAGCTTCCTCTATAGAGTCCGGTGTCTTGATTTAGCAGCTTTTCATATGATATCGACCTGTAGAAATGCTCATCGCTTCTTCAACTTCAATCGCTTTGTAAGAAATCAAAAGTCCAAAGTTTCGTTAGAAAGCAATCCCCTTAAATGCTCCTTAATCTCAGCTAAATTGCGAGCTACCACATTCCATACGATTTGGCAGATCTACCCCCATATAATCGTGAATCAGCACATCCCGCATACCAGCCATTTCCTTCCATGGAATTTCCGGATGTTGCCTGCGCAATCCAGGGGAGACCTGTTTAGTTGCCTCACCTATGATTTCTATGTTTCGAATAACCGCATCCTGAATTAACCGAGAGTTCATAAACTCTTCACGGCCATTGATCGTATATTCTTCAATCTGCTTAATGCATTCGAGAACATGGATAAGATACACGCTATCATCCTTCATAGCGGAACTGCCTCCTTCTTTACCTTGGCGGAAATCAAACGATGCATAGCTCTTTCGGTCACCAGATCAACTTTATGGCCTAGTAATTCTTCAAGTTCCAGCTTAAGCCCCACCAGATCAAAAAGACTTCGTTCATCTTCAAAATCAACGAGAAAATCAATGTCACTGTCCGGTCCTTCTTCCCCGCGAGAAATAGATCCGAAGACTCGTATATTTCCGGCACCATGTTTCTGGGCAATTTTCTTTATATGCTCGCGCTCTTTTCTTAAATCATTCAAAGTCATACTCATGTTTCAGCACCTCACTCTTCATGGCCGATTACTCCGAATACCCAAACTCAACACTGATTAAGGGGGAATTGTATTTCGAGTTCATCTTAATTTTATCTAGCTCTATCTTACCTTATTATACTTTTTACCGCCCTCAGCAGTATATGCAATTTCTGCCCGTAATACTTAACCAGGTTTGAACTATCCGGAATTCCCGGATAGTTGCCAACTTTTCTAATCAACTGCCATCATATATCTATTTATCATACCTACTCCATAGTTTTAAGCACTTTGTCGGCGTATACATCTTTAGGCACCTAACCCTTCTTGTAATTCGTTTCCCACTCTAAAAATACCTTGTGTCAAATGAAGCTAAATCAATGCTTTTCCCGTCATTATTGATGATTCTTCACTATTATTATGTTGCATTCTTCAGCAATCGTCAAATGTAGGAGCCATGCTAAACGTTGACCGCATCGCATTCTCATTCTGTGAGGCCTTGAACTTCTCAGGATACTAAGAAAGACCCGGAGGATACCCCTACCCCTAGGTCTCAATGGTTGCAAATCTTTGCTTAGCTTGGAGTTGTCAAATTTGGTTTAGCTCCTAAACTCGTACAACTGGTAGAATTCTCTTGCTATCTGGAGTCAAGGGGAGAGATTTTCTAGTAATTAACACAATAATACGCCCACATCTTGATCAACCAAATATAATGGGGATACTTATATAGTCTGTATAAATATATTACCCCAGCAATTAAATACATTCCTGGGGCACATACAAAATCGCCAGGACTATGCTCTTATATTTGTTGCAGCCTATACCGGAGCCAGGCAATCAGAACTGCTTGGACTAACATGGGATAAAATCTTGTGGCTTGTGAAAATAATTCGAATTGAGCAATCCCTACACGCTATAAGCAAGGATGAATTTGAACACCGCCCCCGCACTAAAAACGACACCAGCACCCGCAATATAAAATGTAACTGATCGGGTATTAAATGTTTTAAAAGAGCATAAAGAAGGGCAGAAAGAAAAAGGGATATCGGTAGCGGATGATTCTCTGGTGTTTACAGATAAACATGGCAAGCCTATCAATCGGAATAACCTGGGGCATAGATATTCAAATCTAACCGCTAAATACGGCTTCAATGGCATGACATTCCACCACTTAAGGCATACCCACGCTACAATATTACTTTCTGCCGGTGCAAACATAAATGAAGTGTCGGAAAGACTTGGGCATAAAGATGCAAGCATTACATTAAAAATTTATGGCCATGTACTGCCCGGAAGAGATCAAAGCCTTGCAGATAAGTTTGATACACTGGTTTTTGAGCCAGAACAGAAAGTGCAAATTTAGCGCAAAAGTACAAATGTTTGGTGGTGTTATGGGGTTTAAAATGGGTAAATTTGAAAAAGCGCAGAAAATAATAAAACCGGCTCAAATGCCGGTATATTCATAAAGATGGTGCCCGAGGCCGGGGTCGAACCGGCACGAGGGGTAAACCTCGCGGGATTTTAAGTCCCGTGCGTCTGCCTATTCCGCCACCCGGGCATGTAGTTTTTTCACTGCGCATTTATCTCTAACGCATGAATTAGTTTATCAAAACATCCTTCTTTTTGCAAGCAAAATGAATAACTGGCTTACCTTCCGCTTTGCAATGTTTCTATTAATTAGAAAAGGAGGAGTAACGGGTAAGGAGTGAGGGGTCAATATCTCCTACCATACGCTACTGTTCAAAAGCCTGCTAGCTTACTTTTCATGGTTGTGTCCTCGAGTCATGGGGGTTAAATAGAAACAAAAGCTATTCTTTGCATAAAAAAACCTTCCCCAAAAACGGAAGGCTTTAGTGACTATTATGGAGGGCGGGACCGGATTCGAACCGGTGAATGGTGATTTTGCAGACCACAGCGTTAGCCTCTTCGCCACCCGCCCAAAACTCTACGGCTATGTCTCGCTTATGCGATGTTATTATAACAAATAATTCGCTAAAAGCAAAACCTAATACTATTCAAAACAAAAGCGTTACTTCGTAACGCCGAGAATTCAATGGAGCGGAAGACGAGATTCGAACTCGCGACCCTCGCCTTGGCAAGGCGATGCTCTACCACTGAGCCACTTCCGCATTTTTCATGGTGCCTCGGGGCGGACTTGAACCACCGACACGCGGATTTTCAGTCCGCTGCTCTACCACCTGAGCTACCGAGGCAGGTTTATCTCCCTCGAAAAAATAAGCTTAATATGGCGAAGCCGAAGGGATTTGAACCCTCGATCTCCGGCGTGACAGGCCGGCATGTTAACCGCTACACCACGGCTCCGCAACGAAATTTATTATAGCATCAGCCTCTATTTTAGTCAACCATTAACAGCCCACTTTGTTTTAAATTCTATGATTGTAGTATAGAGCGACTTCGCCATTATATCTTTTTACATAGTTATTTGACTGTTATCTCTTGCTTATGAGATTAGATCCCTAATTGCCTTTATGACAATGAGCGATATTTGTTATCTCCGCTACTATGATTATTTCCTACCCACATATTTGCTGGCATTGAGGCCAGCTACCTGTCCTTCTCCTACTGACTTCGCCACCTGGTAGGGAGGACCGGTACAATCCCCGGCAGCAAATACTCCAGGAAGATTGGTTTCCTGTTGCCGGTTAACCTTTATGTGTTTATTGCTTATCTCCAAGCCAGGAATTAAGCGATCAGGGGCCGTTTCTCCGCCCAAAACAAATAAACCTTCAACTCTTATTTCACTACCATCTTTTAATTTTAATCCTTGAACAAAGTCAGAGCCAATAATTTCCCCTGGTTTTCCGTTTATAATCTCTATTCTGGGGTCGAGTTCCATTGTTTCCTGGTAGAGAGGTAAATAATAAACCTTCCGGCAGATCTCCGCCATATAGTTGGCTTCACTTTCCGCTTCACTGCTGTGTGCTATTAACAGTACATCCTTACCCCGATAAATGGGACCATCGCAGGTAGCACAGTAGCCCAATCCCCGACCCAGCATATCTTCCTCCCGGGGCAGCGTAGGTTTATAGGGGATGCCCGTGGCTATGATAATGGCCTTGCTCTTTACCATTTCTTCCTTGACCAGTATATTATATACTCCCTCAGCTTCATTTATGGCTTCTGCCTTAGTGCTGATGATTTCAATACCCATATCCAGAGCATGTTCCATAAAGCGGGCTAGCAGTTCTTCTCCTCTGACTCCAGGAACACCCAGGTAATTGTCAATCTTCTGGGCCTTGTGTAAGGGCGGGCTGCATATCTCCGCCCCAATTATCAGTACTTTTTTGTTTCGTATGGTCGCATTTATAGCTGCAGATAAGCCCGCCGGGCCACATCCCAGTATAGTTATATCGTAAAATTCGTTTTGCATAATAACCCCCATAAATTAATCTATATCAACTCAACTTAATTAACCTAATTTAAGCATCGGACGAAACTGCGGAGCAGTTTCAATACAGCGCTGCAACGAGGCGGGGTATTAGAACCCGCCGCCTGTTTTATTAATAGGAACCCGGCCGCCTATAGAAGCGGTGGACATATTTCACTTCATTATAGCCCAGGGACAAAAACACTGATGTTCCTCTCCTGACACCTTACCCCTCACACCTTAATTTGTTATTAATTATACCCGACTACGGCTTTCTTCAACAATCTTTTCAACTGTTTCCTTAATAATGTTATACTCTAATAAAAAAAGCTACAGGAGTGATAGGCTTTGAAATACTTGGTAATCCTGGGAGACGGGATGGCTGATTATATTATTCCCGAACTAGGGGATAAAACCCCCTTGCAATATGCCCATACCCCGTATATAGATTCGCTGGCCCAAAAAGCCGTTATCGGCCAGGTCAATACCATTCCGCCAGGTTTTCCCCCGGGAAGCGATGTGGCTAATCTCTCAGTAATGGGTTATGATCCCTGCCGTTATTATACAGGAAGATCCCCCCTGGAAGCAGTAAGCATGGGGGTGGAAATGGGGGATGAAGACCTGGCTTTACGCTGCAACCTGGTAAGTTTGTCAGCCGAAGCAGAATATAGTGAGCGCAAGATGCTCGATTACAGTGCGGGTGAAATAGATACCCAGGATTCTGCCATACTGTTGCAGCTCCTGGAAAAAGAATTAGGCAGCGATAGTTTTCATTTTTATCCCGGTATCAGTTACCGACACTTACTGCTATGGAAAAACGGGTTAGGCCGGGAAATAATCTTAACTCCCCCCCATGATATTTCCGGACGCCCAATTAAAGACTACCTGCCTCAGGGACGCGATTCCGCCCCTCTCCTGGAAATAATGAGAAAAAGCTCTCTTATCCTGCAGCAGCATCCCCTATACCGGTCTCGCCTGGAGGCTGGACATAATCCGGCTACTTCGGTCTGGTTCTGGGGGGAAGGGAGTAAACCTTCACTACCGAGCTTTCAAGAGAAATTCGCTCTTCATGGCTCAGTAGTAGCAGCAGTAGACCTGGTAAAAGGATTGGGCATTTCCGCCGGGCTTAAACCGGTATCGGTAGCAGGAGCCACCGGTGGCATAGTAACCAATTTTGCCGGTAAGGCCAGAGCCGCTTTAGACGAATTGAAACAAGGACAGGATTTTGTCTATTTGCATATCGAATCACCTGATGAAGCCGGACACCAGGGTAGTCTGGAGAAAAAAATCTGGAGCATTGAGCAGCTCGATAAAGAGGTGGTGTCTCTGGTAGTAAAAGATATGGATGAATTCGAGGAACTGCGGGTATTGATTCTACCGGATCACCCCACTCCCCTGTCCATCCAGACCCACTCATCCGAACCCGTACCTTTCCTGTTTTTTGACAAGAACCATCCGCAGGAAAATCCAGCGGCGGTTTATGATGAAATTAATGGCAGTCAGGGTATGATTTTTGAGCAGGGCCATGAGCTCATGGATTTTTTTATTCGCGGGAAATTATAAAGGAGCTAAAAAAATAACTGAAAGCAAAAGTGAGGGAAACACCTAGCGATAAGAGGTTAATTTCCCCTAACTACAGCTCCCCCTTATTCCCCTTAGCCCTCACTCTGTTTTCATTTTGACTTATGCCTGCTAGTATAGAATTACCTAACAAAGCGGTTTATACCAGCTGCAAAAAGGACATAACCATTTCTTCCATCCCCTGCTGGGAGCAGACGCTGTGATGTCTGATTTCCCTTCTATCCAGCTCTTTCAACCCTACCGGTATAGCTATACCGGTATACTGCGAGAGTAAGTTCATTAATTCAAATTCATCCTTGCCCTGCAGCAATTCAGGCTCCAAAACAGCCTGAGCCACGCTGTTGGCAAATTTAAAGGGGCTGGCGGTAGAGGCAATAATACTTATAGTATTATCCCCGGTTTCAGAGCGGTATTTTTGATAAACATTTACTGCCACGGCCGTATGGGTATCCAGTAAATAGCTATGTTCCCTCCAGGTCTGGCGGATAGCAGTAAGGGTCTCTTCGTCGGAGCAAAAATCCGCCCAGAAAATGTCCTGTACGGCATCGCGAGTAACAGCATCTACTTCGTATCTTCCCCTATCCTTCAAGTCTTCCATCCAGGCAGCAACTCGACTGGCATTGTGACCGGTAACTTCAAATAAAAGCCTTTCCAGGTTGGAGGAGATAAGAATGTCCATAGAAGGGGATATAGTCTTTTCAAACTTGCGCTGGCGGTCATAGATGCCACTGTGGATAAAATCAGTCAAGATATTATTAGCATTTGATGCGCAGATCAACCTTTTTATTGGAATCCCCATCCGGGAGGCATAATAAGCCGCCAGGATATTACCGAAATTTCCCGTGGGCACCACTATATTTACTGATTGAGCTTCTTCAACTATCCCAGCAGCCTTCAAATCAAGATAGGCCGCCACATAGTAAACAATTTGGGGCAATAAACGCCCCCAATTAATGGAGTTGGCTGATGACAACTTCTGCCCGTTTTGCAGCAGCCGGGCGGCAAATTCTTCATTAGCAAATATCCTTTTAACTCCGTTCTGGGCATCGTCAAAATTGCCGCTAACTGCAGCCACATAGACATTATTGCCTTCCTGGGTCAGCATTTGGCGCTTTTGTATTTCACTGACACCCTCATCCGGATAAAAGACAATAATCTTTGTTCCTTCTACATCTTTAAATCCTTCCAAAGCCGCCTTACCGGTATCTCCAGAGGTAGCCACCAGGATGACTATTTCCGCCTTTTCTCCCGTTTTATGAGCACTGATGGTCAAAAGGTGCGGCAGCATCTGCAAGGCCATATCCTTGAAGGCAGCGGTAGGGCCATGCCACAGTTCTTGAATATATACTCCTGTATCAAGTTTTACCAAAGGTGCTATTCTCTCGTTATCAAAACTTTTCTGATTATAAGCTCCATTAATGCAGCTCTTAATCTCATCATCACTAAAATCACTCAAAAACTGCCTGATAATATGAAAAGCTTTTTCCTGGTATGAACTACTGGCCATGGCAGTTAATTGCTTGTCATCCAGATGGGGAATAGATTCAGGAACAAAAAGACCTCCATCCGGGCTAATCCCCATTTTTATGGCCTCTGCAGCGGTGACGGAATGATATTTTCCTCGACTACTTTCATATTTCACAAATTTTCCTCCTTCAAGACTATCCTGGGAAAAGGATATACTAATCAGTATGATTATTATAACGAGGTAAAATAGGTCCCCATTTCTTTAAGTGTTCGGGTTCCCATTAATTAAAACAAGCAGCGGGTTCTAATACCCCGCCTCGTTGCAGCGCTGTGTTGAAACTGCTTCGCAGTTTCTTCCGATGCTTAAAAAGAAACATAAGGAGAAGAGACAAGTAGTTCTTCTCCTGCCGCAGATGTCAAGAGAATTCTGTTCTATATTCTATACTTAAAAACCCGACAGGTAAATGTAAACGAAATTTTTTAAGTAGCTTGACCGTAAAAAGAGAGCGTTTAATTGACTCCACTGCAAAAAACTTTTTTATTGCAGAAGGGTTGCATAAATATACAAAGCGAGCGTTGGCGAAGCATGGATGCGGCACCCCTTGAGCCGCGAGACAAGCCGCAGGTGTCGCCCATGCGTAGACTGCAAGCGGTATATTTATGCAAGCTAATGCATAATTATAACTTTTGGCAGCGAAATCACCTTTATCCATGAAGCTTTGGGCAGGAGCATTGGAATTGAATTCAGAGGAGGTAATTTCTATGGGACAAGCCATTATCGCCGTCCTGGGACTGATTCTAGCCAAGTTAATCGTAGATGTTGTCAAGGAAAATATAAGCAGCAGTAGCAAAAAAGCTTCTTCTTCAGGACCCATTATAGACCTGGGTGATGCCTGGGTAGACTTGAATCAAATCTCCAGTCGCCAACGCGAAAGCCTGCTTTCCAGAGAGGAAATCTTGCTTTTTCAGATGCTTGATAGCATTCTGTTCGATAGTAATTATAAGGTTTTTCCCAAAGTTAGACTGGCTGACCTGCTAACCCCAAACCCCAATATCCCCAACCGGGCGGAATACAAACGTCGTCTTCGGGAAAGAGCGGTAGACCTGCTAATAGTGGAAAAGCAAAACCTAAAGCCGCTGTTATTAATCCTCACCAATAACTCACAAAACAAAAAAGCGGAACCTGATCAGTTAAGTATACGGAGCATAAAAACGGCTGGCCTTCGCTACCTGATAATTAAGTTGGACGATTTGCCTTCTTCCAGTAGTCTGCTAACAAAGTTACGCGAAGCCGGACTAAATATTTAAATTGGGCCCCTAATTGCTTTTAAAGCCCAGAAAATACAAAATGGTCGGAGTGACTGGATTTGAACCAGCGGCCTCTACGTCCCCAACGTAGCGATATAAGTACCAACCACTATATACCCCATTACATCAATAATTGAAGTATCTTGACCACTAGATTTTTTACTTAGTATCTCTAATAATATAGTGTACTAATTTAAAAATCAAGTGGTCATAGGTTTAGAATAAAGGTTTAAGCCAAATTCGCTTGCTCACCGTCAAACTATTATCTGTTCTATCAGTAGCAATGAGATTAATATAATATGTTGCACCATTGGCTTTAATACTGCATTGAGTATTATCTAAAACAGTAAGAGTATATTTATCAGCAGGAGTAGTTTCAGGATCAATGCTAAAATCAAATGTTGCTCCTTCAACAATATCACCTAAACCATTTTTCTTTACAGCGGTATAAGTTTTAGTTTGATTCTGTTTTATCTCAGTATCACCTATCAATTCCAATGTATAGGTTTCTGGCACTTCCACTTCTTCAACTGTAATTACAATAGAATCATTGACAGTTGTATCTGATTCAAAGGAAACGGTTATTGTCACATTACCGACTGATACAGGTGTAACCATTCCAGTAGAATCAACCGTTGCAATAGAAATATCTGAACTTGTAAAAACCATTGGTAATGGATTAGTTAAAACCGTTTCCCCATCTTTTTGTTCTACATTTAGTTGAACAGGAGTAGCAGTATCAGTTGTTAAAGTATCCCCATTCAAGATGGTTATGGAATAATTAGGAAGCACTTGCCCTTCTTCAGAATATTTCATTTTCATAAGTAATAATCCAGGTCTACTAATATCATCCATGCTTATTACCTTATAGTTAAATCTGCCAATCTTATAAATGTCATTCAGTTGAATATTAGAATTAATAGTGTTATTAGCCACCAAAATATAAATTTCATTTTCTAAAACAGTCAAATAGTATGTTACATCAATATTTAGATTAACCTTGTTTGTTACGACATAAGGCACACGATGTAGGATTCCTGCAATATTTACAGTTAGAGTATTATGACACTTCTGCATAATACCTTTATATTTATTATATCGTTTACCACTAACTTCACTGATAACTAGCCATTTCCCATCATCATAATCAATCAAATAGCCACTTTCTATATTTTCAAGTGTGGTTATATTTCTATTATCTTTAGATTCAGTTAAATTTGTGTTAGTTATCAATGCTCTAGCAGGTTTACCATTTATTAAAATATCTTGTCCTGCCATATTAAGAAGGTGTTTAAAATCTTTAGGATCATTTAATTGAAAGTAATTAAACAATGTCGCACCTCCTTAATTTGCAAACATCATAAAAAAAGATGCTCCATCTTGATAGGTATTAGCATCATCCGGTATCTGTCTAATTTTTATTTCTAATTGGTCAATACGATTCTGTAGGTTCTCATGGAATTGGGATATTGATATATCATCCTGCTTATAATCTTTCATCAAAGCAGGTTGGTTTGCTACTGATTCGAGGATAGATAATGCTGATTTAAGAATATTTCGTTTATTAGTATTTGAAGTAGGGATATATTCATCTGTTGAATTTAATGAATTTTCTGTTAGGTAAATATTAATTTCATCAGGAGTTAGGTCTATACCTTTTATCTCCATAAGTAAGCGTTCTGAATTTGTCATTATATAACCCCCTCTAATCTCTTCTGATCATTTTTGCAATTCTCCATAAAGAATAATTCACCATCAAAAACAATGTTTTGGTTATAGGAATGATATGTGGGATGGTTTTTAAATGATTGTTGCATTTTTACATAATCGAGTCCTGTGGCACTTCTGCTTGTTGTTCCATCTTCATAGTAATGGGTAGTTGCAAAAGTGACGGATATAATATTATCTTTCACACTGAAATGATAGCGTTCCTTTTTGCTTATTGTTTCATCATCTGAATGTTGAAACCATTTACCTATGAAATATTGTAAATCCTGTTCAGTGATAGGTAATCTATCTTTGATATATAACATTAGAATTTCTCCTTTCAATAAAAAAGGTATACTGCGAAATACAGTATACCTAAAATAATATGTTTTTAATATGTTTGTATTATAATATAAATCTATTAATCACTATTATATTTATCCATAAAATCAATCATTGCTTGATTAATCAAATCCTTGTTTTTAAACCCCTTGTTCTTGCTGCAAAACTCTTTCCATTGCTGAAGGATAATATCATTAATAGCAAATGAAGTAACGTGTTCTTTTGCTTCTGGAAGGTTAATAATAATAGTTTTTTTGTCATTTATATTATTTCCTATTATTTTTTCTACTGCTTCCAATCTTAAAAGAATGTCATTAATAATATCAGGTTTTATTTGTTTTGGTTCATCAGCATCTGGAGTAGGTAATAATACATTATTATTATTTTGTATTATATATTGACCGTTTATTTTTTTATATCCTGCTTCATTTAATTTGGATTTGATTGTGGAATATCCAATGCTTAATTCCTCAGCAATTTGTTTTAAGGTTTTACCTTCTTTGAGTTTTTGGTTTATTGAGTTAATATCGGTGTCAATATTAAACATTCTAACCCCTCCTAAAATAATATGATTCTATTAATTACTATTAATAATATATTATAATAGAAAGGTATTATTTACAAGGGGTGGGAAAGAAAAAGCACCATAAAAAATAACGCCTATGGTTAAAGGCGTTAAAATTGTTGGTACTTGATTTTTTATTGTATATTGGACAGTATCCACTATGCTTTTTAATTCTTATTTACATAAATAATATTAAAATAATCTTGATCCCATTGATCACTTCCGCGGCAAAAGTTAATCACATCGCCTACATTCAAATTAGATGTAAATTGGTCTAATGTGCTATTTATCCCATTTACTTTCAAATATTCCCCATCATAACTTAGTATACTAGTATTATCATTGTCTTTAAAAGTTATGGTTTTTTTAACGGTATCTACATTTATAACGCTTCCAGTGAAACTCTCCCCATATTGGAAATCAGCATTATTTTTAATTCCTACAATTACAGTCGCAGATTCAAGTTGTTCTTTTGTCCAGGCACCAAACTTATTATACATAAAACCACTACGCCCATTGTATACCGTAGCACCATAAGTTAAAGTACGCGAGGGATAAAGACCAACTTGTACTTTAACAATAGTTTTTGGAGTAGCATTTATTTTATTTGCATCTATGATAATTTTAGGTTCTCCTGTACTTGTAGTAGGCATAATTACTTGACCTACTTCAGAAACTATTATAGTCCCTGGTGTTTTATCAATTATCGAAAATTTCATTTTAACTAATTCAGTAAGCGGTTTACCATTTAATGCACAAAATGCATTATCTACACATAAAGTATAAGTTGTTATAGGTTTCCATCCAACAATATAAGTGCCATAGGATGAGTTAACAATTGGTGCTTTAACAATAATTGATTTCTTATCTAAACCAGGAATTATTTTTACGACTGTTGAAAAACTATCTACTCTTTTCCCTGATTCATCAAGTACATAAATATTGTCCGTTAAACCTGTTTGAATAACGTCATTATTAAATGTTATAGTCCAATCTTTATCAAATGGTACATTGAATTTTTGAGGAAATATATTAACACCAGAAGAACTACCGCTACCGCCGCCACCGCTGGTTGTTGTCGCAACATTTGCCAACGGTATTAAGTCATTAGCATATGATGCATTACAACAAACCAAGACAAATACGGCAATAAATAATATACTACTTGTTATAATTAATTTTTTCACTTGTAACACTCCTCAATATCTTTTCTTTTAGATTAGAGGTAATATTAGGGATTTACAATAGATTCGATTTTCTTAGATGAAATGTGACATTTTTTTGAACGTGTAAAATTGGAATAGATAAAGCAAGATTTATGCCAATAGGGGTATCCATATAATCAACAAAAAACCACTCTAGAACCTTCTTAATTCATCAGCCCTAACCTTTCATACCTCCAACGAATAAACGTTCAATCTGGAAGCAAATATCAATGTATATAGCAATGTTTTTTGCCTATATAATCATGCCATCTACCTTCTATTAGAGAATACAATGATACATAATGTAGTTGTGTATCATTAATCAACACCAAACTAACGTTTTATCATGTTTAATTAATACTAATACAATATAATACTACATTATGTCGTATTGATCGGCTCAGAAGAATGAATAAAAAATGTATAGAAATATTAATAAAATTACCAGTTTTATAGCAGATAATTTCCATTTATTAAGCGAATTTTATGCAAAGCCCAATATATAGGGATTTGATGGCATAGTAATAGTTTACATAATATTCATTAAAGGAAGTTGGAGCATTATTTACGCAATTTTTATGCAAGCGAGTGCATAAATATACAGCAAGAATATATGGATAAGTCAATCATAATTTATCGAACACTTGTTCTGTGTATAGTGTCAAATAGAACGAGTGTTCGCCATATAATATTCTTTAAATATCGAACAAATGTTCTCTTTAATTTAATCGAACAAGTGTTCTCTTTAATTTAACAGGCGTGTTTTCGGGGATATTTTACATCCAAAACCAACCACTAATATATTTAACTTTTAATGCAATTATGCATTATAGTATTTAATTAAACCATCTATTCCCCATTATCATCCTCACTACCAACATTACTACCTTCTGCTTTAATTCTATCTAATTCTGTTGCCACATCATAAACCATAGGACACTGTTCCAATGTACTCTGTAAACTAATAGCACCTATTCCCCTTAAAGTTTCTAAATCATTAATAATATCTGTTCTATTCATTGGCCTACTGTACTCAAATACAACGTCTAAAGCATCAGAATTAATCACTATACCTTTTGCTTTAAGTAATGATTCAATCGCCTTAAATCTAAACTCCATTCCTTCTCTCATATACATTTCATTCATACCTGCTCTAAGATCAGCCAAAGAAAACATTAATTTAATACTTACCTCACTTAAATTACTTACATCTTGTACCCCCATACTTACCGCAGGGACACTTGATATTTGCAATAAACTATTATAAAGAATTTTCCATACGCTTTCAAAACTCTTATAATCCAATTGTCCATTAGCAAATCCAAAAGAACCACCATCATCTAAATTAATACCACTTCCCACAAGATTAGCAGGAATAGCACCTTCTCCGTTTTTACCAATACCTAATTTCTGGCCTACCACTACTGGAATAGGATTCACGAATTTATAAATACTATCAGTGTATTTACTAATCAAATCTTCCAGGTTATCAATAATATTTACATAATCCTCCAAATCACTTCTACCTGCTGTTTCGTCCATTTCATTTTTATTCTTATAAATAATCGGTAATCCACTAGGATTATGAAATTCCCCTCTGAATGTCACTTCTCCGCCAAAATCATCATATTTTTTGACTGTATTCTCATCAAATACATTCCAGTAACTTATTCCATTAATTGAAGTATAATGCTCTACAAATCCGATATATTCATTTTCATCATTATAAACTGGAAAACTATCTTCAGGATTAATCAACTTACTCTGTATTTCCCCGTTCTTATCAATGTAAACGTATTCAGCAATACTACCGTACTTACATACTTTATCTAATATATCCCAATCTATTTTATTATAATTTCCTTTTTTATAAATTTCTTTCATAATAGATACAGATTCTTCATCACCTGATATAGTTACCGGATTTTTCAGCAAATAACTTGTACTAAAATTCAATATCGTTTTAGCATAATTTAAAACTATTGTTCTAGGATGAAACTCCTTACCGTTCCACATCTCCACACCTCTATTTAAAATAGCGTGTTTGCCGTTCAAGTATTCTTTAATATTAATAATATTTGCTATCCGTTCCCAATTACCATATTCTGAAGTAAATTGCATAAACCATTTGTCATCACTATCATAATACTTATTTACATAATCTTGTAAATTCACTATTCACATCCCCCTCTACAAATACCATTTTCCGCACTTCATACCTTGTATTGCTAAAGCAGAAGCAATTACCAAATCATCGTGATTAGTTCCGTCTCCACGCTTATTTGATGTTTTACCATCTGCTTCAATAAATATTTTCATTTCGTCTAGTGTTGATATATCATTAATAAGAATTAAATTCTTTTCAAATTGTTCTTTAAAATCCTGTACTAATCTAGGTTTACTTGCACTGGTAGTTATCCAGCCAATAGTATATTTTCTCTTACCCCGATCATCAAAGGTTTTCATTTTATACATATTTAGATATTGCCTTTCAGCCCTCAATTTTTCTATCACTGATTGACCAAAACTATTCTTCTCAACTACTAGAAAAGCATAATTAAACATCATTCCTAAGTCATACACAACATCACTAAATTTATATATAGGTATTTTATTATCATAGAATACTGCTACTTGCTCACCATCAGAATTAAATACACTAATTGCAGAATTATCACCACCACTACCACTTGCGGTATCAATCCCTGCATAATATCTCTGGTTTGGTTTAATATTTTTAAACATAAAAAAACCCTTACCGTAATATCTAGCAAGGGTATCAGGGAGGGTAATATTTAATTCATCTTTTCGCAATGGTGGTATTAAATTCGTCACTCTATTGTTTATTGCTTGTTCATTAAAGATACTTCTGCTTGTTGCTCTAAATGATTCTTCAGGAGTAAAAGGAAATTCTTGCTGGAAATCCTCTAATGTCATATCCTGCAACTTCCATCTTCTCCACATAATCATTTTCAAACTAACTTTAGCATTATATAATGGCAATTCATCTATATCCAATTGTTCAGGGGTTAATCTATGATTATGATTATTAACCTTAAACCAATCTTCTGCTATGTTTAATTCATGTTTGAATTGATTAGCAGTAGCACTACTTGTCCAAGGATAGAAAAACGCTTTATACTTAGATTGTTTACTCTTATAAGCATTGGTAAATAATTTTTGATAGTAATTATATCCGTTACTAGTTGTTTCAATTACTATCTTACTATCCATATTTTTAGCCAGTGCTTGCTCCAACGATACTAAAGCATCCTTCTGTTGGTCATCTGGATAAAATGCAAACTCTGATAAATGGATATATTGCAGATTCATTCCTCTACCAAGTGATTTTACTCCTGCGGTCTTAACCATAATCCTTGAACCATTTTCTAAATATAATTCCATACGGTTATTACGCTTTTCTGCTGGTTTATACTTATCTGGTATATCAGAATAAATCTGTTTCATTTTTTCAAAGAGTGCTTGTGTACTTTCAACATTGTAACTTACCATCAGACAATTGGTATTTGGCTTAGTGCAAGCAATCCACAAAGAATAAATAATCGCTAAACTGGAAAATCCTAACTGTCTGCTTTTAGCGATTATATTAAATTTATCCATATTATTAAAGAAGTCCACCTGTTGCTCATTGGGTACAAACTTTACCAAATTACCATTGTTATCAATAATCTTAATAAAGTTTTTTGCCCAAAGAAAAAAGTCATTATTAATTTTCTCTAACTTGGTTTCTTTTTTCATATTATAAGATCATCTTCTTCTTCTTCATCATCTTCAATGATATTATTATTGGTGTTTTGTTTAATGTTTTGTGCTATGGACTTCTGTAATTTAATCACTGTATTAACTGCTCTAGCATCACCTTTTTTTGCTTTATCCAGCATTGCATTATACATATCAATCAAATCATTGGCTGCATGAGATTGAATTAATAAATCAATTAAATGCTTGTACTGCTCTGTTTTCTCCCAAGAATAATATGTTTCTTTATTCTTCACCCCATCAATTCTCATTATTTCTTCAAGTGGACGATCAACATATACCCGACCCCTTACAGGTAATTTATATTTCCAACGAAAATATCTTCTATACTTTAATGGAGTTTTTGCCAATTGTTTATCTAATGTCATTTGTTTACCTCCTATAAATAAAATAAGGAATGGCATTAAACCATTCCCTTTAAAAAATGTACGATTTTATACTCAATAGGTATTATATATGTAGTACCGTTTACATCAAACTTTTGTCTTGCAGACGGCTCCCCCCTATATTCGTGCTTGCTATCGCTGCGCCCGAATTATCCCCCGCTGGGGGAACTTGTATTTTATTTATTTTTTACATTTTAAAATTTGGTACTTTATAACCTTAATTAGTACTCTTATATAATATAGGTTTTAAAGTACCAAATTTTTTCTAGTACAATATTAAAGTTCCAAAATAAAATAAAAAATTAATTCCTGCGCTTGCGCAGAATCACGAACGCAAGTGAGTGATATAAACCGTCTGTAGGACTATAGGTAAATATTTATACTCTTATTAATATTTCTGCTAATTCCATTTGTGCATCTAAATATGTATCTTGTAGTTGAAATAAGTTTAAGTTTTCAACTTCAATCGGAGAAACTTCTCCAATCCAACTATCAATTAATTTTTCATATTCTCTTTTATATTCTTGCTGGTTCTTTTCATAATTGTTTTTTGCTTGTTTGTTCATGTAATTTATTACCTTATCATTTAACTTTTTCTCTTGTGCCAAAATCTCTGCTTCCTCCAATGCTTCAACTATATACTTATGGGTAAATAATATATCAATTTCTGTGTATGAATAATGAATACCGTATCTTTCCCATAATAATTCATTGACTCTATCAAAATACTCTTTCGCTTTAAACTTTAGATACACTTGTGTTATGATTTCTAATCCCATTTCCTTTAGCACTTGACGCTGAGTATCTCTAATATAATTTTTCTCATCATCAGTTGCTAATCTTCTATTATTTTGTATTAATTTTCCATCCACAATTTCTCTTATGTTAATTACCGTATTTTCGGTATAGTCAATCAATCTTCTATTCTCCAGATTCCTCAAAGAACCAAATAGTATTTCTTTTAACTTTTGATAGGATCGCTGGTAAAAATGGTTAATGTCATAGTTTGTAACATCTGTAATACTATTTTCCTTTATTTCTTTATAATTTTTATCAATGTAATTCTGATTAATCATACTTAGCATAAGAAATAATTTTTTAACTGTAAAACTGGCTCTATATCCTTTTTGTTTGGATAAATAACTTAATAGTAATAGTTCAATATGCTGAATATATTCCTTATTATTGCCTTTTGCTCTTTTATCGGTTTTCTCCAATGGTTGATCATATATTTCTAGGATTATAAATTTATGACCAACTTTTTTGAAGTCAAAATATCTTTTCCATTTTTCCATCTGAAATTTTCTGTTTCTATTGCCATCTTTAACTTCTTCATCTAACAAATCACACATGATTTTATAATTTTTAACTGCCATTCCTATTGACAAATTTCTTTCCACTATTCGTGCGAATTCATCTTTAATATTTTTTTGTAGTACGTTTTGCATATGTATTAAATCTTATCTCCCTTCATTTGTTATAATTTCTTCTTTTTGTTCTTGTTTTTTACTCTCCCATTTTACACATTATTTATTTTTTTGTAAATACCACCTTGTTCCGATAAATTAAAGCAACCGAAAACATATCAGGGAAGTCATCTTTTGTATATGTTTTATTTGACATTAAATTTGTAGGCCAATCTCTTGATAATTCTTTACTAATATAAAATGGTTTCTCAGGACGAGATAAATCCAAATTAAAAAGACCCTGCAAAGTTGCAAGGTCTATTTGAGTAGTAAGGATTCCATTTCTATTAACCCCTATTTTTTTATGTAAATTATGCTTTTGTATAAAGTCATAAAATTCGCTTTTTGTATGTCTTTCTAAAACTTCTATAAGTTCATCAAATCCCAACATATTGAGATATTTTGAATGTATATTAATAAAACGTTTATCATAATATCCTAAATATCCACCATCAATTGCTAGTAGTGCCATCTTACCTTCTTCTGATTCGGGAAGAGGTAAATCATAAAAACTCCATATTTGCATGGCTGTGCTGCCACAATATTTTTGATAGTAATTCTCTCTTGATATTTTTAATACATTATTTAGATTGGCACTTTTAGAATTGACTGTATCATTTGCTGATAGCATCGTGACATGGTTACTCCAACATCTACCATTCACCAGATCACAATCTATTGCAATTGCCGGAGTATCAGAATCTTTAATCTTATAAACAGTTTCAAAATCATAAAAGTAATTTATTTTATAACCTTTTATTTTATTGAGTAATGCGCAACTGACCAAACTGTCAATGTCATCTGTTAGTATTAATTCATATTTTTTTTTATCGTCATTACACCAATTAGGAAACATCTCCTTAATTTTATTTTCCATTTAGCATATGTTGTTGTCTATTGGAAGATTGTGAATTAAAATTTTAACTATTACTAGTTAATAAACGGTTTCACCTCTCTTTCCTCCAACGCTCCAAGGTGAGTATCCGTTCATACTCATTTCGACCACAAACATTAATTCATCTCCCTTCATTTGTTATCTATAATTTGCTTGTAATGTGTGACATTCTGTAAACTCATATTTGTTTTGTTTGATTCCCACATTGATAAAAGTGGGACACTTACTTTGAGTTCTTCAGCAATTTGTCGTAATTTGATTTTCTTCTTTCTGCGAATAGCAGAATAATATTGCCGTTCATTTTCATAAAAAATATTCATTTGACAAACATTCCTTTTATTTAAAATTGAAAAAGTTAAGTAAAAAATAAAATGAGGATACGCAGATTATGCGTACCCCCATAATATTTACCTTATTAAATACTAAACCGTTGCATCAATAGCATCAGTGGTAAATTCAGCGTTCTTGTTTCCAGCACTATCCTTAAGAGCATCAGCACCAACTTTAATCTTATTGGTTGCGGTACTTAGTGCAGAATTAAATGTTACTACCAGTTTTCCGTTAGTAATAGCAACTTTATCACTAGCACCCAGGGCTGCAAATGTAGTTCCATCAGTTGCTACAGTTACTTTTTCTTTTAGGGCTGCAATAGAAGCAGTTGCGTTACTTATTTTTTCACTCATGGTAATTGTTACTATTTTCTTAGTATCGTCAATGGTTGCACCGGATAATATAGGAGCAACTACATCAATCTCAAATACTGCAATGGCTTTTTGGTTTAGCATCTTCAAGGTCATTTCAGCAATTACATGCCCGTTTATACTATCACCAGTTTTTGCAAGCAATTCAAAATGCGGTTGTCTTAGATAAGATATTTTGACAAAAGCGGGATCGAATACAACCATTTTATCAGTAGGCATATGTCTATTTAATACCAGTTTAATAGTTCCATAATTTGTCTGGATACTAGAAACAATTAAACCAAACAAAGATTCTTGAGCAATATAGGAATATTTATTAGCATAGAGAGCATCAATATCTTCCTTCAAATCAGCATTTACCATAGCGATATAAGTTCCCGAAGACATCCCTGCATCCCATAATTTCTTTACAGTTTCTTTAATTTTAGGTTCTGTAATAGTAGGACTTTTAACTATATTTTCAGGAAGTGCAAAAGCAAGCAAACCGTCCATTTTACGGACATAGGGAGATGTAGAACCATCATCTTTAGTTCCATTTATAAGTTTCTTTTCAATATTTACTTTCATCTCAATTAGACGATCATTAATTTCTTCTGCAAAAAGATTTGATACACCAGTAATGCTAGAAGCATCGGCAGTACCACTTATTGAAGTTGCTTTTTTAAAGATTTCACAAACATTACTTTTTTCTGCCCTTGCAGAAGATTGGAAGGTATTAGTAGTAGAACCTTCAACCTGAGAAATATCTTCTGTATTATCAAGAGTTTTCTCTCTCCAAGTTACAATCTTACTTCCGGTAGTATCATACCCTTTACCCATAATAATAGTTGTTAATGGACAATCCATCGGGCTAACCAAAGAAATTTCTTTAGTTAAGTTGATGTTTTCTAAATCAGTAAAGTTAGTCGTTTTTATCATTATTTTCATTCCTTCTTTCTTTCAATTTATTTAGAGAATAATTTAGACAATTTACTGCCTATCATTCCTTCAACATTTTTGTTCTTCTCAGCAACTGAATAAGCATCAGTTGTTTTATGACCTTCTGGAATGTAAGAATTATTTAATTTTTTTGCTTCCAGAATAGCATTGAGTTTTTCAATACTCTTATCCAAATCTTCTATAGATTCCCCATTGATAAAATCAGCAAAATCAGATAATCCTTTTTCCTTAATGTGTAGGGATTTTTCCTTTGCCCATAATTCTTTCTCTTTTGTTTCAATCTCTTTTTCCTTATCAGTTTTAGGTACAGGTTTTAATCCTTCTAATTCTGCTTGTATAGGAGCAAGTATTTCAGTTTCCCATTTGCTTTTTTCTTCTGCAATTTGGTTATTAATATATTCTTGTTGTTCAGGTGTAAATTCCATTAGATAAATTCCTCCTCTATTTTTGTTTCATTATTAAATCTTTTAAACTATTTACCGCTTGAATGACATTCTCATATACTGCTGAATTCTTTTCTAATTGAACCATTAATTTTTCTTCACGTTCCTTACTATCTTTGCGTTCGGACATTAAAAGCCATATGAAAAGCACCGCAAATATTCCTTGCGATAAAATCATCTGCATTATCTCTGGTTTTAGTAAATCCATCTCACCACCTCATTTCAAATTTTTAAAAGTTAATTCTTTATTTTAGTAGCGGTTATTTGATTTGACAGTGAAAGACCCATATTGATATTGTCCAATTTATAATTTGTTAGACGGGCTTCTAGGTGCATCATATCGAATTTCATACTGTGTAATTTATTTTCCAATTCCTCAATTCTGCGTTCTAATTTCTCTACTTTTTCCATTAGTTGCATCCTCCTTCGTTTGTTTTATTTGTTTGTAGGTTTCTATTGCTTCTAGTAGTTCATCAGATTTAGTAAATAAAAAGATATTTCTTCTTGAATTTATATCCATCTTCATACTATGAAGCACAAAACCCCTCATCATAAGAAAACCTGCTAATCGTTGCGATTTAATATAAAATGGTTGCATCTGTTGACCTTCTTTCGTTTAAAAATTTAAGTAAAAAAAAAGGATAAGAGTGCTTGAAGTTAAGCACCCTTAATAAAAATAATAACGTTAAGTTAGATTGAAGAATAAGTTAAATGGAAAACACTATATATTAACCCCGAAGGGATAATATCAAATTGAATTTGTAATATACTCATATACAAGGTTTTATTTTAGCCCTCTATGTACCAATAAATAAGCAAGTGATATTTTACTGTTATATACTACATAATAAGGAAAATTGAAAAAATTACAAATAAATCCCTATATAGTGGGGTTAGAAGGGGTTTTCTAAATGGTAAAGTTTCTATTGTTTCCTTCATAGACCATTATGAAAAAAATGCACTCAAAATACCACCACTACTAGGTTAGAATGTGTTTTTTTGGATTTTTGCACTTTTAGGAATGTTGATATATTGGGGTTATTAGGACTCTTCTATTACTTTAGCAGACCTATATTTATGCTTATATTTATGCCATACTTCTCTTTGTCACTCTAGTTGTTTTTCCTTCCAACAATTCCTACAAAATTTTTGTCTATTTTATATCCGTTTCCTTCATAGACCATTATGAAAAATTACATTTATAATCTATTGTAAGTACCAATATTACTGTAATAGAATGTATTTTTATGTATATTTTTGCATTTTAAAGAATGTTGATATATTGGGATTGTTAGGGATTTTCTAAATGTATAAAATTATTATATATATTCATTACATACAAATACTTATTTTTTTAAAGAATGTTGATATATTGGGATTGTTAGGGATTTTCTAAAAGTGGACATCTTATCTATATCATTACATACAAATACTTATTTTTTTTAGGAATGTTGATATATTGGGATTGTTAGGGATTTTCTAAAAGTGGACATTTCTTATTTTTCTTTTATTTTCTCGCCATAATTCTCTTTCTTTTTCCTTCCAACAACTCCTACAAAATTTTTGTCTATTTTATATCCGTTCCCTTCATAGACCATTATCCAATAAATGTAAATAAGTAACTCTAAGTACCAATATTACTACTCTTATTCATTATATACAAGTAATTATACATTTTACATAACCCTTATATATTGGCATTTCTAGCGATTTTCTAAATGTATAAAATTTTTTGTTTTATATCCATACTGATAAATACTACATAATAAGGAAAATTGAAAAAATCACAAGTAAATTCCTATATAGTGGGATTAGGAGAGGTTTTCTAAGTGATTAGAACTTATATATATATTCATTACATACAAATACTTATTTTTTTAAATAGTGTTGATATATAGGGATTTCTAAGGGTTTTCTAAACATACAGAATTTTTATTTTTCCTCATAATATCCTGTTCTTTTTTTCTAATTGTTTTCCGCTTGCTCATCATACATATTATTTACCCAAAAAACTATTGTATTTACAAATGAAATTGCTTCAAATTTCAACGATAAGGTATCAGGTAATAGGAATGGTAAGGTAGATAATTTTGAAGTGTTTTAGAAGGGGTTTTATTGATTAAATAAAACAAAAAAAAAGAAGAGAGATAATTATTAATATCCCTCTTCCTTTTCCTTGTTTACAAATTGAATTTATTAAGGGGATTGAATTGGTTTGCCCTTTCTTGTAAAGCAGTCCCCCATATTGCTAAATATCTTTCTGTCATTGCTGGTGATGAATGTCTTAATAATTTTTGGAGTGTAAATACATCTCCCCCATTCATCAAAAATCTATGGGCAAAAGTATGTCTGAAGTCATAAGCACAACAACGAACATTTGGGAAATTCATAATTTGTTTTAAGCGTTTAAACATATTTTTTACCGCATTAGGGGATAAGGGTTTACCTGTTCTATCTACAAATACAAACATAGGTAATTTTCCAAATTGCTTTTGGCAAAACAATTTATATTCCTGAAGTTCAGATTTTAACTTATCTGCCATAGGAATTGATGTTTGAGTTTGTAATTTCCCAAATAAAATAATATGCTGGTTTTCAAAATCAACATCACTCCATTTAAGGTTACATAATTCACCCAGGCGCATACCCGTACCCAATAAAGTAATTATTATGGTACTGTCTCTGTAGGCATACAGGGATTTATCTCTGGTTTTAATTCTTCGGTAGTAAGATAACATTTCATTTATCTGCTTATCGCTAAATACTTCAATTTTTACATTGGCTTTAATGTAATTCACCTTATGGATAGGATTATTTTTTTCATTGAATATTTCAATCTCTTGGAGATAATTAAAGAAGATTTTAATTGATCGTAATTTAGAATTGATAGTAGTGGGGTTATTGCCACGTTCCTTCTGGCAATAAATAAGATAGGATTTTATTGTATTGCTTGTAATGTCCGTAACTTCAATAATCTCTTTTTCAAGGCAGTAGGTATGGAATTCCTTTAAACATCCCATGTAATTAGTCAGTGTTGCCTTAGAAATCTGTCGGAATTCCCTATCCTCCTGAAATTCCTTAATAGCAAATTTAAGCAACAAAAAAACCACTCCTTTTCTTCTTTTTAATGCTGTGAGTACACAACATTTACTAAGAAAAAACCTAGTGGTCTTATGTTAAAGAATTGTGGTCTTAAAATATCAAAACATTTTTTGATGCTTTAAAAACCCTTGCAAATCCCAATATTACTTAAATGGTCGGAGTGACTGGATTTGAACCAGCGGCCTCTACGTCCCCAACGTAGCGCTCATACCAAACTGAGCTACACCCCGACGCAAAGAATATTGTATAACAGAAGCAGGTATTCGTCAAGAACTCCAAACCCTATATTTACTCTATCTTATCCAGCTCAAATTTCCGGTGTAGAGCTTTAATCGCAGCTTTGATATGGCACTCGTCAATAACACAGGAAACGCGGATTTCTGATGTGCTTATCATATGTATGTTGATACCTTCGTCCGCCAGAGCTTCAAACATAGCAGCGGCTACGCCAATATTACTCTGCATACCCGCTCCGACAATCGATACCTTGGCTACATCATTTCCGTAGGTCATACCCGAAGCACAGATTTTTTTTACCAATCCTTCCACCACGGGAATAGCTCTGGAAAGCTCTTTTTCCTCAATGGTAAAGGCAATATCATTGCGTCCATCTCTCATAGCGCTCTGGATAATTATATCTACATTAATGTTTTCAGCAGCCAGGGTCTTAAATAAGGTTTTGGCTATGCCCGGTTGGTCGGGCACATCAAATAAGGCAAAACGAGCACAATTCAAATCATGCGCTATCCCACTTACTGCTCTATGATTTTCCATATTGGCTACCTCCGTTATTATGGTTCCAGGATTATGACTAAAACTACTCAGAACCTCCACATCAACATTATACAACATAGCAAATTCCGCCGCCCGGGGTTGTAGTACTCCCGCTCCCAGGCTGGCCATTTCCAACATTTCTTCATAAGATATCTGGGGTAGTTTTTTAGCTTCTTTTACTATTCGGGGATCAGCGGTAAACACTCCTTCAACATCGGTAAATATCATGCAGCGCAAAGCATCAAGACAAGCAGCCAGGGCCACTGCAGTAGTATCGGAACCCCCTCTCCCCAAAGTTGTGATATCACCCTGGGGAGACAGGCCCTGAAAACCGGCTATAATAACCACATTACCCTGTTTCAGTTCGTTTTTTATGCGGCCGGTTTCAATTCCGGTAATCCGAGCCTTACTATGGCTGTCATCGCTTTTTATTCCCGCCTGCCAACCGGTTAATGAAATAGACGAGCAAGCAAAATTATTTAGAGTCAAAGCCAGTAAGGCAGCTGATTGCTGCTCTCCAGTAGCTAGAAGCATATCCATTTCCCGTTTGCATAAATCATGACCGGTGAGACTGGCCAGTTCAATCAGCTCATCCGTGGTATCACCCATGGCGGAGACAACTACAACTATATCATCGCCTTTATCGCGCATTCCTTTAATCCGTCCGGCAATATGCTTGATTTTATCTATTGATGCAACTGAACTTCCACCAAACTTTGCTACTATTAGTGACAAGATAATTCACTCCTAAATCCATAAGATTACACTACCTTAAAACTTTTACTCCATCCGGATCAGCTGCCAATATCATTAACTGGCTTTGGATCCCGGATGCAGCAAAGGCATCTTGCATAGCTTCTGCCACTCTCTTTTCTTCCTGCTGGCAAAAAGCGATGATAGAAGATCCTGAACCACTGAGAGCAACTCCTACTGCCCCGTTTCCTAGGGCTTGGGAAAACACCCTGTCAAAACCGGGGATTAATTGCTTGCGCCGGGGCTGAAAAATCACATCATCCATTGCTGCTGGCAAATAACGAAAATCATGTTTAATCAAACTGGCCAACAAATAGGAGGCTCGTTGCAAGTTATTTACCATATCCATAAAATCAATCTTTTTCGGCAGCAGCTGCCTTGATTCATCAGTGGATATTTGGATATCAGGTACGGCAACAACCAGCTTTAATTCCGGGGGAAAAGTAAATTGCTGATAATATACATTTCCTCTATAAAGCATAGCGGTAGTAAGTCCTCCCGCCACTGCAGGAACAACATTGTCAGCATGCCCTTCCATTTCCACCGCCCAGCTAATTAAGTCCTCCTGGGTAAATCTCTTCTCCAGAATTTCGTTGGCCGCATATAAGCCAGCAACAATAGCAGCGGCACTGCTTCCCAGGCCTTTCCCCGGTGGAATTGAGCTATTGATAGTAAGCTCCAGTCCAGGAGCTTCTACAACAGCAGCTTCCGCAAATACTTTTTTCATAGCCTGGTAAACCAGGTTATCTCCGAAGATTTCTTCTGGATATTCTTCTCCATCGACAAAAAATCTAATCCTGGTGCTTTGCGGAATTATTGTCACCTTGAGCTCCAGGTATAATTGCAGGGCCAAACCTAAAGTATCAAAGCCCGGTCCTAGATTGGCACTTGTGGCCGGAACCTTAACAGTAAACATAGCACCCCTTCTTGTATAATATTAGTCTACTTCTCTATCTGTTCCTTCCAGACGAATTACATTTTTAATTTCACCTACTATACTAAGCCCTTTGAGTACAGTAAGTGAATCCCTTAGATGTATCTCCCGAACCCGGTGAGTAATTAAAATAAGCTCAGCCCAACCTTGCTTGCTCGTCTTTTGCAAGACGGTCGCGATACTGACATTATTATTCCCAAAAACAGCGGCAATGCCCGCCAAAACTCCTGGCCGGTCCTCTACTATCATTCTTATATAATACTCGCCTTCCAATTCTTTGATGTCCATAATTGCCTTATTTTCATAACAGCTGCAACCAATACGCGCATTGCTGTGATGCAAGATATTGCGAGCGATTTCAATAATATCCCCAAATACTGCACTAGCTGTTGGCATTTGTCCTGCTCCCCGCCCGTAATGCATAATTTCCCCCACAGCATCTCCATGTAAAAATACGGCGTTAAATACATCGTTTACTCCGGCCATGGGATGAGTTTTGGGTAGAAAAGCCGGGTGCACCCGAACTTCAATTTTTTGCTGAGAGTTCTCCTTGGCAATAGCTAAAAGCTTAATCACATAACCTAATTCTTTGGCATATTGGATATCAGCTGCCGTAATCGATCGTATTCCCTCCACATATACATCATCTAGGGTAACCCTGCTGTTGAAAGCAATTGATGATAAAATGGCAATCTTGCGAGCCGCATCCAGTCCATCTACATCTGCAGACGGGTCAGATTCAGCATAACCCAGTTGCTGAGCCTCAGCCAGAACTTCATTAAAATCACGACCTTCCTGGCTCATTTTGCTGAGTATGTAGTTGGTTGTGCCGTTTAAGATGCCGATAACTTCTTGGATCTGGTTGGCCGCCAGGGATTGTTTCATGGGATATACTATGGGTATTCCCCCAGCAACGCTGGCTTCAAAATAGAAATCTACCCCTTTTTCCTTGGCCCGGTCGAAAATATCTTTCCCTTTTATTGCTATCAAATCCTTATTGGCTGTTACCACATGCTTTCCTCGGGCTAAAGCTGCCATGATATAGGAGAAGGCAGGTTCTATTCCCCCAATTAACTCAACCACTATGGCAATATCCTGGTCATCGAGAATCTCCTGAATATCCTGAGTTATCAGCTCATCTTTAATTTCCAGCAACTGGCATTTCTCTGTGTCTCTTTCCAGGACTTTTTTAATTACAATCGATTCCCCTATTCTTTTGTCAATTATTTCACTATTCTTTTGCAATAATTTAATTACCCCGGAGCCTACAGTACCGCATCCGAGCAAAGCTACACCAATCATTTGATTTCCTCCTGTTTTTACTGATAATACAAACTTGAACCAAAACCCGGCACTTATTCCAATCGTTTTGCCAACTGTTCTATGGAGGCTTTAATATCGATACTCAAAGAAATAGTAACATAAGCTAGTCAATGAAGAAAGTAGTGGGCTAAAAAAGGTGAATAAAGAAGAAGCTTATAGAAAATCGATTTTCCCGCGGTCAAAAAGTCGTAAACAGGCATCTACGACATCCGGGTCATATAAAGTTCCCCGATGGCTCCGTATTTCCTCCAGAGCCAGGCTTATACCCAGAGCTGGGCGATAAGGCCGGTGTGAAGACATGGCTTCAACCACATCAGCTACTGCCAAGATACGAGCTTCCAGCATAATCTGAGATCCGGCCAGGCCCTGCGGATAACCGGAGCCGTCCATTCTCTCGTGATGTTGGATAACCATATCGGCTACCGGTAGCTCAAAAGGAATAGTTTTAACTATCTCATAACCTACCTGGGTATGAGTTCTTACCAAAAGCGTTTCTATGTCGTTCAATTCACCCGGCTTGCTTAAAATGTCTGAAGATATCTGCATTTTACCGATATCGTGTAAAGTAGCTGCCATATAAATACCCCGGGTTATATCTTCGGGAAATTGCATTTCCCGGGCAATGGCAGTAGCTAATTGGGCTACTCGGCGCTGGTGCCCTGCCGTGTAAAGATCCCTTTTTTCAGTGGTTATGGCTAGTGCATTAACTGTACTCCTAAGAATAGTTTGCGCTTTTTCAAGACTTTCTTGCAAAGCATTTTCGGTTTGCTTACGACGGCTAATATCTCTCAATGAAATTATGGCACCAGTTTGATTGCCTTCGCCATCAAAAAGCGGAGCCGTTGTGGCCCAGCAATAAAGACCGGAATCGCCTACAGACGGGAAGAATATCTCCTGGATAAGAGTGTGTCCCTTCCTTTCTATACCAGGTATTAAGTTATGAGCATAAGTCGATTCTTCTATTACAATATCTACTAGCATGGGTTTTTTATAACCAAAAAAAGGGATGGCGTACTCATAGTCATCTTTACCTATTATATCTTCAGCCTTGACCCCGGTCATTTCTTCGGCTGCTTGATTCCAAATAATAACCTTGCCCTTTATATCAACGACAAAAGTGGCATCAGGCAGAAAATTGATAATATCCGCCAGTCGGCGCTCTGACTCCCTTATTTGCTGCTCCGTTCTTTTTCGTTCGGAAATATCACGAATTATCCCCAGAAAACCGGTAATTTCCCCATCAGCAGCAAAAATTGGACTAACCGAGGTTTCAACATAGAGCTTTCTTCCTGACTTGCTTATGAGCTGCCAGTCAAATCCTTTAGCCGCCTCTCCGGTACGAAAGACCAGGTTATAGGTTTTAAATACCTTTTTAGCATCCTCGTTTGTCATGTAGTGCTTATAATTCATACCCAGCAGTTCCTCTTTGGAATAGCCGAGCATTTCCTGCAAAGATTGGTTGAAAAAAACCAGGTTTCCCGCTTTATCTACTTCATAATAGCCATCCTCAATACTTGCCAGAATATTCAGAAACTTTTTGGCATTATTAATCAAAGCCCTATTAATCATTCGCAACCTCCCCGGACAATAAAGTTTTCTCCTATTACCGAGATAAAAATTTCATAAATAATTAGCAGGATCTAAAGTATTATAATAAACCCATGGTTCCACTACAAAAACCCCTTTTGTTGCATAAGGGTTGCATAAATATAATAACTTTTTGCAATAGAATCACTCATGATTTATCGTCAAAAATAGAGAATAGATTTTAGAAATATATTTGCTGTTAAAAAGTAAAATTATTACTAGAAAAAACCTTCAAGCAAGCTTCCACTACCTCTGCATCATATATTGTTCCAGCTCCGCATCTTATCTCCTCCAGGGCTGATTCAATTCCCAATGCAGGCCGATAAGGCCGGTGGGACGCCATGGCTTCCACCACATCAGCTACAGCCAGTATTCTTGCTTCCAAAAGAATCTCCTCGCCGGATAAGCCCCGGGGGTAGCCAGAGCCATCCATTCGCTCATGATGTTGCAATAAAGCAGTGGATATTGCCTGGGCAAAGGGAATAGTTTTAACAATCTCGTATCCTGCCTGGGGATGGGTTTTTACCAATAATCTTTCTATTTCCGTCAAGCCTCCGGGTTTGGTAAGTATATCAGTAGGTATCTGTAGCTTGCCAATGTCATGTAAAATAGAAGCGGTCCTGACATTATCAATATAGTATTGGGGAAGTTTCATTTCCTGGGCAATAGCACAGGCCAGGGAAGCTACCCTGCGCTGGTGCCCTGCAGTATAGGGATCCTTCTTCTCTGCAGTTATGGAAAGAGCGTTGACTGTACATTCAAACACTGTTCTTAAATGTTCCAAACTCTTTTGCAGGCTTTCTTCAGCCCGATCGCGGGTAATCTCCACTGCTAGCAGATTAGCAATCAAGGTAAGGGTGTCCAGATTGGCTTCGGTTAACACAGTTCGTTTTCTATGGCCTACCACCAATACTCCCAGGCAATCATTTCCGATTATAATAGGAGCCGCCAAACCACAAATCAGGCCCTCTTCCAGCACCAGATCGTCAAAAATGTGGGTAAAAAGAGGACTAGTGATATAATCTTCTATGATATATCCACTTTCACTGGCGGCAACCATACCAATCAGGCCTTTTCCATATGGTATCCTGACTTCTAGCCATTCTGTCAATTTATTGCCGGACAGGGTATGAGGAAATGCTTCACTTTTATTTTCATCCATCAAGAATATAAAGATACAATCAGCCGCGAAAAGCTCCCTGCTCTTGTCTGCGGTGAGCTTCAGGGTTTCGTCCATGCTTTGACTGGATGACATAGCCACAGCCAGATCATATAGTACCCGAAGTTTGTATACTTCCCGAGAAAGGTCATATTGTGCTTTTTTACGCACTGTAATATCACGCACAATGACTTGCACAGCAGGCGTTCCCTCAAATACCAGAGCAGCACCAGTAACTTCTGCATAAATTATTCTACCGTTAATCAAGATTATTTTCATTTCCGTTAAGGGGAATACTCCATTAGCAGCCAATGGTTCCATCAAATCAATATAAACCTGGCGACTTTCCGGATGTATAAACTCTATTATCCTTCTACCCAGAATGCCCTCAACTTTTTCTGCACCCAGCAACCGGGCACCGGCATGGTTGATGAAAACTATCCGACCATTGATATGAACCGCAATAGCATCAGGAGACACCTCCACCAATTGCCGATACCTCTCCTCGCTCTCCCGCAACTCTTCTTCCACCTGCAGTCGAGCTATTATAGTTCCTATATAATTAGCCACATTCTCTATGGCCTGACGGCTATGCTCTGGAACCATACTAATTATCCGGGAAGAAAGCTTCAAAGAAGCAAGCATCTTATCTTTATGATATATGGGTATAATCGCCATACTTTTTAAGCCTTCCTGGAGAATAATATCGCCAAAATATGCAGTCAGTTCATCTGCTGAGGAATATAAAGCCTGGGTATATAGAGAAGATTCAGTATTAAAAGCGCAAGTCTTGACTTGTTCAACAAATCCCGGAGAAAGACCTCTGTGCACCGATAAGGTCAACTTGTCGCCTCCTTTGTCCACCAGAAATATGGCTCCAGCATGCATTCCGCTGATTTTTAATGCCGAGTTTAGACAAATGGACAAAGCTTCTTCCATTCCATTAACTGCTATCATAGAAATACCCAGATCCCGCTGTATAGCCGTAATCTCTTCGGCCCGTTTTTTCTGAGTCACATTCTGAATCGATTCTATGGCACCGATAAGTTTTCCATCGGCATCCAGTAAAGGCGCTGCCGTAGACCGGAGATAGGCTCCACTCTCCCCAACAGCGGGATAAAAGTTCTCCACACTCAGGATACGATCCTTTTTCTCCAATACGGTATAACTTTGCTGCCACTCAGCACTGGCTGACAGCACCTGATCCAGCAAAAGCGGACGGCGATAACCATAAAAAGGCAAAGCGTATTCATAATTTCCTTTTCCGATAATTTCTCTGGCTCTGACTCCAGTCATTTCTTCAGCGGCCCGGTTCCAGGTTATTACCCGGCCATTACAATCAATGGCCAGGGTAGCATCAGGCAGAAAATCAATTATGAGGGCCAGGCGGTGTTCTGAATCTACGAAGGCTTCTTCCATCTGCCTTCTTTCACTAAGATCTTCCAGGAGTATAAGAACTTCATCTTCATCTTTTTTCCCATCAACCGGCACTGATATATTCAGTCGATGAAGTCTAGGGATTTTCTTGGCATCCAAAATACAGGATTCAAAAGATAATGAAATATGTCCTTGTAAGGCAGTAAACACTTTTTTTCTAGCAGATTATATTCCTGTGGATTAACAAAGTCGTAAATCTTTAACTCCGGTACCTCTTCAACCTTAATGCCCAGCATCTCCCGCACCTTTTTGTTAGCAAAAGTTAAACTGCCGCTGCTGTTACAACAAAGGATTAATCCATTAATACTTTCCAATATATAAAGCCCGCTATTATTCGGTTCCAGCTTAATTTCTTGCGAGCTGTTCGTGAACTCCATAGCAGGCCTGTCCTTTGACATCAACTAACCACATCCTTGTTTGATTAAAATAAAATACTAAACTTTAAGGAAGCAAAACAAAAAAGCATTACGATAACTTGCCAAGCCACATTGTTAATATCTAAATGACCAAATACAGCGAGTATTAGCAGGTAGGTGGTAAGCTTGATGGATAGCATAAGGTATTCCTTCGACAGTTATCAGGAAAATCCTGCAGCGCTTAGTAGTATTCTGGAAATAATTATAGGTGTTTACCCGCAATAATCCTATCTATTTCCTTTTTTGCCGTATAGAGGTTTTCGAAGAAAGGGTGCTTTGGCAATAGAATTATACTTGAACGTAAAACATTGGAACATTTTTAACCAACAATAATTGTTTAGGTATTAATTATTTATATTATATTAGATTACTATTTTAATATAATCAAGCAAAATAGGATATTTTTAAGCATCGGAAGATACTGCAGAGCAGTTTCAACACAGCTCTACAACGAGGCGGGGGATTAGAACCCAGCGCTTTTTTTGTTAATAGGAACTTTGGCCGCTTAAAGAAGCAGGGGACATATTTCACCTCGTTATAACATTTGACTGCATAGGTTGTAGAGATGAGGCTTAGAAGATTAAACTCTTTAAAAAAAGCCGGTTGTAATACCGGCTTTTTTTATTAGCACTATAAAGTTTTACTAAAATCCTTAAATTATGATACAGATCAAGCCACCACTGCCCTCGTTAACAATTCTCTGTAAGGTATCCTGCAGCTTGTGCTGGGCATTCTCAGGCATACGGTGCAGTTTGTTTTGGATTCCCTCTCTTACTAAATCATGTAGTGATTTGCCAAAAATATTGGACTCCCATATTTTGCCTGGATCCTCCTCAAATTCATCCAGCATGTAGCGCACCAGTTCTTCACACTGCTTTTCCGTTCCAATAATAGGGGTAATTTCTGTAGTTATATCAGCCCTTATTATGTGTAATGAAGGTGCCTTAGCTTTTAATTTGACTCCAAATCGGCTACCCTGGCGGATTAATTCCGGCTCTTCCAGGAACATTTCTTCTAGACGCGGGGTAACTACTCCGTAACCCGATTCCTTCACTTCATCCAAAGCTGAGGAAATCTTGTCGAATTCCCTCTTGGCCACACTGAGGTCTTTCATAATACGCATAATGTCATGGGTTCCTTCCACTCCAAAACCGCTAACCTCACTCAATGCTTGATAGAAGAGCTCTTCCGGTACACTTACCTCTATCCTAGCAGTTCCTGTACCCAAATTCATCTCTTCCAGGCTGACATAACTGACATTCTCCATGTCGGAAAGCTGCTCTACGGCCCGGTCGATGTCACGGACTTTGCGTATAGCATTTAGAATTTCACGGATAGAGGTCTCCATATTTTGACGCAACCAGAAGTCTTCTTCTAATTCGTCCACCCATTGCGGCAGCTTGATATTAACCTCATGAACCGGGAATTCATACAATGCTTCTTCCAAAATACCATATACTTGCTCTGTACTCATTCTGGCAGCATCCACGGGGATAATGCTGACTTCATACTTTTCGCTAAGTTCCTCAGCCAAATTAAGAGTTTCTTTTTCATACGGACGGGTCGAATTCAAGAGAACGATAAAAGGCTTGTTGAGTTCCTTAAGTTCATTGATAACTCTCTCTTCAGCAGAAACATAATTTTCCCGGGGGATATCGCTTATGCTCCCGTCAGTGGTAATTACTATACCGATAGTGGAATGATCAGTAATAACCTTCCTGGTTCCTATTTCGGCTGCCTCTTCGAAGGGAACCTCATAGTCAAACCAGGGAGTTCTAACCATGCGAGGTTCTTCATCCTCTTCGTAACCCAGAGCCCCGTCAACAGAATACCCCACACAGTCAATAAGCCTTACCTTAAGGCTTATGCCATTTTGCGTGGTTATCTCCACTGCTTCATTGGGTACAAATTTGGGTTCAGTGGTGGTAATGGTTTTACCCGATCCGCTCTGGGGGAGCTCGTCATTAGCCCGATCACGCTCAAAAATGTCTTTTATATTAGGTAGTATCATTAACTCCATGAAGCGTTTCACAAAGGTTGACTTGCCCGTTCTAACCGGCCCCACCACACCCAGATAGATATCACCTCCAGTTCTTTCGGCAATATCCTTTAAGATGTTGTTTCCTTCCACTTCTCATTTTCCCTCCCTTGATTTAGACTTTTAAAAGGCACCCTCCCTTCGATTATGAGTACCTTAAACCATAGCTGCGTTATAACAGTATAAGTATATTTATCAATATTCGGTAATATAACCAGAAAAGAAAAAAAGTGTGGTTTTCACCCCACTTTTCACCATCCCTTTTTTCGTTTAACTATTTCTTCTATTTCGTGTTTCTTTTGTCGTCGCATTAAATCATCGACTTCATCTCTTGCTTTTCTATTAGCATACAAAACATTATAGCAAGCAGTGCAAATAGGCATATCTATTCTTAATTGGCAAGCCAAACGATGGACTACTCTTATGGTGTGTGCTCCCTCTACCACCATAGCGATTTGCTTCAGGGTTTCTTCCAGGCTATATCCCTGGCCGATTAATATCCCAGCCTGGCGATTGCGTGAATGCCTGCTGCTACAGGTTACCACTAAATCTCCGATGCCGCTCAACCCGGAAAAAGTCCGGGCTTCCCCTCCCATAGCTTCGCCCATGCGAATTATTTCATGCAAACCCCGCGTTAATAAAGCCGCCTGGGTGTTGTCTCCGTATCCTAAGCCAGAAGCGATTCCTGTACCCAGGGCGATAATATTTTTCAAGGCTCCGCCCAGTTCAACCCCGGCTACATCTGGATTGGTATAAACCCGAAAAAAGGGAGTCATATATAGATCCTGTACCAGGAAAGCATTTTCTTTGTGGTAGGATGCTACCGTTATTGCCGTCGGAATATTCCTGGCTACTTCCTCAGCATGGCTGGGACCTGATAAAACGGCATATCGTTCCCTGCTTTGTTTACCGAGTACATCCTCCACAACCTGGCTCATTCTCATCCCGCTGCTTATCTCCAGCCCTTTAGCGGTATTTACCAGGCAGCTGTCTTTCCCCAGGTAAGGACGGGCCTTTTCCAAGACTTCTCTAAGCGATTGCGAGGGAACCGCCATAACCACTATATCAGCTCCCTTTAGAGCCCGGGCAAGGTCACTGGTGGCCACTATGGTATCCGAAAGCCTAATCCCGGGTAGAAAGCGCCGGTTTTCCCTATCCTGTTGCAGGCTATCTACCCCATCTTCAATCCGTCCCCAAAGAATTACCTGAAATTCTTTACTGCTCAATAACAAGGCCTGGGCTGTCCCCCAGCTGCCAGACCCCAGAATACATATTTTAGGCATTTCCCACTCTCCGTTATTTTCATATTATTTAAATTAAGCTTGTACTGCAAAAAGTTGTTAATATCGCTTGTAAAAATATACCGCTCAGCTTCCTTAATAGCGACCGTAGGGAGCATCAGTTGTGCCCGCAGGGTGCTTCCTTAATAGCGACCGCAGGGAGCATCAGTTGTACCCGCAGGGTGCTTCCTTAATAGCGACCGTAGGGAGCATCAGTTGTGCCCGCCCTCCGCCTTCCGTCCTCCGTCTTCCGTTTTACTAGGCTTTGTCAGTTATCTTTGCTTCACTGCCATTCCTAAGCCGGTCAATATTTTCCCGGTGATGATAGACTACTAAAGCAGCCATTAAAATCCCAATTACTACATAAGACCAGGGCTTACCCATAGCCAGGCTTACCAAAGGAAGCAGACAAGCAACAGTAATCGAACCCAGAGAAACATAGCGAGTAAAATAGACTATGGCCAGGAAAATCAATAATAATATGCCGGTTACATCGGGCATCAGGAAAAGGATGATGCCTGCCGATGTGGTTACTCCCTTCCCTCCTTTAAAACCAAGGAAGACGGGATAAATATGGCCTATTACGGCCAGAATCACGCAGATAACCAGCAAAAGCTGGCTGCCGGTGGATTGGCCAATCCAGGCCGCCAGGAGTCCTTTTAGCAAGTCACCAAGAAAAGCCAGCAGGGCCACCCCAGGGCCTGAAGTACGAAAGACATTGGTGGCACCAACATTACCACTGCCCCTCTTGCGGATATCCTGCCGGGTAAGCATGCGGGTGAAAAAGTAAGAGAACGGTATAGAGCCCAACAAATAACATAAAACAAGTAAGGCTGCCTCTTGCAAATAAATCTCCCCTCCAAGTTATTGATTCTTCGCGTGATATGGGGACAGGGTTGTTGACATCTCAAATCTTCAGCGTCAAAAACTATTTTCTTACTCCCCCCCATGGCCCGAGAGCCACAACTAGTGGCGAAAAGCGAGTTAGTATGCGCTTGTTTATAAAAAGAGGGTTAGAAAACTCCCTCCCGTCTGAAGTCTGACTACTGACAACCAACGACTAATAACCCCTCACCCCTTAACCCTCACTCCTCACTTTCCTTACTACCCCCCATGCACGGGGACCGCAACCAGCCGATGAAAAGTAAGTTATATTAGCAATTATCGCGCTCCGTGTTCTGGCGCAGCAACAGGCGAATGGGAGTTCCCTCAAAACCAAAGTTCTTGCGCAGTGCATTTTCCAAATAACGCAAATAAGAGAAATGTACCATTTCCGGCTTGTTGCTAAAGAAAACAAAAGTAGGTGGGGCGACACGGACTTGAGTGCTATATAGTATTTTTATTCTTTTGCCGCCTCCTCCGGGCAAGGGGTTTAGCATCATGGCCTCATTAATCACTTGATTAAGCTCCGCAGTATTTACCCGGCGGTGGTGCTGTTCTGCCACAAAGTTTACTATCTCCAATACTTGAAATATCCGTTTTTTGGTCAGGGCAGATACATACATTATGGGAGAATAGGATAGAAACTTGAGTTCCTCGCGAATATCTTTATCAAAACGATTCATGGTTTGCCCATCTTTTTCCACCAGGTCCCACTTGTTTACTACTATTATATTAGCCCGGGATTGCTCATGCACATAACCGGCAATCTTTTTGTCCTGCTCCGCTACCCCTTCAGTGGCATCAAGCATAATCAGCACTACATCAGCCCGTTCAATCGCTTTTAGAGTCCGAATAACGCTGTATCTCTCCGTTGTCTCTTTGATGCGCGATTTTCTTCTCATACCGGCAGTATCAATCAATAGATAGTTTTGTCCCTTAAATTGAAAAGGAGTATCAATTGCATCCCTGGTAGTTCCAGGCACATCGCTGACTATAACTCTTTCTTCTCCCAATAAAGCATTTACCAGTGATGATTTTCCTACATTGGGACGCCCCACTATGGCAATTTTAATTGCGTCCCCTTCTTCTTCATATTCAAGTGCAGGTTTAAAGTGGGAAATTACTGCATCCAGCAGTTCATTGGTATTATAACCATGCATAGCCGAAACCGGTATGGGGTCACCCAGTCCCAATTTATAGAACTCGTAGTAATCCAATTGTTTTTTGAATTCTTCGACCTTGTTGGCCGCCAGTACTACCGGTTTGTTGGACTTTCTAAGGAGGTTGGCCACCTGTTCATCTTCAGCAGTGATGCCCTCACGGCTGTCCAGAACCAGTACTATGACATCGGCTTCCTCAATAGCGAGCTCAGCCTGCAGCTTGATTTCGCGGGCAAAAATATCCCCTTCATTAAAACGAATACCCCCGGTGTCAATAATGATAAACTCCCGGCCGTTCCAATCCGAACTATCATACAATCTATCCCGGGTTACCCCGGGTATATCCTCCACTATGGCCTTCCGGGCTCCGGCCAGGCGGTTAAATAGAGTGGATTTTCCCACATTGGGGCGTCCTACAATAGCGACAACCGGTTTCATTGTTATACCTCCGTAAGCGATAGCACTGCTCTTACCAGAGAGCGAGCACTGCCATCAACCGTAATTATTTCGGCTCCAGTTTTTTCTTCCAGTTCTTCTCGGCTGCTATCATCCAGCATAATATCTTGTCCTTCTTTAAATACTATTTCGGGTATTATTAGCTTTTTACCTGCAAAATCCCGTCCCAGGGTGGCAATAATATCAGCACCGGTTAGGAGACCGGTAACTGTAACTCCGCCACCGAAAAAGCGGTTGGTTACACGTATTATCTTCAACTCCAACCCTTCTATCCGGTTTAACCGTCTGACTACTTTTTCCAGCACTGGTCCAGCCGAAATACCGGTTATCAGATAGACCTCCTGACTTTTTACCACTATAGGCAAACTGGTCTCGATTTCTGCAAAATCATCTAAAAATATACGAGCCAGGCCTATCCCATTTTCCACCTGGCAATAATCATCGTAATAAAGAGCAGGCGGAAAATCTCTTCCGGCTTTTAGGTAAAACTCATCAGCGGCATAAACAAACCCTCGTCCCAGACGGGGTCGGAATTCATCCTGGAAGCTATCCACTAGTTCGATGGTCTTTATAGCTTCATCCACCCTAAATCCCCGAAGAGGGGCAAGCCCCTGGCGATGCCCGCTTAAGCCCACTGGAACCACCCCAACCGAAGCAACTGATGGAAAGAACTGGGCCAGCTCGTATATACTATGCTGTAAAACTTCAGCATCATTAATGCCGGGACAGAGCACTATTTGCGTATGTACTTCTATTACGGCTTCTTGCAGACGTTTCAGCTCACTTTTTATATTAGCCGCCCGGGGATTGTTGAAAAGACGGGCTCTTAGTTCAGGCTGCATGCAGTGTATTGAAACATAAAGGGGACTTAGTCGCATAGAAAGGATCTTATCCCAATCTTTTTCATTCAGATTGGTCAGGCTGATAAAGTTTCCCAGCAGAAATGAATAGCGGTAATCGTCATCTTTTACATAGAGGGTTTTTCTCATTTTGCGCGGAAGCTGGTCTACAAAACAAAATAGGCAGCGGTTCTGACACAATTTCATCTTATCAAAAATAAGCCCATCAAAAAGCAGGCCCAATTCTTCATCATATTCTTTTTCAATCTCCAGGACCCATAATTCCCCGCTATTGGCCTTTTCAATTTCCACCAGCAAATAATCTTCCTGGGAATAGAATTGGTAATCAAGGATATCATTTATCTCATTACCATTAATGCTATAAAGTTTATCTCCGGGTTCTATATCCATTTCCCCGGCAATGCTGTTTTCCATGATGTCTTTTATAGGTGCAGTCAAAATCTTTTCCTCCGCAGCAGAATCCTGAAAACAATTATCCATCAAAAAACCTGGCTGCGCAAGTTTGTATACCCTTCCCCCTCTGCCTTTCCCGTCGTGCTTCCTCTAGTCCAACAATCCCAAGCGCTTTATGGCCTCCAAGAGCTTATCAGTGTCAATGGGTTTAGCTGCATAAGCTTCGCATCCTGAATCAAAACAATTAAAAACCGTTTCCGGCTCATTAAGGGCGGTGGTCATTATAATTTTCACCAGCTCTGAGTCTGGCAATCCACGTTGCTTCTCCAAATCCCTTATGGTTTTCAGGGTTTTTATCCCATCTAATTTGGGCATCATTATATCCAAACATATCAAATCGTAGGGTTGGCCCTCATCATGGGCCAACAAAAAAGCATCTATGGTTTCGATACCATCTACGGTAATATCGCAGTTACCGTATCGGGAAAGGAATTTATAAAGGAATTTGCGACTGGCCAAATCATCCTCGGCAATTAATACCTTCATTATTAAACCTCCATCACAATAATTTTATAAATATCAAGATCCCATAGAAGAAAGATAATCATATATTTCCTGCAGTTTCTGCAAGAGACTCCAGCATTGATCCAGATCCCCTTTGCGGGCACCAAGTTCTATCTTAAAAGCCAGGTTCTTAATAGTAATCTCATCCATTTGGTAGGCCAGTTCCTTTGTCTCATGAGCCCACTTTTCCACCTGCTGCAAATCAAGGCTCAATAATGCCAGATCGAGTTTCAAAATAGCTTTCTCAACCTGATCCAAAAAGCTGCTGTCAACCTTAAAAAAAAGATCTTTGGGGCTTAAGGGTTCTATATCCAAATGATTGATGGTTGTTGTCGTTGACCTGGCCTTTTTAATTATTTTGCTTATGGCCTGGTTAAGTTCTTCCATTTGAACCGGTTTGGCGAGGTAATCATCCATACCCGCAGCCAGGAATTTCTCCCGGTCGCCATGTATAGCATGAGCGGTTATAGCGATAATGGGAATATGGAATCCAGTTATTTCTTCCTGTTCACGAATACGGCGGGTTGTCTCCAGTCCATCCATTACCGGCATTAATATATCCATAAAAACCAGGTCATAGTTATTTTTATCCAGCAGCTCCAGGGCTTCGACCCCATTGGCAGCCACCTCCACCTGATGACCCTGAGAGCGGAGCAAGTTAGAGAGCACCATTTGGTTTACTTCGTTGTCCTCAACCACCAGTATGAACAGGGATGGGTTTTTTTCGGTATCAGCTTTTTGATTAATTGCTTGGTTTGATTCAGCCTCCAGTTTAGACGATTCCGGGATTCCCAATTCAACCGTAAAATAAAAGGTGCTGCCTGACTCGATATCGCTTTCCAGCCAAATCTTGCCTTGCATCATTTCCACAATTTTTTTGGAGATATTAAGGCCCAGGCCGGTACCCCCATAAGTACGGCTTATTGAACTATCCCCCTGGTAAAAACTTTCAAACATCTTTTCTTGCTGGCCAGCGGTTATACCTCTTCCGGTATCGGCCACCGATGCTTGTAAAACAATATGATCATCAAATATATCCAGCAGTTTTAAACGCACCTCAACTTCTCCATGGTCAGTAAACTTGATGGCGTTGCCGATCAGGTTGTTAAAAACCTGTTGCAGACGATAGGGATCTCCGTTTACCTGGACTGGTATGGCGGGATCTATGTAATAGAGCAAAAGCAGACCTTTTTCCTGTGCTCGTGCTTTATGTATGGTAATGTTCTTCTCAATCAGTTCATGCAGGTTGAAATTAATTTTTTCAACAGTCAATTTGCCGGCTTCAATTTTAGAAAAGTCTAGAATATTATCAATAATACTTAATAGAGTATCACCGGCCATTTTGATAATTTCCAGGTTTTCTTTCTGATCTGGTTCAGGATTAGATAAAAGGCTCAAACTGGTCATGCCAATAATAGCGTTCAGGGGAGTTCTAATTTCGTGGCTCATGTTGGCTAAAAATTCGGCCTTGGCGCGATTGGCCACCTCCGCCGCTTCCTTGGCCTTTTTCAAGTTTTCTTCAGCTTGCTTATGCTCGCTTATATCTTGAATAATACTACAATAACTTGTTATCTTATCTTCCTCGTCTCTGACCGCAGTACAGTATATTGACCACCAGCAGGGTTCCAGCTGGCGGTTGTGGAAAAAAACTTCATCATGCCACTCTTCACCTGCCCGCAACCGGGCAAATATTTTTTCAACATCTAATGGCAGGTTATTGATAAGTCTCAAATTCCGGTTAACTACTTCATATGCTTCATAGCCAGTCAACTGGGTGAAACGGCTGTTTATGAACTGGACTATGCCCTGGATATCAAAGATAATTATGGCATTGGAGCTAAGCTGCAAAACCCAGGACAGGCAACGAATCTCGTCCTCGTTTTTCTTAATCCGGTCAATATCGCGAAATACCACTACCATGCCCGCCCTTTTCTGATTCTTATCTATAATAGGCGAAGCACAGGCAGAAGCAAATCGCGTTTCTCCATCACGGTCGAGCAATGCAGAATTTCTAAGTAGGCCCTGGCTCAAACCTCGAGTAAAGACATTATCAAAAGGGTTCTCCAACGGCTGTTTGCTCGTATTATCAATAATCCTGAAAACCTCATACAGGTGTTTTCCCAGGGCTTCCTCCCGACTCCAACCGGTCAGTTTTTCCGCCACCGGATTCATCATACTTATATTACCCTCCATATCAGTAGTTATGATACCATCACCTATACTCTCCAGGATAATCTGTAAATGATCTCTTTCCTCCAGAATCCTGCTTATGGTTTTCGCATATTCATGTTTTTCTGCTTCCAACATCAAACATCACCCTTATAAATTTAAGCATAGAAAGAAACTGCGGAGAAGTTTCAAAACAGCGCTGCAACGAGGCAGGGGATTAGAACCCGCCGCCTGTTTTGTTAGGAACTTTAACCGTTTAAAGAAATGGGGGACATATTTCACCTCGTTATAGTTGGTTTATGAGCTTATACAGCGCTTGTCCTATATAATTCAAGGGGTATTGCTTTTCTACCGCCCCTAATTCATAAGCCACCTTCGGCATGCCATAAACCACACAGGAGGCTTCATCCTGGCCAATTGTCCTGGCTCCCGCCTTTCTCATGGCCAGTAGTCCCCGGGCTCCATCACTGCCCATACCGGTTAATATGATTCCCACCGCCCGGGCTCCAGCGCTTTGGGCCACTGAATCAAATAGTACATCTACCGCTGGGCAATGACCATTTACCTTTTCACCCGGATGACATTCAACCATATAATTACCAGCTTTTTGCTTCAGGCGCATTTGATATTCCCCCGGGGCTATTAACACTTGTCCCATTTTTACCTGGTCATTATTTTGCGCTTCCTTGACTTCGACCACACACGTATCATTTAAGCGCTCTGCATACATTCTGGTAAATCCGGCGGGCATATGCTGCACTATTACTGTTCCAGGAGTGTCTTGGTTAAAATTCTTAACAATTTGGTAAATAGCTTCAGGTCCACCGGTGGATGCACCGATAGCAATAACCCAACCCTGGTCGGCCTGTGATTTTCCCGTTGGTAGTAGTTTTGAAACCTCCGCTCGCCGTCCCAAACGGGCTACGGAAGCAATCTTAATCTTAAGAATCAACTCGCTGAAAAAGGAGTCCAGATCCCGATTCCGGTTCATATCCGGTTTGGCTACAAAGTCTATCGCCCCAGCGTTAAGAGCATCAAAAACACTCTCACTGAGAGCACTGATCATTACTACCGGCAATGGGTATTGGGGCATAAGCCGCCGCAAGAATTCAATACCGCTCATACGCGGCATTTCTACATCCAAGGTCATTACATCAGGTTTATATTTGATAATCATATCCCTGGCCATAAAGGCATCAACTGCAGTAGCCACTACCTCTATAGCCGGATCACGGGAAATACCACGCGCCAGGGTTTCCCTAAATAGAAGAGAATCATCCACTATCAGCGTTTTTATTCTTCTGAGCCGCAAGAAGCAACTACTCCTTTCTATAAACGGCTGGCATCACATAGCTAAACCTATTATTATCCCAATTAATTGACTCGGCCTGCCCTATGAAAAAATAACCACCATCCTCAATAGAGTCGTAAAAACGCTGAATCAGCTTGCTCCTGGTGCTGGAATCAAAATATAGCAAAACATTGCGACAAAAAATAACCTGAAATGCTTTTTTAAAAGGAAAGGGGCTTTCCATCAGGTTGAACCGGCGAAAAATGACTTGTCTTCTAATTCTTTCTCTTATCCTGAAACTATCCCGGTTAATCTCCTGAAAATACCGTAGTTTCCAACCGGCGGGCAAAGCTTCTATTTGCTCCTCCGTATAAACTGCCTCCTTAGCTTTTTGCAGAGCTCGCGTAGAAATGTCGGTAGCCAATATCCGTGTATCCCATGCTGCCTGTTGAGAGCTAAAGAAATCACTAATTACCATAGACAGGGTATAGGCTTCCTCACCACTACTGCAACCGGCACTCCAGATACGGAGATCCCGGTTTTTCACTTTGCTCAACAGCTCGGGCAGTACCCTATCCCGGAAAAAGTCAAAGTGTTGGCTTTCCCGCATAAAGTAAGTATGATTGGTGGTAATACGATCCAACATAGCGGTAATGCTTTCCCCACTGGAATCCTGCAGCAAGTGTCTATAATAGCCGGCAAAACTGGAAAACCCCGTTTCCAGCAAATAATTGCTCAAACGGCTTTCAATCAGGTGTTTTTTCTGTTTCAAATCAATGCCGCAATAATTATAAACATAGTCAGCCAGCCAATAAAGCTCATGTTGCGATAATTTAATCATACTATCACCTACTTTTCATATAAACCCCCGCTGCAGAAAAAAGTTGCCTGGGATCATTGTATCGAAATCTAGTATTTATCAAACTCCTTATCGCTAAGCGAGATTTGCAGCCTGGAATTACCCCGGGAAGCATTTTCTATAGCTCTGGGCTCTCTACTTTCTACCGCTTGCATTATCTTCTGTTTTTGCAGCAATTCTTTTACCATGGCTAACATTTCCGGGCTCAGGTCGGACAATTGTATAGCACGCTCATTTCTCTTCTTTAAGGTAAACTTACCGACTTCATCCTTCATTAAAACGGCCTGACTGGACAATTCCTCGGCAGCAGAAGCGCTTTCCTCAGCAGTAGCAGCATTGGTTTGCACTACCTGGGAGATCTGCTCTACTCCCTTGTCTATCTGGGATATACCGGTAGCCTGGTCATTGGAGGCAACTGCGATATCTCCCACCAGAGCAGCCATTCTGGTGACTCCTTCCACAATTTTACCCAGGGCTTCAGCGGTTTCGTTGGCTATTCTGGTTCCGGCTTCGGTTTTCTTAATAGAACCCTCTATCATATCTGTAGTTTCTCGGGCGGCGCTAGCACTGCGGGCTGCCAGGTTTCGCACTTCCTCGGCCACCACCGCAAAACCTTTACCATGCTGTCCTGCCCGGGCCGCCTCAACCGCTGCATTCAAAGCTAGAATATTAGTTTGAAAGGCGATTTCGTCAATTACTTTAATTATTTTGGAAATATTGTTGGAAGATTCATTTATGGCTTCCATTGCTTCCAGCATGTTTTTCATCTCTTCATTCCCTTTTATGGCATTATCACGGGCAGTCAAGGCTAAATCATTAGCCTGGTTGGCATTAGCTGCATTCTGGTTGGTCTGAGCAGCTATCTGGGTTATGGAAGCAGTTAACTGTTCAATAGCACTGGATTGTTCGGCTGCCCCCTGAGCTAGAAACTGGCTGGAACGCGCTACCTGGGCCGAACCATTGGCTACCTGATCAGAAGCCATATTGATACCGCTCATGGTCTCATTTAGGGAAGTGATAATATAATTAAGTGAATCCTTGATAGCGCTAAAATCCCCCCGGAAATCCTGGCTAATTTCTACATCCAGGTTATTACGGGCCATTTGGGTTAAAACGCTGGAAATTTCGTTTACATAGTAGAATGGTGGAGTATATTTCTCCATCAGACAAATTACTGTCGGGTTTTTGCATCAAACCTCGGGCTTGGGCTCGTTCCAGTATCTTCTCCTTATTCAACCCTGCCCCATCATCCCTTATTATAATATAGACATCTCCGCCCTCATTTTTAGCTTCCAGGTAGACCCGGGCTACCGGTGATTTTCCCAAACTAGCGCGCTTTTCCGGGCTTTCAATGCCATGGTCAATAGCATTCCTAATAAGATGCATAATCGGGTCGGAAAGATGCTCAATAATATTCTTGTCCACTTCGGTCTCTTCACCAATGATTATCAGTTCCACATTTTTCTTTAGTTTCTTGCTCATATCTCTTACTATACGGTTCATCTTCTGGAAGGTCATGCTCAATGGCACCATTCGTATCGACATCACCAAGTCTTGCATTTCGTTAATAATTTTCCGGTGTTGACGAGTGGCTTTGTGAAAATTATCCAGCTTGGCCGCAGTTCTCAAATCAGGGTTAAATGCTACCATAGTCTCACTAATTACCAATTCACCCACCATATCCATAAGCCTATCCAGCTTATCGACATTAACACTGATTAAGCTCTGCCGGGTGCTGCCTGAATGCAGATGGGCTCCTATTTCCCTAACTTCATTATTGCTGACGCAAGGCTCGTCTTCTAGAATAATCTGATTACGAGCCCTTAGTTGCTCTATCTCCCATTCTTCATCTTCCATCACTCGTAGATCCAGGCTATCTATAAAAGCCTCCTTCATAAAAAGTTCATTTATTGCTTCCTGTTGCAGGTGAGTAGTAAATATAACGGCAAAGCCGTTTTCTCTAATAAATTCAACACTATCATTGTTTTCAATAATATCTGCCGGTATGTAATCAATCTGTTCTGCCTGATCTTTAAGTTTATGTACCAGGTTAAAAGCCCTTATATTTTCCATTTCACAACCAGGGGTGAAATATATTAGAGCATGGTAGCGTTTTATGTTCTCAGTAGGAGGTGATTTGGAGGTAGATATGTAGAACTTTTTTCGGTGCCCGGCAGGCCGGGTTGCAGCTTCATTAATGAGCTTACTATTCCGGGAATCATCTTTTATCAGTAGCAAGTATTGCCCGATATTTTCAACAAAAGGAGATGAATCTCCATCTGCTTCCTGGTCTTGTTCCAGTTTTCCGATTTCATTTTTGATAAAGTCAATACCATCCAGAACCATATCACAAATCTTGCTATAGTCCATCTCATCTGGATGGAATTCACGAATATAGAAAAACAGATCTTCTATGGCATGAGCCAGAGAAGAGATACTATCATACATCATCATGGCCGCCGATCCCTTGATAGTATGCATTATCCTGAAGATTTCGTTGATGACTGCACTTTCCAGACAACGATCCTTCTCATGGGCCAATATAGTCTGCTCTAATTGCTCCAAGAGCTGCAGATTTTCAAATATGAACATCTCCAACATAGGTTCTTTGCTCAAGCTTTTGTCCATCTGTCAACGCTCCCCTATTAAGAATTCAAACACCAAATAAAATTACCCACTCAGCTCAAAGCTCTTTCGTAGTACCCCACAACGCTGCAACGAGGTGGGGATATAACTCGTCACTTGTTTTGCTAATAGGAACCCGGTTGCTTATAGAAGCGGGGGACATATTTAATCTCGTTATATTGAATTTAAGACCTCTATAAATCTTTCTTCGCTAAAGGGCTTAACCAAAAAATTGGAGGCCCCGGCAAGAATAGCTTCACGCACCAAATGCTGTTGACCCATGGCAGAAATCATTATGATTTTGGCCTGGGGGTTGATTTGTTTTATTAATTGTACTGCACCAATACCGTTTAACTCTGGCATGGTAATATCCATGGTAACAATATCAGGTAGTAGTTCCCCATATTTTTGGACACCCAGAAGCCCGTTCTCAGCCTCAGCAACTACCATAAACCCATTTTTCTCCAGTATCTTTCTGAGGGTATAACGCATAAACATAGCATCATCAACTATAAGAACACTTTTCAATATACTCCCCCCAATATTTCTTATGTTGCAAAGCCTTACCAGGGTAAATATTAACCCTCACTTTTTTCATTCACTTGGTCTTTACCCTTCTCCAGGAATAATCCGGGTCTGGTTAAAACACTATCGAATGTGGAAGATGAAACCTCCTGATTAAAAACACCCCCCCAGGCAAAACGGTTCTCCAATTTAACTGTAGAAAACGCTTCTATTAAAATAGATAAAGTCGAAAGAACATGTTCCTTCAAGGCAAAATCATAATTTTTAGCTCTCCAGCGAAGGATTATAAATTGTACAGTACCGAAAATTATGTCCACTATTCCTTCACTGCAAATATCTCTGGTAAATTCACCTTCCTTTTGCCCCTTGATAACCATTTGTTTAATAAATCGCAAGCGATTATCTATGACATTCTCCATTCTTTCCCGAGCTTCGGGTTCTAATTGAAAAGCTTCCTGCGTAAAAGTAACAGCAGTAATTGCCGGATAATTTTCGTAATATTCCGTGTAGGAAGCAAGCAAAAAGGTGATGCCTTCCCAGGCCTTCATATTCTGGCTTTCAATCGTTCTAAATAATAAAGCGTCATAGGAAGAAAAGTAATCAATCGTTCCCAGCAATATTTCCGATTTATTGGCAAAATGGCGGTAAATAGCAGCCTCACTTATTTCCTGACGAGAAGCAATCTCCCGGATAGTCAGGCCTTGAACTCCCAGTTGATCAATAATTTCAACAGCAGTTAGAATTATTCGGTCTTTTCGCTTCATATAATTATTCGCCATAAAAACCTCCCTGTTAGTAAGAAAAGTGAGGAGTGAGGGGTAAGGAGTAAGGGGTTTAATTTATTTCCTACTACATCTTATTAAATCAACGCATACTAACTCATTTTTATCGTTGGTTGTGGCCCGGTCGCGGAGGGTTAGTTAACGATTACTTACATGATATTGAAGCATAAAAGAACTAATCTGTCAACGAACAACTGATGCTCCCTGCGGTCGCTATTAAGGACGCTGGAGCGGAATATTTATACAAGCTAATGAATATTAACTCTTTGTAGTAGAATCAAGGAATGAATATAAAGGTTTTAGAAAAGTGCTGATGTTATGTTATGCTATGAACTTTAAAAGTTCAAAAAATAGGGGCTTAATAATGGCAGGAAATGTTTTTCCCCTGGCTAATTACAGAATTGTTCTACATTTTCTTTTATGGTTGTTAGTTCCTGGCGCAAAATAATATCGGAGAAAAAGAGATTAATCTTTCTTCCCCCCAGGTAACGGGGGATTTTCCCCAAACATGCCAAAAACCTTTCGGCTTTTATTGATACCGGTCTCAGGGTAAGGTCTTGATAAGAAAAACCTAGAATAGTTAACAGATTTTCAATAGTTTTTTGTCCCATTTGCAGATCTTTCCCCACCCCCAGGGAATAAATTTGATTCCCTCTGGCATCATCTCCGATAAAAATGGGAAATCCGCTGGACTCCTGGGATAAATCGCAATAGTATTCCAAGTCTCTAAAATCCTCAACCCCCAGTTGCCCCAAATAAATATGAGCGGCAATCAAGGCATGTTGTACTCCGGTAGTTCCCAAAAAGACAATTTTCATTAAGTCACCTGTACCTTTTTCATCGCCTTCATCCGGGTTATTTCCACCAGATTAACCAAATCCCAAAAGGCTGCTTCAGTACCTTTGCCCAACACTGGTCGCCCCAGGCTTACCCAGCCCATTCTCCTCGAAGTGAACCCCCCTATTTTCATGCTCCAATTTACCCGACTCATGCAATCAACCGTCAGCAATTCCTCTTTTATCCCCAGGATTTCAGCAATACCCATTAAAATATTAGCATACCTCTTTCCCAGGTTTTTCTTCCCCAGCACATATATATCATTATGGTATTCGTCAACACCCATAAATCTAATGGAACCAAAATCAGCATTAGTGGTTTTATCAAAATATGGTATTTTCATCATTTCAGACATTCCGGGAACCTTATTTTTGTCAATTATGCCCAAATGTAGTGCTGCCGCCAGTACCGACGAATGTGAGCCGCCAAAACAATGATAAATTATTTTCATAACTCTAACGCAAAAACTCCTTTTTGTTGCATAAGGGTTGACTCTACTGCAAAAACCCTTTTTGTTGCATAAGGGCTGCATAAATATACAAAGCGCTGGCAAAGCCTGATTCGGAACGAAACGGGGGTCGTTCCCTACACACCCTTCGGTCGCTTTTAAGGTTGCTGAACGAGCTAATGCATACTTAATAGCTTTTTCAACAACTCAATGCCGGCAAATAAAATAAACTCCATTTTCCAGATCATGAACTATGCCATCCAATATACGCGCCAGGAAAAGGCCAAGCTTTTCTTGTTCTTTCTGGTCAACTGCCAGAAATACCGGACAACCACCACCAGTTACTTTATCCTTGTCCATGGTTACTATGGCTAATATGCCGCCCTTTAAACCTTTATCCACTAATCTGCCGCCTTTCTCCCGAAAAAGCTTTTAAGAGCAGTACCCCGGGTTGATTCAATAACCGGTACCCTTTTGACTATTTCCATAAAATATTCCAAATCCGGTTCATTAGCTACTAAAAACAAAGCCAGATAACCTTTATCTACTTGCTTTCTAGCCAGGGGCCGCAACTCCGTTTCAGATACATCCACCTTGCTCCCTAATATGGATACTACATCATGGATTATAGCCATTCGCTGTCCAGGTGCATCCAGGGTCAGTCGTGCATTATCATCGTGCGGTTTAATTATAATTCCCATACCTTCTCGCATTATTTTTTTACGGGTTTCAGTCAATCCTACATTCATAATAATGACATCGTTTACCTTGAGAATGGAGCCGTCAAAAATTATTTCCCCCTTTTCCACCTGGGCAATTTCACCTATATAAGAACCACCCATCAGTTTAGTGGAAAACACTATGCACAGGAGAGCAGCTATTACGGCATATTCCCATCGCCACCAATAGGCCACAGCACTGCTTGCCATAGCCGTTAATATCACCAGGTAATTGCGGGCTTCAAAGACCCGAGCAATCCCTTCAATATAATCCGGCCCTCGGGGAATTAATTTACCCTCTTCCAGTTTGCTTAAGGTTTCGCGTTCCATACTGCGTATCTCCCTGAATTGCTGGGCAGCCAGGGCCAGAAAGGTTACCGCAACATAATCGGGCTTGGCAATGGCTGGTATGGCAACCGCTCCAAGACCGGCAGCGATAAAACCCAAAGCCAGGTGGGTCAAATAACCATGGGGATAGGTGGGATAGAAGCGATAATCACTGCGCAGCATAATCAACCTGTCCAGAAAACCCGCTGCTATCCCTACCACAATGGCAACAGCATACCTTTCCATTTACTTATTGGTACCCCGGTTTAATAGATAGTAACCACCGACAGCAGCAGCCACTACAATTACTATCATCAATATAGTTGTGCCCGCTGCCTGGTTTTCGCTGCCTGACAGCGGTTTTTTGGCTGCCGGGGCCTGGTTGACAGGATTATTGGAGTAACCTAAAACTGTAGGAAGGGCTTCTGCAAAAAGGCTGATACCTTTTTCTGCATCTTCTTTTTTATTGGTATGAGCTCCGACTTCAACCAGCATGGCACGCGGGCTCAGATCCTGGTTGTAATCACCTTTGCCAATAAAGATTCCATTGGAAAGGCCGGGGGTTTTTTTGTCCATAACGGACTTGATTTTTTTAGCATATTCCAAATTACTCTTCATATTGGGATTGCTTCGTCCTACCACCAGTTTAACTTTGGTAACATCTTTCCCCTTAACTTGCGCCTGGTATTGCGAGGCCGGAACCGCATCCCGGTGGACATCTATTATCGTATCAGGCGATTTTTTCAACAGGCTGGCGGCAGTTCTCCGTGAACGATTGTAGGCATTGATATCGTGAGGATTATGATTGTTTTTGTTGTATTGCACTTCAAATCCTAGTTTTTGTAATTTATTTGCCATAACCTGACCTACATCATAGATACCACCATTGCCTTCAATGCTTTCTTTGCCATCGCTGGGAACATAGGATTCATCGCTATGAGTATGATAGACTGCTACCGTAGGTCGTTTTCCGGCAACTACCGGCTGTTCTTTACTGTTAAAATTCCAGGCATTGCTCTTCTTGTCATAACTCAATACCGGCATTTTTTCATCTCCCTGATATTTACATCGCGCAGTGTTGCCTATTATTTCCACCACTTTATATCTGCCATTACTAGCACTGATGTATTCATCACCGGTATATACTTTATTTCCCGTCTGATGAATTACATTGTTGTTTTCATCCAACAAAGTAAAACACTTATCCAACGGCTGTTCCTCATAAGCAGCCAGGAAAGTACCTCCTCCAACGCAGCTGCCTATTAGGACCATTAAAAAAAGAATCAGCATGCGTTTAAGCATCTTCAGCACCTCCGTTCTCACCGCTACTTTTCTCATCTTTCTCGTTTTTCTCAGAATCTTCAGTGGGAAGAGGTTTATGGGCTACTTCAGGTTCCCGCAAATTCTTTACCAGTTCCTGCGGCCTGTCTTCCGTTTCGGGCCCACCTTGCACCCTTTCCAGAGTTTCACCTATTAATTCGGCCAGGAGAACAGCAATAATTCCTGCCAGAATCAGTGAATCAAAAGCACCGGCTCCACCGACATGTACTAATCCACGAATTCCGCTGCGAGTCAAATAAAGATATTGTCCTACATCCAGAGCCAATACCCCCATGACGGCAGCAAAAAAGGCACCTCGCCGGGATCGCCCTGCCAGATAACCCACGACTCCTGCCACCAGGGGATAAATATAAATAGGGTCAATAAATATTTTTTCCGGCTCCGCTCCCAAGAAACGGGCTGCCAAAAATAGAGCCAGGGCGGTAACTACTGCTGCCAAAACAGCTCTCATTTTTTCAAAGGCAGTTCCCGCCCCGATAATTACATAAAGGGCCAGGCCAACTGCAATGATTCCACCCAAATTTATTGTTACTCTGGTGCTTAAGGGGATATCAATAAAACTGCCAACTATGATAAGGGCTATAAGCCCCAGTGCTGCTCTATCACTTAAGCGCAAACGATCCAGAACCCGATGTGCCACCCCAAAATAAATTAATATGGATACCACCACCAGAGCAATCAGCCCTAAAGGGAAATTCGCCATTAGTTCCACCCTTTCTAAAAGAAAATTTGCTCTAATTAGCTTTCCCTTTCTGTTTTGGATTATGTGGATAATATGCTGAAATAATATGTGCTTTCTTCATAAAGAAAGAAGTAGAGTTATGGTGTGAATGGGGATAAATGGAAGGGGCTCTTTGGTATAAAAGCAGGATTAATTATCTTTAAGTTGCCGGGTCAACGCCTGGCCCAGCAGCTGGGATCAATTCCTCGTAAACGTAGGTATTCAGCCGTTTCTCCCAGAATTATCAGAGGCTTCCGGCGTATTTCTGGCAGATTCCGGGCGCCACACATGAGAAAGACCGATTTTAGCCGGTAGAAAAATCCACTCAGGCTTTGATCCAGGGCTTCCAAACCACCAGAAATAAAGGCTTTAAGCAAGGGAGCAGCCATCCCCACCAAATCTGCCCCTAATGTCAATGCCTTGGTCACATCAAGAGCGCTGCGGATTCCACCGGAAGCTATTACCTGCTTAACGGGTAGCTGCAATATTTCCATCAGGCTTATGGCGGTGGGGATACCCCAGGTATCTAATTCACCGGCAAAATTTCCCCCTCTCTGGTCTTCAATAACAATGAAGTTCGTGCCTCCCTGCCCACCACAATCAAAGATTTCGATTCCGGCTTCCCATAGACACTGGGCGGCTTCCCGGCTAAAACCAAAACCAACTTCCTTGGCGATAACCGGAACCGGACATTCATGAACAATCTGACGAACATTATCCACTATGCCTTTGAAATCACGGTCTCCTTCAGTCATGGCCAGTTCCTGTACTACATTAAAGTGCAGCTGCAGTGCATCAGCGGATATCATCCTAACAGCTTCCAGCGCTTCTTCTACCCTGGTAGCTGCATTCATATTCGCCAGTATTATCCCATTAGGATTAATATCTCGAACTATGCTAAAAGATGGACCAGCTTCCGGAGATTCCAGGGCAATACTCTGTGAGCCAACAGCCATAGGCAGACGGTATTTGAGAGCCATCCGCGCCAGGGCCCGATTAATGGCCAAAGCCTGGGCAGTCCCACCGGTAAGAGCATTTATCATGAGAGGATATTGCAGTTCTTTACCCAGGAAATTGATACTCAGGTCGATTTCGTCCAGGCTCAATTCCGGTAGCGAATTATTTATTAATCTTATGTCCTCAAATCCGGGGCTAACCGGGCCATCGCTTAGTCTATTGGCTATTACCAGGTGTTCTGATTTTCGTTGCTTTCTAATGGGATCAGCCTCCCTGCCATTTCCCGGGCTATATTAAGCGCCCCGGGGTCGTTAACATTGAAAAATATTTCACGGGGATTGCCAAACTGGACTAATTCCTCCTCCTGAATAAGCAAGGCATCAATTTCTTCATAAAAGATACGGATTAATTTCAGCCTTTGGTTTTCCAGGCAAGAGGTAAACAGGGGCAAGCATTTGCGATGGTAGACAGCTGATGTTGGCTGTAGTTGGGAGTCGATGCAGGGAACAACGCTGTCATATTCCCCCAGCTTTTGCAACATATATTCAACCACCTGCATCTCAATAAAAGGCATATCACATCCCAGCAAAAATATAGTTTCATTGCTGGCATGATACAATGCTGAATGAATACCACTTACCGGTCCCTGTCGGGGATAAACATCGGTAAATACTGGCAGGCCCAGGTGCAGATATTCCTCCGGGTCATTGCTAATTATAATAGTTTCACTAAAAAAAGCTTGAAACTTATTAATTGAGACTTTTGCACATTAGTTAAGACCCAAAATAATGGGGTTTTAGTCGTACAGAAAAAGGACTTCACCCCCATTTTGCCGAATTAATAAGTGACTAAACAAATAACCCGTAGGAGGCGAAGTCACTTATGAATATTCGACAGAACTGTATTTTCTCCTTTGAAGACGCATTAAAAATACAACCGAAATCAAGGCTTGAGAAAATAATTAACACCCTTGATCTAAAACCAGTTCTTTGCAAATTAGATAAACCTGGCGAGATAAGAGTTGGACCAAAACCATACCCAGCCTATGCGATGTTAAATGCCCTGATAGCTATGAGACTAGAGAACATGGGTACCTTTACTCAACTGGTTGAACGACTTACTTATGATCCTCATCTACGGTATGTTTGCGGTTTTGAACCATTTGGTACCGCGCCTAGCAAATCATGTTTTAGCCGGTTTTATTCAAAACTTGCTCAGAGCGGTTGTTTAGAAACATTATTTACTTCCCTGGTTAAACAAGCAGAGGAAATGGGCCTTCTTGATCTTAGTTCAGTAGCAATTGACGCTACCAAGGTAGAAGCTTATGAAAAATCCGTTCCCCGCAAGAATATCATCCAGGATGGTAATGTCGCTGATTGGGGTATTAAGAGTGATACCAACGGCAACCCTATCAAGTGGTTTGGCTACAAGCTCCATATTGGCACCGATGTAAAGTCCGGGCTTCCCATAGCAATGAAGGTAACACCGGCCAATTATTCTGATTCCAGTGTAGCTTTGGAGTTGGTTGAGAAATGTTGTGCCAATACTCAGTCCAAAATAGTTTACTTCCTGATGGATGCTGGCTATGACCACCGTGAAATATATTCTGTAATCAGAGATAAATACCACGCCCAAGCTATCATTGCCCTGAATAAGCGGGGTGCTAAACAACCTCCAGAAGGTTTTGATTGGGATGGAACTCCCATCTGTTCTGCCAGGTATCGGATGGTGTACTGGGGTTCCTATCAGGGAGTAAACAAGTTTAGATGTCCTCATATTATGGGTAAATGCGACTGTCCTTTTGGCTCCGCCTGGTGTTCTGATAGCAACTATGGAATGGTGGTAAAAACTAAAGTTAAAGACGATCCCAGGTTATTTTCAAGTCCCCACCGGGGCTCTGCTAACTGGCAGAAGCAATATAATTTGAGAACCTACTCAGAACGCTGTTTCAGCCGTTTTAAGGAAAACCTGGGTTTAGAAGACGGGCTAAACGTTAGAAAAATAACTAAGGTTGAAACCCACGCTTATCTCTGCGCTATAACTATGATTGCAGCTGTAATAGCAATAAACCAAGACAGCAGTACTAGATCATCAGCAGCATAATATTTTATCAGTTTTTTAAGAACTATCCCTTTAAAGGGAGGAGTATGCCCAATTACTGAAATTATTTATTAACGAATGTAACTAGATTGACTAACTGTAATTTACTGTAAAGCAGCGGCGCTGTGTTACTCAAATATTTGCTTTTGCTATACGGATTTTTTTGAGTTATGCAAAAGTCTCAATTATAATTTCAATGGCCGTTTGCGAAGTTATTCGGGCAAAAGCCTTATTAAATTTCATGCGCGAACTCTTGCCTCCGGCCAGAATAATACCGCTTGATTTCATATTATTCCTCAACCTCTATACTTTATATATAAGGGATAAAAAGCAACTCTGATTCTGTTGCAAAAAGTTATTAATATTCATTGGTTAATGCTTCGCCAACGCTCGCTTTGTATATTTATGCAACCCTTAGTCAACAAAAGGGTTTTGCCAGTAGACCCCCCCATGACCGGCGGCCACAACCACCGATGAAAAATGAGTTAGTAGGCGCCTAAATAGTAAGATGTAGTAGGAAATAAATTAACCCCCTCACACCTTACCCCTCACTCCTCACTTTTCTTACTAATCAGCTCTAGAAATAAGAAAGGCTGCCAGCGGCAGCCTAAAACCTCATGGGACACCCGCTGTTACTGCATCCTCCACAGCTATCGGGGCCCGGTAGCTTATTCGTCTTCGTACCCCCTCGTGTGGTGTTAAAAGACGAAAGTAGCTGTTTTAAATTGGAGGAATCGCATTCCGGGCAATGAACCTTATCTTTGTCCATATAGGAAAGCATCTTGTCAAAAGATTTACCACAATCTTGACATTGAAAGTCAAAAATTGGCATTTCTTTTCACTCCTAAAATACTTATTCGTTCTCTTCTTGTTTTTCCATATAGTCTTGTACTTCCTGATTTTCCATCTCATTCAGAGCTTCCTTCAGGGAAAGACCTATTCTCTTTTCTTCGGGGTCAATGCTAAGTATTTTTATTTTAATCTTCTCATTAACTTGAACCACATCTTCAGGTTTCTCCACCCGATGGTTGGCCAGTTGGGAGATATGAACCAACCCATCAACTCCGGCTTCGATTTCAACAAAAGCTCCGAATGGAGCAATCCGTACTACTGTACCTTCAATAATATCCCCTTCCTGGAATTTCTCCATCACTATCTCCCAGGGGCTCTTAAGTAATTTCTTGCGGCTCAGGGATACTCTCTCCTTCTCTCTATCCAGAGCCAGGATGTAAACATCTATTTCTTCTCCTTCCTGTAAGACATCGGAAGGTTGATCAATTCTGGTATGCGCAATCTCGGAAACATGTAATAGGCCCTCATAACCACCCAGGTCAATAAAAGCGCCGTAATCTACCAGCCGTTTTATCCTGCCTTTGCGAACCTGTCCCTCTTCGATCTCCTCCCAGAACTGTTTTTTCTGTTTGGCTTTTTCTTCAGCTACCAGTTCTTTGCGGGAAAGCACTACTTGAGAACCTCTTCTCTTGTTGCGATTGAATTCAATTATTTTAAAAGACAGTTCCCGGTTAATGTATTCATCCAAATTCTTAACATATCCATCTTCAACATGAGAAGCGGGTAAAAAGGCTACGATTCCAACATCAACCAATAAACCGCCTTTAACGCTGCCGGTAACCGTACCTGTAATTACTTTTCCTTCTTTAAAGCTTTCCTCTAACTCATCCAGAAGTATTTTGGCATCAACTTTCTTTTTGGAAAGCAGGATGGTACCATCATCATCCCATTTTAATACCATTACTTCGATCTCGTCACCAACTTCAACCAGTTCCTTGGCGGAATCTATATCTTGTAAGGACATCTCCCGCAGGGGGATAATTCCTTCAGATTTGCCACCCACATCCACCATTACTTCATCATCCAACACCTGAATAACCTTGCCCTTTATTACATCTCCTTTATTGGGAGTAGTAAAATCGGCCATTTCGGCTTCCAGCTTGGCAAATGACTCTTCATTGGCAGATACTTCTTCCTTAACCTCTGGCTCCTGGATCTCCTGAGTTTCCTGAGTTTCCTGGCTGGTTTCCTGATTTGTTTCCTGGTTCTCATCCAGCATCTTTTCTTCCTCGTACAACGTCATCCTATCCAATACCTCCTTAATTATCCAGTCCGGAGTCGAAGCTCCTGCGGTAATTCCGATCTTTGATACCCCATCCAACCATTCCGGTTTGATTTCAGAAGCCTTTTGTATTTGAAAAGTCCTGACTCCGGTGTTTTGACACTCCTTACTCAGAGTGCGGGTGTTTGAACTTTTTAGGTCACCGATTACCAGCATTAAATCTACTTTCCGGCATAATTCCCGGGCCGCTTCCTGTCGGCTCCTGGTGGCTGAGCATATAGTATTGAAAACCTTTAGTTCCCGGCATTTATTACTTAAAGCTCCCGCTACCTTTTGAAATTCCTTTTCATCCCTGGTGGTTTGGGAAATCAGTGCTACTTTTGGCATAACAGGTAAATAACCAACTTCATCAGCACTGGCAACTACACTAGCTCTCTGGCCACACCACCCCAATATTCCTTCGACTTCAGGGTGCCTGGCGTCCCCAAAAACAACTATATCATAATCTTCACCTCTTAACCGGGTTACTATTTCATGAATCTTTTTTACCAGAACACAGGTAGCATCCCTAACCTCCAAGCCGAGTTCCTGGGCTTGTTTTATCACTTCAGGGGAAGTTCCGTGGGAGCGGATTATTATCCCGGCCGGTTGTTCCCCAATTCTTTCTAACATATCCACTGGCTCTATGCCTTTTTGCCGGAAGTAATTTACGACTTCGTCATTATGAACCAGCGGTCCTAAACTAAACCACTTATCAGGTTCTTCTGCGGCTTCTTCCGCAATTTTTACGGCTTTTCTTACCCCCGCACAAAATCCTGCATTTCGAGCAAGTAGTACATACAATTTATTTCCCTCACAGACATTATTACTATTCAGTAATAATATAGCTAAATCCTTCTTTATTTTTGTAAAAGAAGATTTATTTTAGTCATAATCTCACTGCTCAGCTTTTCCATAACTGCCGAATTAACTTTTTGCCCCTGATATTCTTCAAGGCCAATAGGATCGCCTACTCTAACCTTTAGAGGGCGGAACCATCCCAGGGGTAATATCCTATTAGTGCCTACACAGGCCACAGGCACTACTGGAGCTCCGGATTTAAGGGCTATCATAGCTACTCCCGCCTGAGCCTTCAAATCTTCTTCCTTTAAGTTTCTCATCCCTTCGGGGAATATACCCAGGATTTTTCCCTCTTCCAGGAACAACAGGGCCTTTTTTATGGCATTTCTGTCAGCCAAGCCTCTTCTAACCGGAAATGCGTTGAGTCTTTTTACAAAAAAACCCAGCAAGTGATGGTCAAACAATTCGGCTTTGGCCATAAAATTAATTGGCCGTTTTACCGCGATGGCCACCACTATAGGATCCCAATAACTAACATGGTTGGCCGCCAGTATTAACGGACCTTTTTCTGCTATATTGTGTAATCCTTCTGCTTTCAAACCCAACAGGAAAAAAAGAACTTGAAGAATAGCCCTGAGAAACGAATATAACATCCTAATCCTCCCGGATAATGGCTAGAATCTTCTCTACCACCTGCTCAATTGTCATATTACTGGTATCTATCACAATAGAATCCGGTAATACCTTGAGAGCCCCCACTTCTCGCCGGGCATCATCTTCATCTCGTTTTATAATCTCATCTCTTATTGCTTCGAGTTGCTGTTCATAGCCTTGAGATTTCATTTCGGCTAAACGACGGCGGGCCCTTTCTGCAATACTGGCCGTTAAGAAAAACTTGAAATCAGCATCCGGCAATACACACTCCCCTATATCCCTTCCATCCATTACTACTGAATGGTTACAGGCCATTTCCTGCTGTCGCTGTACCATTAATTGCCTTATCGAGGGATAGGATGCCAGCTTGGACACATACGAACTAACTTGAGGTGAGCGTATTTCCTCGCTTACATCAAAGCTATCACAGAATACCTTTTGTTGAGAATTATCTTTTTGGAAATGGATATTAGTATTGGTGGCGAGCTCATAGAGGGCTTTTTCATCATCGAGATTTGTCCCCGTTTGCAGTGCTTTCCAGGTAAGACTCCGGTACATAGCTCCAGTATCAATATATATATATGACATTAATTGAGACAAAGTCTTGGCCACAGTGCTTTTTCCCGCACCGGCCGGTCCGTCAATAGCAATCTTCATCATCAAACCACCCAAAAATCTTCCCCTATATTCTAGCATAAGCCCCTGCGCAGGGGAAGTAAATTTGCATGAATAAGTGTTTCCTTAGCTAGATTTGGTTTCAGATGACCCTATGGTCGTAACCTTATTAGTGACACCCGCACGGTAAGCCACAACCACTGATGATGAAAAGTGAGTTAGTAGGCACTTGAATAGTAAGGTGCATAGGAAATAACTTAAACACCTCACAACTTACCCCTTACTCCTTACTTTTCTTGCCAAACTACAATCTTGATGTTTTTCGTAGAAGCTCCAATAATTATTGACTTATTAAGAAGTTAAAGTATTGAGCAAATCCCAAAAGCGGGGAAAAGAAATGTTCACCACCTCTGAATCCTCAATCACACTTTCCCCCTTGGCCGCCAATGCCGCAACCGCCAGGCTCATGGCTATACGATGATCCCCTTTGCTGGCCACCCGGCCACCCTTTAGAGAATCCGGTTTACCCTTGATTACAAAACCATCCGACCGTTCCCTGATGTCCGCACCCATTTTGGCCAGTTCAGTAGAAATGGCGGCAATACGGTCCGTTTCCTTAACCCTTAACTCCGCAGCTCCCCTGACAGTTGACTCTCCCTCAGCCAGGGCCATGGCTACAGCCAGGATAGGAATTTCATCAATAAGACGAGGTATAACGGCACCATCGATGTCAATCGCTTGCAGTCGAGAATGTGAAACAATAAGATCGGCAACGGGTTCTCCGCTGATAGTCCGCTCATTTTCCAGCTTGATTCGAGCTCCCATCTCATTTAAAATCTCAATTATTCCTGCCCGGCTGGGGTTTACCCCCACATGGCGAATGAGTAATTCCGAGCCTGGTATTATGCTAGCAGCCACCATGAAAAAAGCCGCCGATGAAATATCACCAGGAACCAGGAACTCCGTAGCTTGAAGTTCTTTGCCTGGTTTCAGCCTTATTTCCAGGCCATTAACAGCAATATCTGCTCCCATGGCGGTAAGCATCCGCTCGCTATGATCCCGTGTTTTTTGCGGTTCGCTTAGCAAGGTTTCGGAATCAGCATTTAAAGCCGCCAGCATTAGGGCCGACTTTACTTGAGCACTGGCCACTGGAAGCTGGTAGCTCAAGCCGGAAAGTCTATTCCCTCTAATTACCAGCGGGGGATAATTACCATTTTGCCGTGCTTGTATATTAGCTCCCATGATGCCCAGAGGTTCTATAATCCGTTTCATCGGCCGCTGGTTCAAAGACTCATCTCCATTAAGAATCGAGAGAAAGGGCTGTGCAGATAATAAGCCAGCCATTAGTCGCATGGTAGTGCCGGAATTTCCACAATCCAGCACCGTATGCGGTTCGCTAAAGCCGCTTAAGCCGCGCCCATAAACCTGCATCTCGGAATCCATGGCTGCAATCTTTATCCCTAATTGCCGAAGGCAGGAACAGGAGGAAAGGGTATCGTTGGCCTGTAAGAAGTTTTTAATAATACTCTTCCCCGGAGCAAGGGCAGAAAAAATTACTGCCCGGTGAGATATGGACTTGTCTGCATCAACCGAAACGTCTCCCTTTAATGGTTTCAAAGCACTATTTATCTTGCGCATTTTATCCTCCAAAATCCAAAGTTGATTCTACTACAAAAAGTTATTTATATTCAATAGCTTGTATAAATATACCGCTCACAGTCTTCGCATGGCAACAATCCACCTGCTTCACTTTATCCAGGATTTAATTCACTGCCTTGTAGAGCCATTACTGCCTTTTCGGCGTCTTCCAGCCGGGGAACCCCCAGGCGGATGGTACCTCCATCACCTTGATTCCTTCCAGTAATACTATCCCCGGCTTGATGCTATAGTTCTGATTTTACTTACCATCTTCTCGAAACGCTCCGGTGTTAACGATTGCGGTCCATCGGAAAGGGCTTCACTGGGATTCTGGTGAACTTCAACCATTATGGCATCACATCCTGCAGCCACTGCCGCCATAGCCATCGGCTCTACCAGTTTCCATTTGCCGGTTCCGTGGCTGGGATCAACCATTACTGGTAGATGGGTTAGCTGCTTGATAAGCGGTACTGCACTAAGGTCAAGGGTATTTCGCGTGTAGTTTTCAAAGGTTCGAATTCCCCGCTCACACATAATAACCTGATTATTACCGCTGGAAATAATGTATTCGGCTGCCATTATCCATTCTTCAATAGTAGCGGAAGCTCCCCTTTTCAATAAGACCGGTTTATTAACCTTGCCTAGTTCACGCAGTAAAAAAAAGTTCTGCATATTCCTGGCACCCACTTGTAGGATGTCAGCAAATCCAGCAACCATCTCAATCAAACGAGTATCCATTATCTCCGTAACCACCGGCAAGCCTGTAAGAGCGCGGGCCTCCGCCAGTATCTCCAAACCTTCCTTTTCCAGACCCTGAAAGGAATAAGGTGAAGTCCGGGGTTTAAATGCTCCTCCCCGGAGCATGGTGGCTCCAGCTTCCTTCACTAATTTAGCTATTTCCAGAAAATTTTCTCGGCTCTCCACCGCACAGGGACCAGCTATAATCTGTACTTGTCCACTGCCGATTTCAGTATTTCCCACCTTTATTATACTCGGTTCCATTTGAAACTCCCGCGAAGCCATCTTGAAAGGCTGCATTATGGGAACCACTTTTTCTACCCCGGGCATGGTCTCGAACAGTTCCATAAGTGCTGGGGTTTTATCCCCAATGGCACCGATTATGGTTCTTTCCACTCCCTGAGATAGATGAACCTTAAAACCTTTGTCCTGCAGTCTCTCTTTCACTACTTGGAGATGCTCCGGTAACGCATTTCTTTCCATTACAATAATCATTTAAGATTCCTCCTTCTGCGGGCAAAAGGTGAGAAAGCAAAAAAACCATTAGTGAAGAAGATCACCAATGGCAACATTTTCCATTGCTAATATTTCCCACCATCCTACCATACTACCATTTTATTATTCACCCTACCGTACTACATCTCAAGAATATCACGCCAGGAGACCCAAGGCAATAAAAGATTTAAGAAAATTACCTTTCCTTTTTTTCTATTCTGCGATTAACCAGTTGGATTATGCTTGCTGATTCTATAAATTGTTAATGCTGGAAGGATGGATTAAACCTATTCCCTCACCTTGTCCAGGCTTTAATTCCCTGCCTTTGCAAAGCTGTTACTGCCTTTTCGGCGTCTTCCAGCCGGGGAACACCCAGGCGGATGGTACCTCCATCACCTTCTCTAACCCGTAATATTTCAATGTCTACAATATTTATCCCCTCATGGCCCAGAATCTGGCCCAGGGCCCCGATAATACCGGGCTGGTCAGGAACGATACAGATGATATCGCAAAAATCCGGGATTAAACCCCGTCGAACACGAGGTATTTTATCCCTTATAGCCTTGGCCTCATGTAATAGTCTAAGTATATTATCATGATCGCCACCCGCCAACGCCTCTTTGATTACGGCCAAAGAAGATATAAGCTGGTCAAGATGAGGAACAATTTGTTCCCGATTGGAAAAAAGAATATCTTCCCACAGCTCAGGGTTGGAAGAAGCTATACGAGTTGTGTCCCTGAATCCCCCAGCTGCCATCATCAGATTTTCAGCTTTACCCTCGGTCAAAGCCACCAGGGCTACAGCCGTAAGGTGAGGAATGTGACTTACCGTAGCCACCAGTTGGTCATGCAAGGTGGCTTCCATAAATCGGATTCTGGCTCCGGTGCTTTGCAGCAATTCCACCATGAAATCTAGTACAGGAGCCGGGACGCCTGGTAGAGGGGTTAGGGCATAAACGGCATTTTCAAATAAATAACGATCAGCCCCTTGCACCCCCCGGGTTTCCGCGCCTGCCATAGGATGGCCCCCTATAGCCCAAATTCCTTCCGGTAAAGCCGCCAGCAATCGGCAGACCTCCTCCTTGGTACTGCCCACATCACTAACAATGCTTCCCGGCTTAAGATAGGGTCTTATTCTATTAATTATTTCCGAATAAAACCTCAAAGGGGTACATAGGAAAACAAGCCGGGCCTGCCTGGCTCCCTCTTCCAGGGAAATGGCCTGATCAATAACTCCCATTTCCAGCGCCTTATCCAGGCTGGCGGTATCCCGATCAGACCCCAGTATTCGGTGAACCAAAGGCGAGTCCTTGAGAGCTAATCCTAAAGAACCTCCGATAAGGCCTACACCCACTATTAAAACATCAGCTTGCATCTTAGCTATCCCCTGCCTTGATGAATGTTTCTCCGGCTCTACCAGTTTCCACTTACCATTACCATTTAAGATTTCATCCTTGGGCAAAAGGTGAGAAAGCAAAAAAACCATCAGTGAATATCACCAATGGCAGATTACCCGTTGTTAATATTTCCCACCGTCCTGCTATACTACCATTTTATTATTCACCCTACCACACTACATCTCAAGAATACCACGCCGGAAGTTTCAAGACAATAAGAAATTTTCTACAGTTAAAAAACAGGGTAAATCAATAAAAAACAATTAACAATAAAAATGGGGGGTAAAAGGTAAAGGGTTAAAACCAGGTGCATCTTAGCTTTCAAAAATTGGATTGTACTTTCCATCAGTGCTTTTGCACTATAGGCATGGGGGTCAGCAGCGAAATTCAGCAAATGGATTGGTAAATATAGCAGGTGTCCGTATTAGGAAGCAAAGGTATTGGCTGGGGTTGTCCCTTAAAAAATGACTCTATCAATTCATAAGCTTTATCAAATTTCTCGTAGAACATTACAATCAGGTCTCCCGTAAATGCATTGTTAATAGCGGCATTTAAAGCATCTGTTTCCGATAGAACAATCTCCATGTTCTCCCTATCAGCCCCACCACTAACAGCACCATTATATAAAATGCCAGCCACCTCACCAGCTGATCTTCCCCTAAGATCCTCATCCTCTTTAATATAAATTTTGGAAAATGCTTGCCCGGATATTTGGCCTATATCAAAAATTGTTTTATCAAGCCGGTCTCCAGGAACACCTATGATACCGACCAGTCTTGCAGCATTCATATTATTAATGAACTGCATCACCGATTGATATGCACTGTAGTTATGTCCATAATCAAGCAGTACGCGGAAACTCCCCATATCAAAAAGATTGAACCTGCCCTCATTGGCAGTTGGATCGGATGTAAAAGACATTAACCCCAACCTGATTACATTCTTTGCCAGGCCAAAAGCAGAAAGACTGGCCACCGCCGCCAATGAATTTTCAATATTACAGATAGCTTTTCCATTAAAAGTTATGGGTATTTCATTTATTGTCATGATTTCATCTCTAATTTTGTTTTGATATATGACAATAAGATCCTCTTCAATTACTACGGCCATACCATCCTGCTTTATGTGATCTTCAACCAGCATATTATCCCTATTTAAGGAAAATAACACTGGATTACAGCTAGCTTTGCGGACAATATGCTCAGTCATCCCGTCATCTGCGTTTAAAACCGCATAACCATTCGGTTTTATTGCCTCAACTACTAAAGATTTGACAAAAGCCATATCCTCCAAAGTATTAATATCATCCATTCCCAAATGATCTCCACTAATATTTGTAATGACACCAACATCGGCCAGGTCATATCCTAAACCTCTTCGAATAATTCCGCCTCTGGCCGTTTCCAATACCGCAACCTCAACATCTCTATTGTAAAGTATGGAGTGGGCACTAAGCGGTCCGGTATTATCACCTTCCGCGATACATTCTTTTCCTATATAAGTGCCGCTGGAGCAGGTCATGCCTACCTTTTGGCCAGCAAGTGATAAAACATGCCGAATCAGCCTGGCAACGGTAGTTTTGCCATTGGTACCTGTTATTGATATTATGGGAATCGAAGACATGCTTCCGGCGGTATACATTTGATCAAGAATAGCGGCAGCCACATTTCGGCCCTCACCTTCGCTTGGGTATAGATGCATTCTAAGACCTGGCGCGGCGTTTACTTCGATTATTGCTCCATTCTGCAGTGTTAATGGCTCGGAGATATTTTCCGTAACCATATCAATCCCGGCTACATTAAGTCCTATTATTTTAGCTGCCTTAATGGCCAATTCCTTATTTACCTGGTGAATATCCCCGGTACAATCGCGGGCACTACCCCCGGTACTAAGGTTTCCATTCCCCCTAAGATAAACTAGTTCTCCGATTTTAGGGATGCTGTTTTCATTTAATTCAGACCGGGCCAGGAACTCTTTGGCTACCGAATCCAAAAGAATTTTGCTTAACGGTTTCTCATGGCCTATCCCCCTGTTGGGATTCTTATTTGCCTCTTCAAGCAATTCAGAAATAGAATGAAGTCCATCACCTATTACATATGGAGGTCTTCGTTCTGCCACCGCTGCAACCTTATTACCTACAACTAAAATGCGATAATCTTTTCCCCGGATATATTTCTCAACTATAATATGTTTAGCAAAAGAATTTGCCAGGTGATAAGCCTTCCGCAACAAGCTTTCATCTTCGATGTTAGTGGTAACTCCTTTTCCCTGGTTGGCATCCCAGGGCTTTACCACGATGGGATAGCCTATTTGTTCCGCCAAAACAACGGCCCCGTCCTCAGAATTTACAATTCCCCCGCAAGGCACTGGAATATTATTTTCTTTTAATAAATCCTTAACCATTTGCTTATTCTTGGCCAAATCGACTGCGATACTACTTGTGCTACCAGGCAGGGAGGCCTCAATAAAACGCATCTGTTTGCCATAACCAAGTTGCAATAAACTGTCCCCGCCCAGGCGTCTAACCGGTATATGACGCCGCCTCGCTTCATCATAAATAGCTTGAGTACTGGGGCCCAGCTTGGAGTCAAAGGAAATTTGCTGCAAGCGCTTTAATACTTTATCAATAGCAATAGCATCGTTCCTAGCCAAGGCAAATACTATTTCCGCAGCAGCATTGCCTACCTCCAAAGCACAACTCTCATTTATATACTCATATATAATACAGTATCTATCAGGCTCCTTTATTAGCCGGGTTTTGCCGAAATAGACATCATAGCCCAGGATGCATTGCAGCTCAAGAGCCAGGTGCTCGGTAACATGAGATACCAGGGTACCTTCCTTCAGCCTCTGCACAAATCCACCTTCATAACCGGGTGAACAGTGGTGGTTGCTTAAACCCGGGAAACAGCTTAATAATCTATCATTAAAACCGGCAATCTCATTGGTTGTGATTTCTGCCCAATCACCTAATTCTACTATCATCTTAACAACAGGTTTATGGCTGTATATATTCCTGCCGCTATAATTGCGCATATTAACCACTTCCATTGGTTTATATCCCCCTATGATAACAATTGTTAATTAATGCTTATTAATTCCCGTCTTTTAAAATCAAAGCCATAACCTTTAGATAAAACATGAAGACTGGCATTGGTTATGGTCAATATTTCATCTGGCTCGAGTTCGGAAACATTGGTGCTTTTTATAGATCTGCCATCAATAACTGTTACTGCGTTATTCCCGAGAACCTCGAAGTATTCTTCCGGATAAACTCTGATGGCCGTATCTTCATCGATACCGATACCTAAAATTCCAGGATTCTCAGCTATGCCGCATAACAATCGGCCCAGCCTTCCCCGTTGATCAAAATGTTGATCGATGATTACCCCTTCCAATAGTCTCAAGCCGGGGGCCATCTTCAATGTGCATTTCCTGGCGGCATCATTACTGTTGCCTTCGACAATCATGGTACTGCACATAACCGAAGCACCTGCGCTGGTTCCAATTACAGGCGTTCCATGATCAAATGAATGCAACAACGCTTCATATACTTTGGTACCTCCAAGAATGCTGGTTATTCTAAGTTGGTCCCCACCGGTAAAAAAGAATCCGCTTACATCTCTAATTCTTTTTACATTATCATCCAGATTAGCTTCTTCACGGGAATTAATGCTTATAATGTCGGTCTCCCTAACCCCCAATCGCAAAAAAACATTTCGATACTCTTCCCCCACCTCTTCAGGATGTTGGGTTGCTGTAGTTATGATGCCCACCCTGGCATCCTCTCCACCGATGATTCTTACAACCTCTTCTAAAATACGGCTGTCACCATATTTATCTTCGGCACCACCGATAATTACCAGTTCTCCTTTTTTATAATGACTCAATTCAAAATCCCCCTAATGATATGCTATAAATATATCTAGTTTTCGTATTTACCCTTTTTAACAGCCTTCTGATCCTCAACAACTACCTGTCCCCGGGCTATTAAACGGTAGATGCTAAGATCATTTTCCTTTAAAACGAGAATATCCGCATCGCTGCCCGGCAAAAGACACCCCTTTTGGGGATATAGTTTCAATATCCGGGCCGGATTCAAGGTGACTGTCTTGATAACCATTGATAATTGCAGGTTATTTTCCAATACGCATGCCCTGATATCATTAAATAATTGACCTATATTGCTGATTCCGCCTTCATTGGAAGCGCTACCATTTCCATCGGATGAAACTGTAACTTTTTCCAGGTTAATCCCCTGGGCAACTAACATCGCGAGAGCTTTAGCTACACTATAGCCTTTTGTCTCACCGGCAGTTAAATCGATTTGGCCACCCCTTTTTAAAAATTCTATACCCTGATCAAAGAGTGTGGCATTTCTATTAATATGAGTAGGAACAAACATATTAATAGGGAAATCAGATTCCTCTACCAATCGGAAGAGAGATTGCAGCCCTTCTTCACCATCTCCTACATGCAGATGCAAAACACCCGCCTTGGCACCTAGCATACCTCCTGCATTCGCTTCCGAGGCCAAAGTTCGCAAATCTTGCAAGGAAGGATGGTTGGATCTATAATCCGCAATGGCAATTTCTCCTACCCCAATAACCTTGTCAAGTAAAGCGATATCAGTTAGCACGCGTCCGGTTAAAGTTTCAGTAGGACTACCATAGCTTCCGGTATAAATATATGTGGTAATGCCCTCGGCCTCTAATCCCCGGGCTTTGGCTAAAAGTCCGGCAATACTTCTGGTAATGCTATCAAAGCCTAAAACTCCAACTACTGTAGTTACTCCGGCCTCAACTATCTTACTAAACATAATTTCCGGAATCCGGCTAATGGGACCTTGCTCCCCTCCCCCGCCGGTAATATGAACATGCTGATCGATAATACCCGGACAAACCAAGCAATGCTGGCAATCTATTACTTCTACATCCCATAGATTGGCAGCTAATATCTCCTCTTTTATGTCACATATTTTGTCATTAGCAAGCAATATATCTTTAATGCCCATGTCATCCGGGGCAAAACAATGCCCATTTTTTAAGAGTTTAAACACATTTCCTCCTGATACGCTCTTTTCCATTTAATTTTGCCCAGGACGCGAGATATGATTCCCCGGATTATTTGCCGCAATTTACAGACTTTTCATTTAAGCATCGGAAAAAGACAAATTTCAAGCCGTTATATATTTATGCTGGGTCTTCTCTCGGACTGCCTGTATATTTTGCTTGAGGGAGCAAAAACTATACAGAGCTTCGCAAACACAATAGATAGTTTCAAGGAATTGGAGTGATGATAATGGCAAAAAAACCAGAACTTCCAGATAATACAAATCCCTACTGGATTGCATCTACCGAAGAAACTAATTATCCCACACTAAACGAAGATATAAATGTCGATGTAGCTATTATCGGCGGTGGAATAGTAGGCATCAGCAGTGCCTATCTTTTGAACCAGGCCGGTTTAAAGACGGCTGTGATTGAGGCAGATAGAATCCTTAACGGCACCACCGGACACACCACAGCCAAGATAACTTCCCAGCATGGAATTATCTATTCAAATATTAAGCAACAAATGGGTGAGGATTCAGCCCGGCAGTACGCAGAGGCCAACCAAAGTGCTATTCAGCATATCGCCGAAACCATAAGCATAAATGGAATTAATTGTGATTTTAAATGGTGTCCTGCTTTTGTATATACATGTTCTGATGAGTACATCAGCAAACTGGAGGAAGAAACTCAGGTGGCTTTAAGTCTGGGAATCAAAGCCAGTTATCTCGACAGTGTTCCTTTACCCTTTGCCGTAAAAGCTGCTATGCGCTTTGAGGAGCAAGCCCAATTTCATCCCCTCAAATACCTAAAAGCCCTGGCCCAGATATTCACTAGTGAAGGCGGACTTATTTACGAGAACACTGAAGCTGTGGATATTGAACATAACGATAGACCTGCGGTCGTGACCCGAAAGGGAAATAAAATCACTGCAGAAAAGGTAATTATTGCTTCGCACTTTCCGTTTTTTGATGGAGGAGGTCTGTTCTTTACTAAAATCTATCCGGAAAAGTCATATATTATTGCCGCCCAAATAGAGGAGCAATTTCCAGAAGGGATGTTTATAAGCGCCGAGGGCCCGGGACGATCGCTTCGTTCTCAACCTTTTAAAAACGGAGAAATCGTCCTTTTTGCAGGTGAACACCACAAAACAGGCCATGGTGAAGATACTATTGTTCATTATCAAAACCTGTTCAATTTTGCCCAGGAAAACTTTAATGTTCAGAATGTGCTCTATAGGTGGTCTACCCAAGATTGTATGACCATTGACGGTGTCCCCTATGTAGGGCAGCTAACCCCTCAAAACCCCAACCTTTATGTTGCCACAGGATTTGGGAAGTGGGGTATGTCCAATGGTACAGTAGCGTCTATGATTTTAAAGGACTTGATAAGCGAAGGAGATAACCCTTGGGCCAGAGTTTATAGCCCCTCCAGGTTTTTCCTCAAGCTTTCCAGTGTTAAAAGCTTCATCATTCAAAATGCCACTGTGGCCAAAGATCTTGTAACTGGAAAATTGGAAGGTTTGCCTGAGTACAGTGAACCAGATAAAGGCGAAGCAAAAACTGTTAATTTTGAAGGTGATCGAGCGGGAATTTATAAGGATGAGAACGATAAGCTGCACATGGTTGATACTACTTGTACCCATTTAGGATGTGAACTGCTTTGGAATAATGCTGAAAAGACCTGGGATTGCCCCTGTCATGGCTCAAGGTTCTCTTATAAAGGTGAGATTGTGGAAGGCCCTGCCATATACCAACTCCATCAGGCCAACGATGAGGCTAATATAGTGGAAGCTAAGATTTTCAAGTAACTTAAGACAGGTACCGTTTTAAATAAGAAGATTTTCCCGTTCCTTGGTTTTCCCTCTACTACGATTAAAAAGCAGGGTTAAGAAAGCCAGTCCGGAAAAGAAGATTGCGGAGAAATAGGCATAGCTCAGATTCATATCCAGCAAGTATCCCCCCAGGGAAGGACCAATAACCCGGCCCAAGCTGTCATAACCTTGTAGAACACCCATGGCCGTTCCCTGCGAACCCGTGGTTCTCTTGGAGGTGGCGGCAGAAATGGAAGGACGGATCAAACCGGTTCCCGCGGAAAATATTCCCATGTAGATGATTAATTCCAGCAGACTTTTGGCTTGCAAAAAAAGAGCAAAACTCGAAGCCATAAGAATAATACCGGCCCCGCTGGTCTTTTCTTCCCCCCATTTATTTATAGCCCTTCCTACCACGAATCCCTGAACCAGTACCGAAGCCAGGCCAGCACAGCTAAATATCAACCCCATACTGGTGGGCCCAAAACCCAGCTTGCCTTCCGCAAATAACGCAAAGGTACCCATATTGGTGGCTTCCGCCATGCTAGCCAGGAACATGGCGGTAAATAAAAAAGCCAGGGGGCTTTTTAAACCTTTCAGGAGGGGGGCGCGGTCAATTTTTTGCGCTTCAGAAACCCGGTCTTCCACAGGTAAAGACTCTTTAACCAGAAAGAGTATGCAAAAACAGATCACAACCGACAAAGAACCCGCCATCACAAAAGGAGCAGCCAGGGATATATGGGCCAGACCGCTTCCTATAGCCGGGCCGAATATCATACCCATCCCCATGGAAGCCCCTACCATCCCCATACTGGCTCCTCTTTTTTCCGGGCTGCTGGTATCACCCATCACCGCCATAGCCGTGGGTACAGTGGCACAGGATAAAGCTCCGCCGGCTATCCTAGCAACGAAAAGAACCCATAAGGAATTAGCCAGGGCAAAAATAAAAAAGGTCAGAGTAAAACCAAACATCCCCACTAATAACACCGGTTTTCGTCCTACCCGGTCGGAATAGCTTCCCCAGAAGGGTGCAAAGATGAACTGGCAGAGGGCATAAACGGTCATCAATAAACCCAATTGGAAGGCACTGGCTCCCATAGATTCAGCGTAGTATGGCAATATGGGCATAATAATGCTGAATCCTATACCCACCATAAAGATGGAAAAAAATAGGGTAGCTGAACTCCGGTTGAATATGCGTTCTTCAGTCAAAAATATATCCTTCTTTCGATTAGCATGATACCAGACAATTAAACCAAATATATAATACTATACTACCATTCAACCAGGAACGCTATATTGGGGACCACCATAAATAAGCATACCAAACAACATTTTATTGTATTCCGTTAATTAAGTTCAGTAATGTTTATGGTCACCTCCGCCAGAGGAAATATTACCACCCCCTTTTTTTCTTTTATCTATTACTATTTTATTACTACGCATGAAAGAGGGAGTATCTCTTAAACAATTATATTTCATTAGCCTTGTCGTATTAAAAAGCGATATACTTGAGGAAGGAAACATAAGTTGATTATTGTCAATATTTGTCATCCATTAGAAACATGAAAGGAGGAGGATCATGCTCGGGAAAACTGTTCAGGAAATCAATGTCGGTGACACAGCCTCGTTCAATAAAAGTGTGACAGAATATGATGTATATTCCTTCGCCGGAATCACCGGTGACTTCAATCCGGCCCATATAAACGCAGTATATGCGAGTGAGACTTCTTTCGGTAGGATAATTGCCCATGGTATATTATCAATCGGCTTTATTTCTAATGTACTGGGGACTCAACTCCCCGGGCCAGGTAGTATCTATATTCACCAGGAATGTGATTTCAAGAAACCGGTTTTCATCGGTGATACAATAACCGCAACCGTTAAGGTAACCAAAAAGGACGAAGCCAAGAACCGGGTATGGCTTCATACCTATTGCACCAATCAAAGGGATGAGATTGTAGTCGATGGCGAAGCGATCATGATGCCAGTTAGAAAGAAGCCTGCCTAACTACATATTTTTCCAAAGGCAGTTTCTGCGAGTTATGGTTTAACGGTATGGGAACATAATAAGGGGGCAAAGGAAATGCTAGGTAAAACGATCGATGAAATCAATATTGGCGATTCAGCGGACTTTACTAAAACTGTAACTGGATATGATGTCTATTCCTTCGCAGGCGTTACTGGCGACTTTAATCCGGCTCACATCGACAGTGAATTTGCCAGTGAAACCTCTTTTGGCAAGACAATTGCCCATGGTATATTATCGATCGGGTTTATTTCCAATGTACTGGGGACTCAACTTCCCGGGCCAGGCAGCATTACCGTGGGTTTGGAGTGCGATTTTAAGAAACCGGTTTATATCGGTGATACAATAACCGCAACCGTTGAGGTGACCAAAAAAGATGAAGCCAGAAACCGGGTCTGGCTACGCACTTATTGTACCAACCAGCGGGGTGAAATCGTGGTCGATGGCGAGGCCAAAATGATGCCGGTAACAAAAAAGCCTTAACAACTTAAACCAGCACCCTGCTGTTATTTTCGACTAGGTGAGGTTTGTCCCACAAGATGTTGCGAAAAAAGATACAATAACTAAGCATGTGACAAGTAAAAACTTGAAGAATGCTTCCCGAGCACATTTATTCACCATCCATTTCCCACATTAATCTAGCGCCACTGTAATTATTATCCGTAGCTAGGGAGATAAATACACAGGAATTTCTTGATAAGCTGACCTGGATGGGGATACGGATTTTGATACAGATGCTTGAGGCAAAGCTGACCCCAGGACTTTTATGTGATTGATGCCTGCATCGGTAGCTCCCTGGAGTTCACACCCTTCAACCTGCAACAATTGGATATATTCGATGATCTCCTGGGTAATTCTCTCCCCCATGCAGATTACCGGGATTCCCGGCGGGTAGGCCATAATCATTTCACCAGATATTTCACCACTTGATAATTCCAGGGGAACAATTCTTTTAGGGCTATAAAAAGCATCACGGGGGGTAACGATCATTTCCGGGCAAAATGGAATATTGAACCATTTAGATGCATCTTTGGTTTCTCTCTCGTCAGCGATTTCCCTGAATGCTGCTACTAGTTTCCGCAAATTCTCTCTCCGGTCACCCAGACTTACAATAGCTAAAGCATTGTATATGTCAGAAAACTCGATTTGAATTTTATAGCGCTCTCGGAGAATTCTTTCGATCTGGTAACCAGTTAATCCAAGTTTTCTAACATGAATACCTAGTTTGGTTTCATCAAAATCAGCGCATCCCGGGGAACCTATTAGTTCTTTACCAAAAGCGTAGATATCCTCGATGTCATTTAGCTCCTGGCGTGCCTGTCTGGCCAAGGCCAGGGTTTTGTTTAAAAGAAGCTGCCCTCTGGTAGCTAGTTGTTTTCGGGCAACATCAATAGATAACATTAGGATATAGGAAGCGCTGGAAGTGTAGCTCAATTGCAGTACTTGTTTGACCCGGTCCACCGAAATTCTGTCCCCCTGGTGCAGCAGCACGGATGACTGGGTCATGGCCCCCCCTGTCTTATGCAAACTTACTGCACTCATATCGGCTCCTGCCTCTATAGCGTTTAAAGAAAATTCCGGGTGAAAATATAAATGCGCCCCATGGGCCTCATCGGCAAGTACAGTCATATTAGCCTGATGGGAAATCTCCACAATGCTTTTTAAATCGGAATGGATTCCATAATAAGATGGATTAATGATGAATACTGCCTTAGCCTGAGGATGCTCCTCAATCGCTTTTTGAATGCTTTCTGCACTGACACCGGTGGCAATTCCCAGCACTTTATTGACCTGTGGTTGCACATAAACCGGGATCGCCCCGCTCAGGATGATTGCTCCGATCGTTGATTTATGAGCATTCCGCGGAATAATTATTTCATTGCCGGGATTGCATGCGCTCATGATCATAGCCTGAACCCCGGAAGAGGTACCATTCACAAGAAAATATGCTTGTTCCGCTCCAAAAGCCTCAGCGCAAAGATGCTGGGCTTCAGCAATCACTCCAGAGGGGTTGCCAATGTAATCCAACTCCTTCATCCCGTTAACATCCATTTTAAGCACTTTTGAACCAATGTATTTACGTAGTTCTGGATTTCCCCGGCCTTGCTTGTGGCCCGGTACATGGAAAGGGATTACGTTTTCTTCAACATAGCCTTTTAAAGCATCCAGTAAAGGTGTCTTTTCTTGGTCCATATCCCTGTAAATACCCCTTTATTCGTTGTACAAATGCTGGCAGCTAAGACCAAGACAATTTGCCATGGTTCATTGCATGATGCATTGTATGAATAAGAGTATTATAGTGTGCATATTGAGATGGATAAGCAAAATAAGAGCTGAAGTATTATGACTATATTAATGAGGTGGAATCGTGGAAGTGGCTTTCTTCATGCCTTTTTCAACAATCGAAGGCATGGGATTGTAATAATCTTTGCCCAGTTTTTTGGTGGTTATTCTACCCTGCTGGGGATCTTCTATGGTCAGCCATGACCGTACTACCGCACCATCCATCCCTTGCAAAATCACCTTTTCTTTTCCAGCCTCAAGGGCATAGTTTTTCCTGTAAATATTATAAGTTTTAATTTCTTTTACTATTTCGTGGTGCCATTTAACTTTAGGAGGAGTTGTTTGCCCATAGAAGGCAATATAAAGCCGGTTCCCGATACTCTCTGCCCAGATTAAAATAGGATAAGGGCTATTGTTCAAAAATTTAAAATCCTTAACTCCATAACAAACCGTTGCATCTTGCCCGAGCGGCACATAGGGAACCGGCATGCTGTGGGCGTATCGTTCAATAACCGGCAAATTCGACAAAATTGTAACATTATACAGGGTTGAAGCAATTTTGCATACCCCCCCGCCAACCGTAGTTTTTAACTGATGGCCAATATAAACGGGTCCAGGTTGAAATCCTTTATCCTGGCTGTAGGGCCCAATTTTCTCATTTTGAGAAAATATTTGGCCGGATTTTACAACTGTTCCTTGCAATAAGCAGGCAGCAATGTAAACGTTGGTCTCTTCCCCCGGCAAAGGGTTCTGTAATACTGTACAGTAGTTGGCTAATTGTATCTTGGCTTTATTCTCGGCCATAGCTGCTTGAAAGTCCGGGTCATTTTCCCAGGGAAGTAAAGTTACTGAGCTTGAAGCAGATGGGGTTGAATAAATAATTCTGTCCTTTGATGTAGCATAAGGCAGAAAATCCAGATTTTTCCCGGGACGGTCAGACAAATTGTCAGTATATATAGCATGATTTATTGTTCCTAATAATAAAATAAGTAAAGAAATCAATCCAATCCTGATATATCGAATGCGCAATATTAGTCCCCACTTTTCCATTATTCTATATTCATATGAGTATTTTGTTCTATTATCAAAATGCATAAACTACCGAATGTTATTAAATGTAGTATAAACAGGAATTTGCGCGGAACCATTGGTAAAATTAAAAAGGAAATTCCAGCTTCGTTTTTTGGTAATGACAGAGTCTGAGCAGGCTTGTGAATTCTACTACAGTGAATAGTAAGCTTGCTTAAACCGATTTTTCTTTGGGAGAAAGCAATATGGGTTTTTAATATGAAAGGTCGTAAATCAATGGTAATTTGGTTGGCCTTGGTAGGAATGCTATGTTGGGGAATTGCGCCCATATTCGCGAAACTTGGTTTACAGAATGTTAATCCCGCAACTGGTTTGGTTTTAAGAACAATAATTGCTGTGGTTCTGGTCAGCACCTGGATGGGAGTAAGCGGTGGAATTACTCAATTTAGACAAATAACTTTCCATCAATCAATTCTGATCGCGGCGGAAGCAATACTGGCTACCGTAGTTGGAGACCTGGCATATTTCGCAGCGATTAAAGGTGGAAATGTTTCTATTGTATCTATGATCATGGCAGCCTCACCCCTGGTCACGATGATTTGTGCTGCGCTTTTTTTGGGTGAGCCCATTACGGCATGGAAATGTCTGGGGGCCGGATATATTGTCATGGGCATCTTTTTACTATTATAACAAGGTAAAATATGTCCCCCGCTTCTTTAAGCGGTCGGTTCCTATTAACAAAACAGGCGGCGGGTTCTAATTCTCCCGCCTCGTTGCAGCGTTGTGTTGAAACTGCTTCGCAGTTTCTTCCGAAGCTTATAAAAATGGAAGGCGATAATGAATCCTCCTTAGCACTCCATGCTTTTCGGAAATTTCAAAAACAGCAGTTTGTATACGTGAAAGCGGTGTTCGAACCAGGAAGTATAAGCCGATAGAAGTTTTACAGCAATAATGATATGCTAATAGACGCCGCGATTAGGCTACCGGCAATCTTATCCCGGGATCAGTTCAGGTGCCCCGTCAATCTGGGTATCTTTTACAATCAGTTGCTGTTCACCTGTTACATAGAATATATCTGGATTTATAGTTGAGCAATATAACGGAAAGATTATGGTTAAAGCCTGTCTTCCGGAGAATAATTGGTTATATGGCTATCTTTTAAGTTTCGGTAATGGAATGGAGGTAGTTAATCCTCCGCATATTCGCAGCATTTTGGCTGCTATGCGAAAACCTTAATACACTTTTCACCATATCAGCTTGAGTAATAGAACTTCTGTTCTTAATTCTGCTATAATATAGCTATCCTGAATGAAAGGACTATAAATCATGCGAACCGGTACGGCCAACCTCCCCCTACATGGAGGCAAGTGTCCTGCCTGGCTTTTTACCCACATGAAAGCCTTGAGCAGGGCCATTATTGAAGTGATTTTAGAAGAAGATGGGCCCGATGAAGTCCTGCGCCGGCTTTCCCACCCATACTGGTTTCAGGCTCTGGGCTGTGTAGTCGGTTTTGATTGGCATTCCTCTGGGGTAACTACCACGGTTTGCGGTGCCTTAAAAGAAGGCCTGGCAGAGTTAGGGCCTCAGGCCGGTCTCTTTGTAGCTGGAGGAAAAGGGCGTACCGCCCGTCAAACCCCTTTAGAAATTATGAATCATGCCGATCGCCATGGATTGAGCTGTTCAGCCGAAGATCTGGTTTATGCCAGCAAAATGTCGGCCAAGGTAGATAGTGCAGCAGTACAGGATGGCTACGATATTTATCATCATTGCTTTTTCTTTACCCAAGATGGTCACTGGGCGGTTATTCAACAGGGGATGAATGAAGACTTGCGGCAAGCGCGGCGTTACCACTGGCTGGGTGATGCTGTGGAATCGTTTACCGTAGAGCCACAGACCGCTATTTGCTGTGACTTTAAAGCGGAAACCTTAAATCTGGTAGCCGGCGAAAATGAAAAGATTCGCGAGTTCAGCACCCATTTAGTACAGGAAAACCCTGATCGGCTGCTGGCGGAGATAAAACGCCTGCAGGAATCTTCCCTGACTTTACCGACCTGCCATCCTATACCTCGAACAGGCTATCTTAACAAGGCCTTGTATGCCGCTTATGATAAACACCCGCAGGATTTTGAAGCCCTGCTTAATGTATCCGGAGTAGGTGCTGGTACCCTGCGAGCACTTTGTCTGGTTGCCGAAGTAACCTATGGAACCCGGCCCAGTTTTAGCGATCCGGTACGCTATTCTTTTGCCCACGGTGGCAAAGACGGCTTCCCTTTTCCGGTTAATGAAGCGGATATTGAACAATCCTATACCACCCTTAAACTTGCACTCCGCAAGGCTAAAGCCGGGCAGCGCGAACAGCTTGATGCCTTAAGAAAGCTAGCCCGATGGCATAGTGAATCCATAAGGGTGCAAGCCAGCCCGATTCCTCCTTCCCCTCCCCAATCTGTAAGTTCAAAAAAAAGCCGGGTTCAGCAGCCGAGATTGTTTGACTAATTAGCACTGAATCATGCGTTGTTTAGACATTCCAACTTTCCCAATAACAGGATAAGCGCTGATAACATAACACTTTTTATGATCCTCCATTTTTCAATTAAAGTTGTATGCAGGAACAGTATTTATCGATAAAAATCACTGGTTGGTTAGATTAAAACCGCTAAAATCTATCGTTTCCGCAGGAAACAACCACTGCCTAGTAGTCAATAATCAAGACGTCTTGGGTGTTATTTTGCCTTAGATTACTCACTATCCTTATTAGGCAGCAAGTTAGCCCGCTTTATTGCTCCGGGGCCAAAGCGATCCCTTATTTCATCCATAAGCCGGTCAATGCTTTTATAATCAGCGTTTGATTGGGGCTCAAATAAACTCCCCTGCTCCAAACTTGCAGCCGGTGACAATTGCCCCAGGGATAAGCCGAAAAGGCGCAGGGGTTGTTTGTTGTTATAGGAATGATGTAATAATTCGCTGGCAATTTGGGTTACGATTATATCGGAATTGCAGGGATTTATAGTCTTGCTGCGGGTGATGGTTTTAAAATTACTATATCTTAGCTTAATGGTGATGGTGGCAGCAAAAAGCGCTTCCTGGCGCAATTTCCTGCACAACTCAGCCGCAAACTGCACGATTAGTTTTTCCAGGTAGGCGGTATCGTTTATATCCTCAGGGAAGGTTTCTTCCCGGCCCAGAGACTTCCTTTCATGTTCCGGTTCCACTGCCCTTCTATCAATTCCATGAGCCAGTTCCCAGAACAAGCGGCCGGCTGAGCCGATTTTGTCTTCCAACCATTCCGGCGGCGAGTCTTGAATATCGCCAATAGTTTTTATACCCAGTTTGTCCAGGCTCTGCTCTGTCTTCTGTCCTATCCCCCATATTCGAGATACCGGCAACGGTCTTAATAGTTCTAATGCCTCACTTTCTGTAATAATGCGTAAGCCATTCGGTTTATCCATATCTGATGCCAGTTTGGCCAGGAATTTGTTATAAGAGATGCCTACTGAAATGGTAAGCCCCAGTTCGGAATAAACCTGCTCGTTAATCAAGCAGCCGATTTTTTCCGGGCTGCCATACAAACTGGAACAGCCGCTGATATCCAGGAAGGCTTCATCAATAGAAATAATTTCCTTAATGGGAGAGTACCGGCTTAGGATGGAAAATACCTGTTTTGATATTTCCAGGTAGCGAGGCATATTAACCGGAAGGAAAACTGCCTGGGGGCAAAGTCGGTAGGCCTGAGCAATAGGCATAGCCGATCGGATGCCGAACTTTCTGGCTTCATAGGAGCAAGTGGATACTACTCCACGGGAATGCATACTTCCTCCTACTACAACTGGTTTCCCCCGCAGCGAGGGGTTATCCAATTGTTCAACTGAAGCAAAAAAGGCATCCAAATCACAGTGTAGGATATTAGTAAGTTCTGCCATAGATTGCCCTCCGACAAAATAGATGTATAGTCAATTATAGCAAATCATAGGGCTCTCCCCACCTAAATCCAATTATTGTTTTTTAATTCTTATTTCCTTTAAAAATCACCTTGATAATAACCCATTTTAAATACCAGAAAACAGTATAATATTATTAATCCCAATACAGGTAGAGCAAAACATCTAATCCAGAAACAGGTGATGATGAAATGAAAATCGATAGACTGATTTCAATTATAATAGTCTTACTCAGGCGCGAACGGGTTCAAGCCAAAGAACTGGCGGAAATGTTTGGCGTTTCCGTCCGTACCATCCTGCGTGACGTTGATACTATCAACCTGGGCGGAATACCTATCATAACTTATCAGGGTGTGAATGGAGGTATCAGTATTGCTGAAGGTTATCGCCTAGATAAAAGCGTACTCAGCGCCGGTGATATGGCTACCCTAATTTCCACCTTAAAGGGAGTTGCCGCCAGTATACCTGACAGCCGTTTTGATATATTGGCGGAAAAACTGAAAAATCCTCTATCAACATCACAGCTGGAGTTGCTTGACCTGAAGAGCAGACAAATGATAATCGATTTGTCTCCCTGGGGAACTAATGAGCAACTCAAAGGCAAAATAACGCTACTGCGCCAGGCTATTGAAAACTATAGAGAGATTGAATTTGCTTATATTGATGCTGCCGGTACAAGAAGCATACGGCAGGTTGAACCCTATGCACTGCTCCTCAAGGGGCAATCGTGGTATCTTTTTGCCTGGTGCCTGCTCAGACAGGATTTCCGCCTCTTCAAGCTGATACGGATTAAGAACCTACAGCTTGTGAACATAACTTATCAACCCAGAGAAGTACCAATGGAACAAGATTACTTTGAAAACCAGTGGCAGGAGACAGCCAGGCCGGTGGAACTGGATCTGCTTTTCGATAAAGAGATGGAAAATGTAGTGGAAGAGTGTTTCGGCGGGGATATAATGAGGCAAGATGACGGAAGAATTATGGTTAAAGTGTGTTTGCCGGAAAACAATTGGTTATATGGCTATCTTTTAAGTTTTGGCGGTGGAATGGAGGTAGTTAATCCTCCGCATATTCGCAGCATTTTGGCGGCGATTGCCGAAAAAATTTATAAAACATATTCCTCTTAAACCTGTCATATAGTTGTCATGTTTGGCATGCTATAATCGAGAAAAATATATGAGGAGGCCATACATATGCAATATCAGTTTGTTGTGGAAGAAAAGAAGGCTCAACCCACTATATCCGTCCGTACCCGGACAGCAGTTGAAAATTTGCCCCAGGTATTGGGGAAAGCCTATGGGGCAATTATGAACTACCTGTTCGAAATAGGTGTCCAGCCTGCAGGTGAACCTTATGTGGGCTACTTTAATATGGATATGCAGGACCTGGATTTAGAATGTGGCTTACCGGTGGCACAGCCGGTTGTTGGCAATGATAAACTTAAACCCAGTGAAATCCCGGCCGGAAAACAAGTATCCTGCCTGTATACCGGGCCCTATAATCAAATCGAGCCTGCTTATAACGCCATTATGGCGTGGATACCGGCCAATGGGTATACACCAACCGGCGTCTGTTATGAATTTTATCTCAACGATCCCGCAGAAACGCCGGAAAATGAACTGTTAACCAAAATTGTCTTTCTTCTTAAGTGATAGCCAGAAGGAGCTATGTTTAATAGCTGAAAAAGATTTGATTTTGGATGCCGGTCATAAGCTGGTCTATGAGGAATGATATTATAGATGGTCAAAACAATTAATATTTAGTGGAGGTGTCTAAATGCTAAGTCTATGTGGAGTAAGCTGTGGCGAATGTAAAGATTTTAAACAATCTTGTGCGGAGTGCAGGGCCATTTCGGGCAAAGTCTACTGCGATTGGTGGGTCGCTAGTTTGGTTCAGATATTTGTCCAATGTATGACTGCTCCATTAACGAAAAAGGCTTTGAACATTGCGGCCACTGTAACAAGCTCCCTTGTCAGATTTATTATGCTACTCAAGACCCTTCCACCGCCAACGAGGAGCATATAGATGGCATAAAACAGCGCGTGAAACTATTAAAAGAGATAATGTCCATATGAAAACAAAATTGAGGAGTCAAAGGAAACTGCCCCTTTGGCTCCTTAATAGCTGGCAGCCCCAATCTTGGCTAATGCGCTATATTGCAGCAGGGTAGGATTGTTTTCTCTTTCTGCTTGTGTCACTAAATCTTTGAACTGCGCCATTATTGTATTAAAAGGATTTAAAGGCCAATTAACGAAATAATTAGTCAACGCAATTAGTAGTTATATGGGGGTTGCGATGTGAGAATTATTAGATTAATGGCAATTCTACTATGCCTTTTTGTTATCGTTCCTTACGGATTAAACTATTTAATTCTTCCAGGCCAATGCCATCCAAATGCCGCTTATTATCAAGGTGAATGGTTTAACCGTGTTCAAACTTCAGATGGTATCCAATACGAAACATTAAATAGATGGGCTCATTATTATGGAAAACACGGTTGTGAACCCGAGTATGATAACTGTCCATATCGGGGCATACTTGGGCAATACCATTTATTGTATGATTACATTCAAGAACCAAAACCTTGCCCAATTAAATTGCTTTATAATTAAGGTTTTATGATATCTCCTGTGTCGCTTCTTTAACAGACTGCACAGCATTAACAAAAAGGCGCGGTAAAATGGAATGTCTGCAGGGTTAACCCTCTCCTCCACCGGCTTCCCGCCTACCCATAACAAGAAAGCCGCGGTCGGTAGCCTCTAATAGTTCAAGCTGATGGAATAACGTTGAATCATAAACGTCGGTGAATTTAACAGATGAGAACCCGGCTTCCCTAAGCAGCCTGGCTGTTTCGTTCTTGTCATAAAACCTTCGCAAGGTGGTGATTTCCTGCCTGCCGCCATCTTCTTCAAATACTTGCTCCCTTTTCTCCATCGGTCCTCGCATAGTCCTCCTATCAGACAGCCTTATTTGTTTTGCCCCCAGGTTAAGATATCTTTGCTGCCACTTACCCTCAATGGCAGGATTGTGGTAAATGGAAGGAAAGAACATATCCATCAACAGAACGGCTCCATCGTTCATCGAACTATATATATTCTTCAAGAATGAAAGGGCATTTTCATAACTTAACAGATAATTGAAAGTGTAAAAAGTTACAAAAACCCGGTCAAATCTTTCGGGGATAGACGAATAAACAAAGTTATGGTTTAGTAGTCTCAAGGCCCCGCTGTCACAAAAACTTGCCAACTTATTGTGGGCCAGAGCCAGCATTTCATGGGAAATGTCCACACCGACAACCGAGGCTCCGGATTCTAGTAATGGCTTCAGTACTCGCCCGGTTCCGCAACCGATTTCCAACACTTTTAATCCAGGTTTAATCAGGCACAAGTAAACTTCAAAATCAGCCTCAAAACCGGCAACATAAGCATCGTAACACTCAAATCGTTTTTAAGAAATTCGACCCCATGAATAATTTCATTTAACTGTAAAAATATTTGCATTAAATATATCATAAATCAATTGGTCTTCGTTAAGAAGCTTCGTATCCTTATATTCCGAATATTCCCCTTGGGAACAACTCATGCTCATCATCCGCTGCCTCTTTACTTTACCGCCAGCCGCGTTAATAATTAGAGCCTTTCATTGCACAAATTTAATGCTTGACACTTAACTTTTAGTTTGTTTAGAATGTATTAAACGTTGTTGATGGTAAATGTCGTTACATGCTGGGCGGCTAAAACATAGCTTCTTATCATGACAGAATGCTATTATTAGGCACGACCAATTCAACTGGTGGGGAAGGGGTGATTAAATATGCTATCTCAGGAAAAACTCATCTTTAGCAACACCAAAAGCAATCAGCAGATGAGAAATATGCTCCATGCGTTTTTGGTGATTATGGTAATAGAAATGGTTGTTGCCATAATAATTGTTCATGTCCTAACCACCAGCATATCAAGTTTTTTGATAATATCCGGGGTAATCGTATTTGCAGAACTATTTTTAGTATTTTATTATATTGCACCGCTGTTAAAATCAGCTCATTTGTTGGGGAAAAATGGCCTGACTATTCGCCTGGGCAGATATTTTAAAACAACTGTTCCCTGGAAAATGATTGAGAAAATTGAACCGGTATTGATACAGGTGTCAACCAGGGATACCCTTGGACTTATACTATTTAGAAAAGATGAAAACCTCTATTGTATGGCAACCAACCAGTCCGCGTATATTGTTTCTTTGAAAAGTCCCATACTGGTTAAAGTAAAGGACAAAGATAATCCCAAGAGTAAAAGAGGCATGGTTACATCAATATTTATCAATGTTGATGATAGCGAAGCATTTGCTAAAGCACTCAAAAATTATATAACCAATCATGATACCAAAGAAGAAATGACCCAAGAATCTGCGTTGGAAGAAAAAACTCCGGTATTTAGTCCGAATAGTATCCGGCATTTCGATGCGCCCGTCCAGACCCGCACCGGTATTCCCCTATTGGAACTGCAAAACATCTCGTATCAATACGGAAATCATAAAGCAGTAGATAACTTGAGCTTAATCGTTCAGAAGGGTGAAATCTTTGCCCTTTTAGGCCCCAATGGCGCAGGCAAATCCACCACCCTAAAAATGCTAACCGGGCTGCTGAAGCCTAAAAGTGGGCACATCCTGCTTGATGGACAAGATATCTGGGCAAAAGGCAGCGAGTCCACACGGAAACAAATTGGCTATGTGCCTGATCAACCGATCCTTTATTTCAGGCTCACTGCCAAAGAACATCTCTACTATAGCGGGAGATTATTGGGTTTAGAAGAATCTATTTTAATGGATCGAATCAATCATCTGCTGGAGTTATTTGATCTGCTGCCATACCAGGAGCAAATGATTGAAACATATTCTCAGGGAATGCAAAGGAAGGTTTCTATGTGTCTGGCCTTGCTTAACGATCCCCAGCTATTAATTGTCGATGAATTGACCAACGCTTATGACGCAAAAACCATCGCGGTAATTAAGAAAGTTTTCAAAGAGAGGAAAGCGGCTGGAAAGACTGTGCTTTTCTCCGGTCATGTGATGGCGGTGATGGAGGAATTGGCCGATTATATCGTTATCATCCAAAAAAGTATTTGCTATGCCTCAGGAACTATGGCAGAACTAACGGCTCAATATGGCAACAGCAACTTGGAAGATTTGTTTTTACAGCTAACTGATGCCCAAATTAATGACCAGGTGGGATAATCTATGACTTTCAGTACTTTGTTTTATATGAGAATAAAGCAAGGACTTAACAGCCTGTTTATCTATTCTAAAAAGGGCTGGGGGCTGGTATTGTTCGAGCTTATGGGGTTAGTAAGCATTATCTATGCGGTAATGTACAGATATTTGTATACCGAGGAAACTTCGCTGATATTATTCCTGGCTTTTATCATTTTACTGGGTTACAGTTATTTATCTGCGGAAAAGTATTTGTCGGGTGCGGAAAACCGCTTTGATTTATTGACAGGAATCCCGCCCAATAAAATAATATGGGCCGTTTATGGCCAAGTCTTTTTAAAAAATATAAGTGCGGTGTCCTTATTTCCTTTAATTCTAATAGCTGCCACCAAAACCATTTCACCATGGCTCATACTATTAATATTTTTTGTCTTCCCCGCTGCCACCACGCTGGTCGCCTGCCTGTTTAATATCTTGATAAACAGGTATTGGAAAAGAATTGGTGGGTTTTTTTACCTTTTGTTTTTACTTTTGCAGGGCGGGGGTACTGTGGCTATCCTTGGTTTTTTGTTAGCCGACCATAACCTTTCTTTTGTCACACTCAATAATCTTGATACTATCTTTATCATTCTTATACTTGGTAGCGTCTCCCTGACTATTCTATTCTTTTCCTCAACTATATCTAATTTATGGAAGGAAGCCTATTTACAGAATGACTCAATGAATAAAAATAGACTGCCGTTTATAAGGTTCAGGCGATTTTCCCGCTTATTCGCAAACTCTTTTATTGCTAAAGAATGGTTTCTGCTATGGCGCAACCCGGTTACCAAAATACGTCTGGTTGTGTGGGTGGTCTTCATTATTATTTGCAGTTTTACCGCACTCAGATCATATTTACATGATCTAACCCTATTTCTAATTATATCCCTGGCCATATGGCTTTTCTGCTATGGAGAGATGCCAGCCACCGCCTGGCAGAATGAAGGTGAGCAAAAATCCTTCTATTGGCTTAGCGGGTTCAAACCATCCCACTTGATTGCCGCCAAAATCGCTGCCTTCCTCCCACTAACGGTATTAGGTATACTAACGGTACTATTTTTAGGATTAGTAATTCAATTAAGTTTTTATGTAATTCTACAAAGAGCGGTACTAGTTTTTTTGCTGGTTTTGGCAGCCATTATTATATCTCTGGCGATAGCCTGTCTCGGACATAACGGTTCCAAGCCTACGATTAACGAGCCGATTATGGAGCAGGTTCCATTGACAATAAGCGCCATTGCAGCTGTCAGTATTGAATTCAGTTTTTGTGCTGTTGTTTTATTGCCGCTGCCCTGGATTCTTCTTTTCTCAATAACCATTCCAACGATTTGTCTGATTGGCCAGGGAATGTGGTTAAGCAGAATTTATTATTCAATTGGTTTTGAAGGTAGGTAGAACAGAAAGAAGCCTTTTGCCGTCCACCAGGCCGCCCTATTAAAGTACAGTGTTTTTGGGGAAGGATTAAGACAATGACAACAGAAGTGAAAGCAATAGCCTAAAATGGTAAACTATTTTAAAAGCATGGTCAGGAGGTAAATAGTTTGGAACAGGAACGCCTTTTGCAGGCTCGTGATATTATGGTAGATGCTTTTGGTCGCGTATATGCCATGTTCGGTATGCCGGAAGTGGTAGGGCGCATCTATGGCTTGCTGTTTTTTTCCGAACAACCCTTGGGGCTGGAAGATATTGCTTCTGAGTTGGAAGTAAGCAAGGCTACGGTTAGTATACACATCCGTTTTCTCGAAGGTATGAAAAACGTTCGCAAGGTATGGGTAAAAGGAAGCCGGCGGGACTATTATGAAGCAGAACGGAATACGGGCAAAATAATGACTGAGCACCTGCAAAGCAGTTTCATTAATGAGCGGGAGATAACTTTAGAAGCAGCGGGACGCAGTCGGGAGGTTCTGAATGATTTGAGGCAGTCTTCAGATCCGGCAATCTTGCAGCAAACCAGTCTTTTCGGCCAATACCTGGACAACCTGGAGGAAGATTACGAATGGAGCCTGCAGTTTTTTAAACAAATGGTGGAAGCCTGGGATAAACGCCAAAACAGATAAGTGGGGACAAATATTCCCTTATAGTTATAGCTAATAATGGCTTGCTTGCGATTCTATTGCAAATTAAGCTGCCTATAAAGAAAATATGGGCCACTAGCAAGTATGAAAGCTATATGACGGATTGGGCGTATTAGATTGAAAGAGTATCGGAGGATGGGGGTAATATTAATGAATCACAGAAGGTTGGGGCAGCAATTATGGTGCGGTTTATTGATTGTAGCGTTATTAGCGATGGCCGGCTGCCATGCCGGGTCATCAACTGGATACAAGGATTCTAATTCTGGTGCAATTGCTTTAGCCCAGGAGTTTGCACCTTATAAGGAAATTTCAGTGCAAGATACAGCTATAGTTAAGCCTTATAAGGTCGCACCTGATTTATCCAATGTGATTAACGCTGAACGCTTCGATTTTTCGGATAATGTTCAGGCAGCATTAGTCAAAAATGGTTTTGTGGTACTTCCCGCTATGGGCCACGAGTTTTTCATGACCTATGAGCTTAACCGTTATGATAATGTACCTAATCTCATTACCACGGACGCAGTAGTCCACAATTATCATCTCTTTTATTCCCATTTGTTGCAAAATGTTGAACAGCAAGTTTTGATACCGGAATTAAAGAAATTAAATGCAAATCTAATGCAACGGGCGGAAACGGATTATAAGGATTTTAAGGGCACTGACTGGGAAAATGCGGCTCGCCGCAATCTGGCTTTTTTTACCGTAGGCAGTAGACTGTTAAATCCTGATACCCGGATCCCAGCTGCAGTCAAGGCCGAGGTCGAACAGGAAATCAGTTTAATTAAAAAGCATGATTCTACTGAACTGTCACCGGTTATGGCTATGGGGACCAAACCGGATTTGATAGAAGGTTTAAAAGAAGATTATACCCAGTATATTCCCCGTGGTCATTATGCTAAAACAGATGATTTGAAGCAATATTTTCAGAGTATGATGTGGTACGGACGAATTACCTTCCGTTTAAAAGATGCTGACGAAACTCGTTCAGCTATTCTCATGACCCTGGCTTTACAAAACGGTATTGGTGCCCGGGAATGGGAAAAAATATATTCTACTACCAATTTTATGGTAGGCAAGAGTGACGATATTGGTTACCACCAGTATGCCGAGCTGCTGGAACAGGCTTATGGCAAAAATCTAACTCCCAAGAAGATAGCCGTAGATAGCCAGGGTTTTGATAAGTTTCGCCAACTAGCCCGGGATTTGGAGCCACCGGTTATAAATTCGATTCCTATATTTGATGCTACTATCCAACCGGATCGGGATAAGGAAGTCTTAGGATTTCGCTTTATGGGACAAAGATATACTCTGGATGCTGAGATTTTCCAGCATTTAATTTATCGCGAGGTAACAGAAAACCCGGCGGGTGAACGGCGTATGTTGCCCAGTGGTCTTGATGTTCCGGCTGCCATGGGGTCCAGCACCGCTGAAACTATATTGAACAAACAAGGGGCTTTTGAGTTTAACAAATACAGCACCAATATGGCAAAAATGCAAAAATATATTGCCGGACTTAATGATGAGTGGCACCAAAACCTGTACTGGTCATGGTTATATACTTTGCTGCCGCTTACCGCAGATAAACCCGATGGTTATCCTTCTTTCATGCTTAATAAGGCCTGGAATCATAAAGAACTGGCAACTTTTTTGGGCAGCTGGGCCGAGTTAAAGCATGATACTATCCTGTATACCAAGCAAAACTATGCTGAAATGGGCGGCGGTGGCATGGAGGAAATTGATGACCGAGGTTATGTTGAACCCAATCCTCATCTATATGCCCGGTTGGCTTCCCTTACCGCCATGACCCGTGACGGTTTGAAAATGCGTGGTTTAATAGATCAAAAGGATAGCCAAAACATGGATCAACTTTATGAACTGGTTTTGCAACTGAAGGTTATTTCCGAAAAAGAATTGGCTAATAAAGCCCTGACTGAGGAAGAATACGAACTGATTCGTACTTTTGGCGGACAGCTGGAACATTTCTGGTATGAGGTTTACCGAGGCGATGGCCTGGAAAGCCGCTCGCAAATTTCCGACTTCCCCGCTATGCTGATTGCCGATGTGGCTACCAACCCTCCGGCCGAGGTTCTGGAGGTTGGTACCGGTTATGTAGATAATATTTATGCAGTAGTACCGGTTGCCGGTACTTTGCGGATAGCCAAAGGTGGGGTTTACTCCTATTATGAATTCCCCTGGAATGCAGCAGACCGGCTAACTGACCAGAAGTGGCAAGAGATGATATATAACGATAAAGCCCCGGCTCTTCCGGAATGGACGGCTAATTATCGCATTAAAGGAACGGCTTCCATAAATTATTCCCAGGATTAATTAAAAAAATAGGCGCTAAAAACCTGGTTGTTTAGTAATATTTTCGATATAGAACTCAATTAATTATCGAGAGTGAGGAGTCAGGAGTTAGGGGTGAGGATGTTTCCCTGCCAACGATAACCTATTTTCGTCCGAGGCAATCCTCCGGGTATGAGGGGTCAATCAGAATGAAGCCGGTTTTGTGGAAAAAAATTGTTGGTGTACTAGCAGTAGTATTCGTGCTACTGCTAGTAGCTTTCCTTTTCTTTGCAGACAATCCGGAACAGCAGGCAACTTACGACCTGAATCATGATGGCATTATGGAAAATTATCATCTCGCCCGGGGAAAACTAACTGTTACTCAGCCCAATGGCATCAACTGGAGTTCCCCATCGGAATGGAATGTTCAATCCTTTGCTCTGGATGATATAACTGGAGATGGAAACCCGGAACTGGTTATGCTGCTGTGGAAACAGGGCAGCTTTGACCGCCATAAGCCGTTATGGCAAAAGCAGGAAAAGAATAACTATAGCTGTCATTTATTTGTGTATCGACTAATTGAAAATAAATTAATACCCCGCTGGTGTTCATCTGCTCTGGATCGGCCAATAAAAAGTTTTACCGTCAAGAAAGACTCTTCCGGTAAAGCTTTTTTAGCCATAGAGGAAGGCTATTGCAGTACTTATTGTTTCGGTCGACCTATAATTTGGGGGAAAGAACATAGTAATTGGACCTGGAAACAATGGGGATTCTATCGTATTTGACAAGATGTAGTTATTGTAATTGACAGATAAAAACTACTCTCATTTTATAACTCTAGCAGAAATGATTTCAAGATTAAACCGCTAAAATCTATCGTTTCCGCTTGGAATTGATTAAGAAATCATACATATCTTCCAAATCTTTAAATCCCATTTGTTTAGCCTGCTGTTTTGCCGTCCCGGTTAAAATAGGAACCCCATCTCCATGATTATGGATGTAGGTTTGCCAGAAGTTACCGTTTATATCGGTGCCGTTCCATTTTTTTGTATTTATTTGTTGCAACCCTATCCTTTTTGCGATTGATTTAATATCGCCTGTTGTAAACTGGTATGGCATTCCGCAATTACCTCCATTACTTGATCAATATCAGTAAGTCTTGCAATTCTACGGAGGTATGGATAATGATGTTTGCGGTTTTCAATTTGCCTGAAAAAATCAACTCGGTTTAGATAATCCTCTGTATAATCCATAAGATTTTCAGCCAGATCCTTTAGTGCACTGATTAATGTGGAACCCTCTCCGTGAATTAATAATTCATCAATAGAAATAGTATAACCCTGACCGTCCAGATCTTCCTCTATGGTCGGATTAAACTTATAGCCTCGGTCGAGAATTTCCTCAAAAATATCGGTAGAAATAATGGAAACCTTTTCATGATTTAAACTTTTGAAATTTCTGGTTATAGTTTCATGTCCTTTAGCGGCCTGACGGACAATATTGGGGAAATCTTGTTTGGCAAGACTAATAGATTTTTCTTCCAGCATGTTCATTACCTCACCGCCTCTATTCTATATAATAAAATTATAGAGTAATATGACCATATAATCCACAAGTATAATTAATTATATGCTTATTAATATTAAGGAGCTACTAGCGGGTGTGCAAGCTACAATCTTGCAGGTATATTGGGAATAGCATGTTCTGGTTTGGGAGAAATAGAGGAAATGCAGCCTTTTTTATGCTGTCGGATATGCTGTCATGGTTTGGCCTTCATCAACAGCAATTCTGATATTATCCTTTTATACTTCTGCCAGAAATAAGCCAGGGAGCTGGAAATGGCTCCACCATTTTTTTGCTATTAACTCGCGATACTGCTACATGAATAGCTTCAGTTCGCTCCAGGCCGTTCTCCCGAAACAAAGCAGGCAGGGACATTAGAACTTCGAAGTCTAGGGTATAGATCACAAAATCCATAACGGGATTGATGGACAAAAGAGCCTTTATTTCGCTGCCTATCCTGGGAGAACCTACTATAAAAGCTATGTCCGGCACTGGCAGCTTATCCGGGATACCATTTTCCAGAGACTCAACGATGGTGACGTTGTTCAGATCAAATTTCTTAACATTCTCCTGCATGGTATTCCGATCCCTGCGGTCATATTCCACAGCAATGACACTGCCCTCAGCAGCAATCATGGCGGCCTCCACCGCGATACTCTCACCTGAAATTATACATATATTATCCTGGTCCCCCAGATTGAGCTTATTCATTATAACCGCCCGAACTTCCCGGCATACATACTGCACCGAGCCGCAGGAGAAACGGCTGTTCTCCATACCTATATGATAATTCGTGGCAGCGTTAGGATTCAGAATCAACATAGCTGCAGAGGCATTAATCCCGCGGTTAATCATGTCTGAGACCTTGTCGTGCTTGATCTCGCCGGATGGTTCTGAGCCCTCATTGTACCAGATATCACAGTCCCCCAGTTCCGCATTCCACATATCGTAGAAGATATCCGGATGTCCGGCATCCGTAAAAACCAGCACTGCCCGGTTGCTCATAACGGTTGGAATCAGGTTCTTATTCTTCCCTGTAATGTCCAGCATCTTCAGTTTTGCCAGGTTAATCGGGGCGTTCTTTGAAAAATACTGAAGCCAGGATAAAATGACCTCATTAGTAAACATGGTTTGTTCCACAGGCAACCCCCCTTTTACAGCTATCATACCATATTTTAGGATTTACTTCCAATCTCTGCAGTAACTTAAGCACCGGTATGTTCCAGTAAGCGTTCCCATTTTTGATCCACATAGCTCTGCGCTTCTTCAATCATCCACTCATTGCCTTTCTGGAACATGTGGCGGAATCTACCCTGAGGACGGAGAAAGTCTTCCACGGGCAGCTTTCTCTTCGGTATATAGCTCAGACGCCATACTCCCTCCTCTACTTCGTAAAGGGGCCAGACGCAGGTATCCACGGCCAGCTTAATGATCTCCGCCAGCATAGCCATGGGGTAGTCCCATCCGCGAGGACATGGGGACAATATGTTCAAAAAGCAAGGGCCCTCAGTATAAATGGCTTTGTAAGACTTGCTGTGCAAATCCCTGAAATTGCCTACAGGGGCAGTCTGAGCCACATAGGGGATATTATGAGCAACCAAAATCTCCGTCAGATCCTTTTTATTCTGTTTCTTACCCTGCCCTACAGAACCTACCGGCGTAGTAGTCGTGCGGGCAAAACGAGGCGTTGAAGATGAACGCTGGATTCCGGTATTCATATAAGCCTCGTTGTCATAGCAGACATAGACCATATCATGACCGCGTTCCATAGCTCCTGACAGGGATTGAAACCCTATATCATAGGTGCCGCCGTCACCGGCAAAGGTAATAAACTTGACGGTTCCTTCCACCTTGCCGCAGCGTTTCAAAGCATTATATGCTGCTTCCACTCCGGAACAGGTTGCCGCAGAGTTCTCAAAAGCAGAATGAATATAGCTATCCATATAGGCAGTGTAAGGATACATAAAGGTGGAGACCTCCAGACAACTGGTAGCATTAACCACCACTGCCCGGTCCTCTCTATCCAGGGCACGCAGAACCCCCGACACAACAACCCCGGTGCCACAGCCGGCACAAAGCCGATGCCCTCCGGTGAGACGGGTCGGTTTTTCTACTTCCCGCTTCAGGTTATATACCGTGCTCATGCTGTCTCCTCCTCTCTTGACCTCTGTCCCATATGGGTATATACCGGGTGGGTTTCACCGGTCCTAGCAATATCCGCCAGCCGGCCGAAGACTTTTTCAATATCCTCGGTCTTTACGTCACGGCCACCCAGACCGTAAACAATATTAATCATATAGGGGCGTTCCTTAAGATCATATAAAGCGCTGCGGGTCTCGGCAAATAAAGGACCGCCGTTGGCCGAAAAACCCTCGGACTTATCCATAACGGCTACAGCCCTGGTGCCCGCCAACGCTCGGGCCAGTTCCTCGCCGGGGAAAGGACGGAAAACTCTGATTTTAACCAGCCCTGCCTTTATTCCATTTTCCCGCAACTTGTTGATCGCTGCTTTAGCCGTTCCCGCAGTGGAACCGATTAGAACCAGAGCCAGCTGGGCATCCTCCATCCTATATTCTTCAAACAAGCCGTAGCGCCGGCCGGAAATCTTTTCAAACTCTGCGGCTACCTCCAGTATGCGGGACTTGGCCGCCTTCATGGCCTCAGCCTCCTGAACCTTATGTTCCATGTAATAGGCACTCACATCATATGGTCCTACCGCCAGCGGATTTTCTTTTTTGAGCAGGTAATGTTCAGGGTTGTATTCCCCGATGAACTTACGCACCACATCCGTTTCCAAAAGCTCTATATTCTCTACGGCATGACTGGTAATGAAACCATCCATACAGCTCATCACCGGCAAGCGTATGTTCGGGGTCTCGCCGATAGGCATAGCCATTATAATATTATCGTAGGCCTCCTGATTATTCTCAGCGTAGATTTGAATCCAGCCGCTATCACGGGCTCCCATTGAATCGGAGTAGTCGTGGTTTATGTTAATTGGCCCCGAAAGAGCCCGGTTGACACAGGCCAGGGTAATCGGCAAGCGGCATGAAGCCGCCACATACAAAAGCTCGTACATCAGGGCCAGTCCACAGGATGAAGTAGCACTAACGGCTCTGGCTCCTGCTGCTTGTGCCGCAATGCACACGGACATCGAACTATGCTCGGACTCCACGGCTACATATTCAGTATTCACCTCGCCGTTGGCTACATAAGCAGCGAAGTATTCAGGAATTTCTGTGGAGGGAGTGATAGGGAAAGCTCCCATGACATCAGGATTTATCTGCTTCATGGCATAAGCTACAGCCTCGTTGCCGGAAAGACGGCTGCTCATATGGCCACACCTCCCATCACCATGGTAATCGCCGGGAAGGGACATACATTCTCACAGATGCCACAGCCCTTGCAGTGCATATAGTCGAAGTCCAGACGTTTCCCGTCCTTCACCGGAATAGCACTGTCCGGACAGAATGGAATACAAAGCATACAGTGTTTACATGCTTCCTCGTGAAATACAGGCGTATTGGTTCGCCAGGTACCGGTATTGAAGTCCCGGGCGGTTCCTGCTTCGTAGATCTCCCCACCGGGGGTTAGATCCTGCCAGGGAGTAAGCTCATTGATATCTTTCGCCCGAATCATCCTAGCTGTACCTCCTCCATGGATTTTTTCAGGGTTGCCATGTTCCCTTCGATAAGCTGGGGCTTGTCAGCAAATTTATGTTTAAAGGATTCTTCAATGTTTGCTAAAAAACGCTCGGTTTCCAAAACTCCGCTCACCTTAACCGCAGCCGCCAGCATAGGGGTATTCGGGAAGTTTGTGCCCAGAACATCTTCCGAAATGCGGCGGGCATCAACGGTGCAGACCTTTCCGGTCCATCCTTGCAGCCGGGGGCGTATCTCCTGAGGAGAACTGGGAGTATTAATGATTATCGCACCGCCATCCTTTAGTCCACCGGTAACATCAACGCTGTCCAGCAGAGTTTCATCCACCACCACCACATAGTCCGGATAGTAGATGTTGGAATGGATAGTACAGCGTTTTTCACTAATGCGGTTATAAGCCGTAATAGGGGCTCCCATGCGTTCTGGCCCATACTCCGGGAATCCCTGAACAAATTTTCCTTCCAAACCAGCCACATCCGCCAGCAACAGGCAGGCCATCTTGGCTCCCTGTCCGCCCCGGCCATGCCAGCGAATTTCTACCATATTATTGCTTGCCATTGCTCTTTCCTCCAGTCAATATGATTGATCTAAAATTGAATAAAACTAAAAAGGCTTTCGTCCCATAAAGGGACGAAAGCCATAAGACATTCGCTATACCACCCATTAGTACGACATACCATCATATGCGTTCCCTGTGACGGGGGAAAACCGTCGGAGCCTACTGGATTACTCGTTCGGTCCGCAGCTCAGGAGTGATTTTCGGGTTCAGACTACTGGTACCGGGCTTGCACCATCCCCGACTCGCTGCAACGTTCACCTCGAAACGTACTCTCTCCGTCAATGCCTTTAAAATTTTAAATTATAAATTAATATACCCACTTGATTGCTTTTTGTCAATATCTTAATTAAGTCATTCAATTCTTGCAGTCATTTCATTCTTAAATGCCACATTCACCAAATTTGTTTAACCAGGCCATACATAATTTGTGGTTCTACATAATATTACATTGAGCAATATCAAAAACAATACTTTGTTGATTAAAGTATTACACAATGCGGCTTACCGGTAGCACAACTGGTACCAGGCAATAATGAACTCAAACCGGGAGTTCCTTGAGTTGATTGAAGAACCCGTCTTTTGACCGGGCGTATCCATCATAAGCACCAATTCTTGAGCTTTTCGTATAGTTGCGTCTTTCAAGATCTGCCGGTAAAGCAGCAAACGATTCAAATTCAAACCATCATTACTCATATAATCACTGCCCTCATTAAGCAATTAATCCTGTTATTTATTCTAGCTGATTATGCTTTCCTTTTCAGCTATTACACGGTTTCCGATACGGTAGCGTATGTGAGATACCTGATATCGAGGCTGCTTTCGGTCCTCTCAAATTCAATAGGGAGTTCGGGGTTGACCCAGTTGAAAGTTTTATTACCTGAACCGTATTGAAAACTGCCCTCAAAACGATATCCTAATTTTACTTCTATTGAACTTGGGATACACCCGATTAACCACAAATGCATGTTTAAACTTATTTACATAGTTATTGTGAACATCATCCTTATTCCACTCAGCAGCTCCTGTCCTCCCTGGGATTTTACCTTACTACTTATAAAAAGGTAATAGCTGCCCTCCGGCTGCCAGCCGTTAGAAGGAGGCATAACCTTGACCTGGCAGAGGTTACCCTCCAGGATTACCGATATGTCATCGACCTTATTGCTCCCCGCCTCATCAGTAGTAACATAAATATTGTTATCCAGGCTTCTCGGATCAACCTCTTTGCTAAAAGCGATAGTCCAGAAATCGTGACTGCCTTTTTGGGTGGTTGCAGTCCAATTCGTCCAGGTTTCGGTTGTCCCATCGGTAATGGTGATGGTCAAAACCTGGCTTGCACCCGAACTGAATACAAAGGTAAGAGTGGTTGTACCTACCGTTAGGGAAGCAAGATAATCTTTCTGAATAGTTACCGTATTCCCATTTACATTGTAATCTTTGCCCTGTATAAGAGCTGTTTCGCCATTGGTGATTCGCAAAAGTTCATTGCCGTTGAGCGTCATGGTGGTTGAAACATCCGCCTGGGCTGAGATCCTTTTATCAAAATTACCCGTCGTGGGGCTAATAGTGCTATTTTGCTGTGCCGCCAAAACGACTTTACGTATGGAATGGTCAAAGTAATCGGCAATAAACAAATTCCCGCTGTTATCAAGGGCTACTCCAACGGGATTCCTTAATTGGGCGGAGGTTGCCGGTCCCCCATCTCCGAAATGACCACTGGTCCCATTTCCGGCAAAGGTGCTTATCATTCCGGAATGATCAACTTTGCGGATACAGTTGTTGTTGCTGTCTGCTATATACATATTACCGCTGCTGTCAAAGGTTATTCCATTAGGATTGTTTAATTGGGCAGAAGTTGCGAGTCCCCCGTCTCCGGAATAGCCGCCGTCATTTCCATAGCGATCACCGCTGTTACCATTTCCGGCTACGGTGCTTATTACGCCATTGGGATCCACCATCCTTATGCGATGGTTGTAAGTATCTGCTATGTACATATTTCCACGGTTGTCAAAGCTTAATCCGTTGGGATTATTTAGCTGAGCTGAGGTGGCCGGTCCCCCATCTCCGGAATAGCCATATGTACCGTTTCCGGCTGCAGTGCTTATTATCCCCAGAGTATCCACTTTGCGTATGCAGTGGTTATTGGAATCCGCAATATACATATTCCCACTGGCATCAAAAGCCACTCCATACGGATAATTCAATTGGGCCGAGGTAGCGGATCCTCCGTCCCCAGAATAACCGCTTTTATATGAGCCTGTGAGTACACCATTTCCAGCTACCGTACTTATTATCCCCGCAGGGTCCACCTTTCTTATGCGGTGGTTAAAAATATCTGCTATATACATATTCCCATTACTGTCAAACGCCACCCCGTAAGGACAGGTTATTTTGGCAGCTATAGCCGATCCCCCATCTCCGGAATATCCGGATGTCCCGTTTCCGGCTACAGTAGTTATTATACCTGCCGAATCGATTTTTCTTACCCTCCGGTTGGAAGCATCGGCAATATATAGATTGCCGTTACCGTCAAAAGCCAGTCCGTGGGGATAATTTAAAAGGGCCGAAGCAGCTAAACCACCATCTCCCGAGTATCCCGCAGTACCATTGCCTGCCACTGTGCTTATTATCCCGGTGTTCTGGGTCAGCGTTAATCTGAAAGTCTGGGTGACCGCCATACCCAAACTGTCAGTTACGGTAACATTCGCGTTGGAGGTTCCTATACCTGCAGGTGTACCGCTTATGACACCAGTCTGGGAATCAATACTGAGCCCCTCCGGCAGACCAGTGGCCCTCCAGGTGTAAGGCGCGGTCCCGCCACTGGCTAAAAGGGATGAACTGTAATGCTCTCCGATAAACCCCGCGGTAAGGCTGCCGGTTGTAATAGCCAATAGCGTAGCATCCCGGTTGGAGTGGAATATGGTGCCACCCCCGCCTACAGCTACAAAGGTATTATGGCCGCAAGCCACCCCGGAAAGCGAATAGTTGGCCCTTGGCATTCTCTCCGTCCAGTTTAAACCGTCAGCTGAAGTAACGATCGTTTGCGTATTGCCACTCCCCACCGCTACGAAATTATTGTTGCCATAGGTTATGTCTTCCAACCAACAACCTTCAGCCGAACAATCCTTCCATATTACTCCATCTGTCGAGCTAAATATTTTAGCAATTTGAATTATTGCTACGCCATCGGGATCTTGATAATATCCGACAGCCATGAAGATATTATTACCATAAGTCACTCCATAAAAAATGTTGTTTGTCATTGTTGTCCGTTCTGTCCAGATAATTCCATCTGGAGAGGTAAGAATCTTCCCGCTGTCACCTACAGCCACAAAAAGATCTTTTCCTTTGGTTACGGCAGTCAGGTTTTGGGAGGTGCCTGATGTCCTGTTAGTCCAGTATACGCCATCAGGCGAGGTCAGAACCATTCCGGCATCACCTACCGCAACAAAGGTGTTATTACCATAAGCTACACCGTAAAGCTTGCTCACAATTCCCGAAGTACGACTGGTCCAGCTGACGCCATCCACCGAGGTAAGAATCGTCCCGCCGTCACCCACTACCACGAAGGTATTGTTGCAATAGCCTACTCCATAAAGGTCCATAGCGATCCCGGGCCCTACACTGCACCAGTTCATTCCGTTTGATGAGCTAACTATGGTACCGGACTTTCCTACCGCTATAAAGGTGTCGTTCCCATAAGCAACCGCATTGAAATCTATATCTCTTGACTGCGAAGAATTGCACGGTTCCCAGGTGGCAAGCGGATCGGTTCCGGCAGTCCGTACCATCCGGATATTGGAGAGCTCTGAAAAACCTACCCCATCTGTTATGAATCCAGAAAAGAGACTACCATCAGAACTGACCGCAGCAGTAGAACCATCCCCGGTAGCAGCAGCCCAAATATTCGATGGCAGGGTGAGCAAGAATACCATTACCAAAATACTGCAAATATTCAACCTTCGATTTTGAAAACAAACCCTTTTAATATCCATTTCCCTCTTACCCTTTCTTATTTTTCCATTCAGGCGAAAACTCACCCCTTCCGAATCAATTATCCAGTAAAATTCCATTACCTGAATAATACCCCGTAAACGCTTTCTGCACTTTTTTGTTTTTCCCTTCTTTTCGGCAATATTAAATATCTTATTAGCATCCCCCGCAACCATCTTATTTTACGGTTATCTCCCAGGTTGCCTTTTTGTTATAGTACCTTACAGAAATTGTAGTCTTGCCGGGTTTATGCCCGGTAATTATCCCTTTATACACCGTAGCTACAGTTGGATCTGCAGAAAACCAGCGGGCTTGCTCACTCTGCGCCACCGGAATTACCTGTCTGGGGGTGCCGAGCAGGTATTTCCACTCCCATTTTGCTTTATGTAGCATAGTGAGTGACAGGCGGTTGTCGTTTTCACCAACCTTGAATACATTGTTGCCCCCGATCTTCAAGTCATTTCCCAAAACCACCTTGCCGTCTTTGATTTTGTTCCAGTCGACTATAAAAGCCAGTACCGCACCAACCTCGTTTATTGGTCTTAAGGGTTGCGTTATCCACCAGCTGCAATCCTTGGTATATACGGCAATGCTTATATCCTTGATCAGAGCATTTAGATCCTGAAGGAATTTACTGGCATCTACCAAGCGGTTGGTTTTGCCAAACAGGTCATTATATGTTGAAAGAATCGAATCGGTCCCCCATATAGGCTGAGCATTATGCCTCCAGTCTGCATATGAATATGCTTTATCCATCTCTTCGGCAATAAAGTGATCTTCGGGCAGTTGCTTCAAGTAAGCGACATCATCCTCAATACGGTCTACCAGACTATTGAGACCGTAACAAAATGAAACCATGTCCTTTATCAGGAAAATATTATCCAAGGCTCCCTGCATTTTGTGTGCAGCTTCCAAAGATTGATTGGCGGTATTATTCCCAGTAATAATAAATTGCATTTTCAATGGGCTGTTCAGGTTTTTACCACTTTGGGATTGCACCTTGTTACTGATATATAAAAAATAACTTTGGCCCGGTAGGTACCCTGCTGCCGGTGCTTTTACACTAATAGTGCAATTATCACTACCCATGCCAACCTCAACCGGGCACCGTTTCCCCTCCTGGTCTTTAACAAATACGAAATCGTCGTTTACCGTATCTATTTTTAAGGGGGCATTGAATTTAACCTGCCAGGTCTTATCACTGGCTACGCCGGTTTGAGTATACCAGCCTGTGGTGTTCAGTGTTGCCGCATCAGAAGTGAATTGCTCAACATTGGGCAAGCTCTCAACAACGCTGTAGTCTGCTATTTGATTACCGGCAAGATAGATGGTTGATACGGTATTAAGACTGCTCAAAGCTTCAATATTATTGATCCGGTTATTTGACAGGTTAATACTACTGAGTTTGGTCAAGTTACTTAACGGTCTGAGATCCGTTATCTGGTTGGATGAAAGATCGAGCTCAGATATATTGTTCAGCGTTTGCAGTGGATTGATATCGCTGACCATGTTGCCGGATATATTAAGGCTTTGCAAAACAGAAAGGTCTTGCAAGGGGGTCAGATCATTAATCTGGTTGTTTGAAATCTCCAGAGAGCTTAATTGCTTCAGGCTTTGCAACCCTTCAATGCTTGTGATTTTATTATTGGAAATATTGAGTTCGGTCAAATTACCGAGTTTACCCAGCTCATTTATCAGATTATTTGGGTCGTTCACAACATAAAGGTGCCGGATGTTATCAGCGGTTACTGCTGTTTCCCCCAGTTTATTATTTTTTAAATTTAATGAAAGCAACTTGGACAGGTTTCCAAGTATGCCGTCCAGCTGTGTTGTTATATCGTTAAAGGCCAGTGACAACTCTTCTAAATTAACCAGGTATTGCAGTGGACTAAAATCTTTTAATTTAACCTCGTCCAGGTCCAGCCATTGTAGCTGGGTGAGTTCTTGTAAAGGGCTGATATCTGTAATGAGGTTGTCCCAAGCATACAGACCTTTAAGGTTCTTAAGATTCTGGATTCCCTCCAGGCTGGTGATTCCCCGGCTAAATATGGACAACTCATAAATGCTTTCAACATCGGTTTCGATTATTGGGCCTTCGGGTTTGTTTATTTCTTCCCTAACAACTGCTTCAAGATTAGGATCAGTAAAGGTAATGACTGAATTGATTTGGAATGTTCTATTATATTTTGTGGCATAGTCTTTTGCTTTAGATGGGTCAAAGCCAATAATCTTTGTTCCAGCGGGAATTGTATCGGGACTATCATATATTTCTGTTGTTGCTGATTCAAATGTCATACTAGTTAAGGCTGTACACCAATAAAAAGCCCCTTCGCCGATACTTGTTACCCTTTGAGGAATGGTTATACTGGTCAAGCCTGTGCAAACACGAAAAGCCTGTCTACCGATACTCGTTATTTCTGGAGGAATAGTTATGCTGGTTAGGGCTGAACAACTTTCAAAAGCATATTGGCCAATACTTGTTACTCTTTGCGGAAGGTCTATATCGGTTAACTCCGTACAATAGGAGAAAGCTGAATCGCTTATCGTATTCACATTTGGGGGAATAGTTATACTTTTTAAGCCTCTGCAACTGTAAAAAGCATAGGGACCGATACTGATAACTCCCTGTGGTATGTTTATACTGGTCAAGCCTGAACAATAAGAAAAAGCACCGTAGCCGATACTGGTTACTTCTGGCGGAATATTGATACTTGACCGGGCACCAGGACATGCTACTAAAATAGTCTTTGCTTTATTAAAAAGCACACCGTCTAAACTTGTGTATTCCGAATTATTTATATCTACATTGATGCTGTTCAAGCATCTGCAACCGAAAAAAGCACCATCACCTATACTCATTACGCTTTTTGGAATGGTTATACTTTTTAAACCTGAACAAAGCGAAAAAGCTGTTTGTTCTATACTTGTTACTCCTTGCGGTATAGTTATACTGGTTAAGCCCGAACAAAGCAAAAATGCCGTTCGACCGATACTCGTTACACTTTGCGGAATGGTTATACTAGTTAAGTTTGAGCACCTTTCAAAAGCATTCTGGCCTATACTCGTTACTCCCTGTGGTATGGTTACACTGGTTAAGCTGTAGCAACACTGAAAAGCATATTGGCCTATATTTGTTACAGTAGCTCCACCCAATGTACTTGGTATGGTAACATCTCCTCCAGATCCGGAGTAATTCGTAATCGTGGCTTTGCCATCTGTTACAGTATAGGAATAATCCTCCTCCTGTGCCGCTCCTGCCTGACTGCTGCAACATAATAAAATAACTATTATCAATGTACTAAAAATAGTTTTTTTGCAATTCTTAAGTATTAACATTAAATATCCTTCTTTCATACTCTTTGTCTCAATACTTGAGCAAACATTGGCACAACTTCCTTGCAAATCTCCGAACCTATCCACCTGTCCCCATCTGAATTTTGTCCACTTACCCAGGTATGTATATGGTAAAATGCATGCGGCAGGTTTGTTTTAGAGCTTTAATACAAAATAGAATTCTTCCTGTTTTTCATCGCTGGTTTTGGCCCCTGGCCATGGAGATGGGGCTCAAACTGCAAAAACTCACTGAGGACAGCAGTAAAATCATTAACCGCCACTCCTTCCAATCCCCATTTTTGGATATTTTCTAATAACAATCTCCCTTAACTTGGGGTCATCTTCCACGACCCATGATTTTAAACATTGCTATCCTCCTGTTTTTAAGCATGTTGAAAACGGGCTAACTCAGTTGATTTTATTGTATCATTGATTTTTCAGTCCACTAAGATATAGAATATTGATTATACGCAAAAATGTTATAAATATGCATTAGCTTGCATAAATATACCGCTCAGCATCCTTAAAAGCAACCGTAGGGAGCATCAGGAGTGCCCCCAGGGTGCGTTTTTAATAGCGACCGGCCCGTTTCTAGCTTACAAAAATGTAAGAATCTCTCGCGTTTTGTTAGCTACTTAAATGGAACCGCCGTCTTGAACTATGTCATTATAGTAAGGAGAGAAATCCGGACGGGAGGTTACTATTTATCTCCGCTTTTGTGGCGAGATGGAGGTTAAAATGAATGAGTGGGAGCACGGCTATTATCTGACATATGCTATTGAATACCAAGGGTGAATACCAGGTTGTTATGCATTCGGATTTTGCTATGTAATTCAGGACGCTCACCTTTTGCTGCGAGGAATTATTATACATATCATTTTTTTATTCATATATGCTGGGGTAGGTTGTAAATTCAGACAATGGCATTGGTCTTAATAAATTTGTCACTGTCTATCTTTGCCATTCAAAAAGAAACAACGAATATAGTAATATTGAATTGTATTTAAATTAGGAGGCAAAGATAACATGAAACGTTTTAGCAAAGCGATCCTCAAGCTTATTCAGGGACTATCCAAAGCAGTTTTACGTTTTCCGTTAACCATATTCTTTTTGATTTGTTGTACCACCTTGACCTGTTACATGATTTCTCTGCATAAAAGCCCCGATTTAATCGTTCAAAAGCTGATGTTTGTCTTTCTGCTGGGGTCTTTCATAGGGGTTAGCGCCCAGTTTGCCTGTGAACGTTTTCCACGCCTGGCCAGGCTGCGTTGGGCGCTATATGCATTATCCGCCCTCCTTACCCTGGGCTATTATTTTATCATTTCCCCGGCACCAACCATAGATTATGGGGTAGGCGCCCGGACATCGGTGGCGGTAATCTCCATGTTTTGTGCTTTCATCTGGTTACCATCTTACCAGGGTAAATTTGATTTTAACAGCGTAGCCTTGATTCACTTTAAATCGGCCTTAACATCGATTCTCTATGCTGGAGTACTTGCGGCTGGCCTGGCATCGATTATTGGGGCTGTCGATATCCTGCTCTTTAGAATTAACAGTGATGCTTATGGCTATATGATGGCCATCGTTTGGATTCTTTTCGCAACCACTTATTATCTTTCACTCCTACCCCGTTTCAATTCGGAAACGGAATTCGATCAGACTTATGCCCAGGAGGCGAGCCAGTGCCCTAACTTTCTGGAGATACTGATTTCCTACATAGCTGTTCCATTGGTTGCTGGGTATACGCTGGTTCTGCTGGCTTACTTCGTCAAAATCGGGATTACCATGAACTGGCCCTCCGGTCAGCTGGGACCAATGATTTTGGCTTATTCTGCCGCCGGACTCATCATTTATATTCTAGCCAGCGGGCTGGAAAACCGCTTTGCTGTCCTTTATCAGCGTATCTTCCCCAAGGTATTAATCCCCATTGTAGTTATGCAGCTTATTTCCGTATATATACGACTAAGTGCTTATGGTGTCACGGAATCCCGCTACTATATTGCTTTGTTTGGTATTTTTTCTATTGTAATTGGTATAGTACTATCCTTTACGCCGGTCAAGAAAAATGGTCTCATTGCCCTCCTGGCAGCGGGTTTTGCTATATTTTCGATTCTTCCGCCGGTGGATGCTTTCACAGTATCACGTAATAGCCAGATAAGCCGGTTAGAAAACTACCTGCAGACAGAGGGCGTATTAGTGAATGGAAAGATTAACCCTGAGACTGACGCTGATATGACCTTACGACTGGAGACCACCAGTATCTTAAACTACCTGGAAAGGCGAGGCTATCTTAAAGAGGTTGCCTGGCTTCCGGCTGATTTTGAAACCAGTAGAGATATGGAGAAAACCCTGGGTTTTGAGCCCGCTTATAAATATCTTGGGGACAACCAGAACAACTTCTTCGCCCATTTAGATATGCAGAAACCAATTAACATTGAGGGCTATGATGTTCTGCTCCAGGCCGGCACTTACAGAGGGATGGACCCTAAAGAAATCATGACTTATAACTTTGAGGTGCACGGAGTCTCATATAAACTCATACTTGACCCCGTGTCAACAAAGGAAACCCGGGTATCAGTTCAGAATGCTGCGGGTGATAAACTGATATCCACCGGTTTATATGATTTTGCTGTTTCTATTACCGGTATCAGTAACCGTCCCAAGGAAGCTCTGGATGCTGAAGATTTGACCCTGGATGTTGAAAATAAGAACTGTAAAATGCGAATTATCTTCCAGAATATCGGCATAACCTATGGTAGCGGCGGAGACGCTGGGGCTGATTACAACATGTTTATCCTGATTTCAGTTCCGGCTCAAAGGTAACCACAAGAGTAAGATGGGAAGATTAAGGAAAGTATAAACCCCGACCTAAGGTCGGGGTTAAATAATACTGGTATTTTTAAGCTTTGATGAAATCTTAGAAGTTCTTTACCAGCCGGGAAATCCGGATTACTTGTTCATACATCTTCAGGAAATTATCCGGGGTCAAAGACTGCTTGCCATCGGACAGAGCCTGGTCTGGATCCGGGTGAACTTCCACCATCAGGCCATCCGCCCCTGCGGCTATGGCCGCGCGGGCTACGGGAGTAACCATTTTCCATTTCCCGGTGGCGTGACTGGGATCCACAAGCACAGGCAAATGGGAAAGCTCCTTGAGCAGGGCCACTGCCCCTATGTCAACGGTGTTGCGCAAATAGCTTTCAAAGGTTCTGATTCCCCGTTCACATAAAATTACATTGGGGTTTCCCCCGTCCAGAACATATTCCGCCGCCAGTAGCCACTCCTCTATAGTTGCAGACAATCCACGTTTGAGCAGGATAGGTTTTTGCAATTTTCCCAGCTCTTCCAGCAGGGAATAGTTTTGCATGTTTCTGCTCCCCACCTGCAAAATATCAATATTATCATCAAAAAGCTCCAGATCCCGGACATCCATTATCTCTGTCACCAGGGGCAGCCCCGTAATACGGCGAGCTTCCAGCATTATTTCCAGGCCTTGCCGACCCAGGCCCTTAAAGGAATACGGTGAGGTGCGGGGTTTAAACCGCCGCGCAAGGCATGAGCCCCGGCCTCCCAGAGAAAGCGGGCAATCTGCAGGTAGCCTTCTTCGCTTTCCACCGCACATGGTCCGGCAATTATCGTACAATAGCCCTCACCGATGAGTAAAGGTTCTACTCCGGTATCTATCTTAATGTGGGTATAGCTTCCTTTTTTGTCCCATGAAGCCAGTTTATACGGTTTCATTGCATCATCTCCAGCTATATTGTACAACAAAGAAGATAAAAACGCTTAATCAGTTTCGGGAAAATCTTAATATTAATATTTATCCAGGCTAACACAAAACGATTTAATTCTTGACAAATGGATTATCAGATTATACTGTATATATATGCTATATACAGTTTGCACTGCAGGAGTGATTATAATTGAACATTGTAATTTCCAATCGCTCGGAGGAACCGATTTATAATCAAATTTACCAGCAATTGCGGGGGGCTATTGTACGGGAAGAACTGAAGGCCGGGGAGCCCCTGCCATCCATTCGCAGCCTGGCCCGCGACCTGCAGGTCAGTGTCATTACCACCAGGCGGGCCTATGAGGAGTTGGAGCGGGACGGCTACATTGAAACCGTGGCCGGCAAGGGATCTTTTGTGGCCCCGCAGAATACCGAATTGCTACGGGAAAAGCGGGTAAACCTGATCGAGGAAAAACTGGGGGCAATGATACAGGAAGCCCGCAGTCTGGGACTCAGCTTGCAGGAGCTGCAGCGTATCGTGGAGCTATTGTACGAGGAGGATTTGTAGATGGAAAATGTTCTGGAGATTAAAGGACTCAGCAAAAACCTGGGGAGCTTTCGCCTGGATAAAGTCAGCTTTTCTCTACCCCAGGGATACATCATGGGTTTTATCGGTCCCAATGGAGCAGGGAAAACCACCACCATCAAACTGTTGATGAACCTGATGCACCGTGACGGCGGGGATATTCGGGTATTTGGCCTGGATAACCGTCGCTATGAAAAGGAAATAAAACAGCGCATCGCTTTTGTATATGACGAAAGCTATTATTATGAGGATTTGAGCCTGCAAGACAACCGCCGTATAGTGGCCCGTTTTTACCGGGATTGGGATGAGAAAGCCTTTCAGCGGCGTTTACGGGACTTTGACCTGCCGCCCCGCAAAAAGTTGAAAAACCTCTCCCGCGGTATGCGCACCAAATTCGGCCTGGCCATAGCCCTCTCCCATACTGCAGAGTTCCTTATTATGGATGAGCCTACTTCCGGGCTGGATCCGGTATTTCGCAGCGAGTTGATGGATATCCTGCAGCAATTGCTGGTGGAAGAAAACAAAAGCGTGCTGTTCTCCACCCATATCACTACTGATTTGGAACGGGTAGCAGATTATATCTGTTTTATCAACCAGGGTCGAATCGTACTCTGCCAAAGTAAAGACGAAATACTGCAGGGACATGTGCTGGTAAAAGGGGCTTTGGAACGGCTGAGCCCGGAGGCGGAAAGAATGTTTATCGGCTTGCGCAAGAATCACTACAGCTTTGAGGGTTTAAGTGCCGATCCCCGGGGTATACGCCAGTTTTTCGGCGATGGGGTGTTGCTGGAGTCGCCGGGTCTGGATGATATCATGGTCTTTTATGTAAGGGGGAATCATCATGTTTAAACTGCTATTGAAGGATTTGCTGGTTTTAAAAAATTCGATTATTTGGGCCATGACCTACCTGCTGGCCATTATCATTATTTTCTCCATGGTTCCACCATTTGATAAATTTATATACATTATGGCTGGTTACGGTACTAGCTATATCCTGATCATGGGAGCCTTGATGGCGGAATTTAAAAATAATTCTGACATATTCTTGAACAGTTTGCCGGTCAAAAGGCAAGAAATTATACTTTCCAAATATCTGAGCGCCCTGGCCCTGACCTTGCTGGCCCTGGCTGTGGCCGCTATCCTGGGACTCATAATAAATTTACTGCCCCTGCCCCTATCCATACGACTAATGAGCGGGATGGATGCAGCTATTGTTTTGCTGATGGCGGCATTAACTCTGACGATTGCTATGCCGGTAAACCTGATATTCAGCAACCAGGCAGCCCGGGTGTCCACGGTTATGCTTTTCATGCTGCTGTTCTTTGCTCCAGCTTGGATTAAAGATTTTATTATGGACAATCACCAGGCCGAATGGGCACAAGTCCTGATTAATACGGCAGTTTCCCAGCCTGCAGTCTTGCTGGCAACAGTTGCCGGCCTGCTGCTGCTCCTGCTGGCCTTGTCGCTTATTATCTCCCTGCGCTGGTATGAAGCCAAGGATTTCTAAATATTTTCTATATCCCTACCGAGAACCAAATAATTAAATAGAATCTGTCCTTTTATATTCCATCGATGCTTCGCTTATCTCTTTTACTGTTTTATCTTTCCAAAGGTCCTTCTGCCATTTGGTATAATGGATACGGTTCAAGTAGTTTTGGAAGCCTAGATGGATGAACATCTGGGCTATGAAAAACACCGTGTTAAAGGCAATAATTCCGGTAATAGCCACAACGGCTACAGTAAGAAATCTATTAAGACTAATTATGGGGTTACAGAGCTTGATATTCCAAGGGATGTCTACCCGGGACATCGAGGAACATCTGCGGGCTATTTATGGTATCGATGTTTCCCCTAGCCTAGTCAGCCAGATAACAGACAGAATAATGCCTTATGTAAGCGAATGGCAATCAAGACCCCCATATTTCATGCTTTGCGTGATTTGCGTAGCTCAATAAATTTGAATTGACCTGTTTTCCTTTAACAGTGAATATCTAAGTGGGATAAGGGACCTATCCTCCTGTCCCTTTTAGAGGATAATGAAGCAGGAGATGCAGTTGAAACTGGTATCTATAGACCTACAGCCATTAAATGGCCAGGGAAGCACCGGCAATAAGGTTAAACTCGATTGCATACATCGTTTCCAGGTTGCTATCCAGAATAGTCCTGGTAAGGCGGGTCATTTTGTATCCGACACTGCCGATAAAAAAGGCCAGCATAAGCGTAACCAGAATACCTATTATACCGGGTATAGCTTTTTTCAGTCCGCCCTGAATCAGGCTGTTACGCATAGCCAACAAATCATATTTTAATATTAAAGCAGCTTCCCTCACTTTATTCCTCCAACATTTGCAACCTTGATGTCTGGCCATCCATAGGCGGTTATCTGATATGCAAAACCTTCCATTTCAAGGAGTTTGCTTTGCACCGGCTTACCACCGTGTTTTTCATAAAATTTCCGGTAGGGACTAGCAGAGAGAGCCCAAAGCACTAACGAATTAATGCCTGTATTATCCAGCTTTTTCAAAATGGAGAGGAAAAGGGCACTGCCAACGCCTTTACTTTGGTAATCCTGATTGATATAGATGGCATATAGTTCGCCTTGATACATAGGGTTTGATTCCCTTTCAGGACCGGCGGCAGCAAATCCAATAATATTTTGAGTGTTGTCTTCAGCCACATAAACATAACATTCGTGAAAGGGATATTGCCTCCAGCCCTTTTCCCGCTCTTCATAAGATAAACTATTCAGATAATTGTCATCAATAATACCACGGTAAGCTGTTTTCCAGGTATCAACCGCAACTCTGGCAATCGCCGATGCATCCTCAACGGAAGCTTCCCTAATCCTCATTTGTAAAATCACGCTCCAGCTATTTCGATTTACCGTCCACTATTGCTAATACATTTTATAAGTGATGCGTCTTATTAATCGTCCTTTCCGAATAATCTTTAAAGATTTTTTACCAGCCGAGAAATCCGGCTTACCTGTTCATACATCTTCAGGAAATTTTCCGGGGTCAAAGACTGTTTGCCATCGGAAAGAGCCCGGTCTGGATCCGGGTGCACTTCTACCATCAAACCATCCGCCCCCGCGGCTATGGCTGCGCGGGCCACGGGAGTAACCATTTTCCATTTCCCGGTAGCATGACTGGGATCCACAATCACGGGCAAATGGGAAAGCTCCTTGAGCAGGGCCACAGCCCCTATGTCAACGGTATTGCGTAAATAGCTTTCAAAGGTTCTGATTCCGCGTTCACACAAAATTACATGGGGGTTTCCCCCATCCAAAACATATTCCGCCGCCAGGAGCCACTCTTCTATAGTCGCAGACAATCCGCGTTTTAGCAGTATAGGCTTATGCAATTTTCCCAGCTCTTCTAGCAGGGAATAGTTTTGCATGTTTCTGCTCCCCACCTGCAAAATATCAATATTATCACCAAGAAGCTCCAAATCCCGGACATCCATTATCTCTGTCACTAGAGGCAGCCCCGTAATACGGCGGGCTTCCAGCATTATTTCCAGACCTTCCCGGCCCAAGCCCTTAAAGGAATATGGGGAGGTGCGAGGTTTAAACAAACCTCCGCGCAAGGCGTGAGCACCAGCCTCCTGGAGAAAGCGAGCAATCTGCAAGTAGCCTTCTTCGCTTTCCACCGCACAGGGTCCGGCAATTATCGTACAATACCCCTCACCGATTAGTAAAGGTTCTGCTCCACTATCTATTTTAATATGGGTATAGCTTCCTTTTCTGTCCCATGAAGCCAGTTTAAATGGTTTCATTGCATCATCTCCAGCTATATTGTACAACAAAGAAGATAAAAACGCTTAATCAGTTTGGAATAATTGATAACATTTAATACTTGTCTCCACTGTAAAAACCCCTTTTTGTTGCATAAAGATTGCATAAAAGCGTGCTGTTCTCCACCCATATCACTACTGATTTGGAACGGGTGGCGGATTATATCTGTTTTATCAACCAGGGTCGAATCGTGCTCTGCCAAAGTAAGGACGAAATGCTGCAGGGACATGTGCCGGTAAAGGGGGGATTTGGAACGGCTAAGCCCGGAGGCGAAAAAATGTTTATCGGCTTGCTCTCAAGATATTGACAACATATTATAGTTGTTATAGATTGTATATAACAGATAACGAATTACGGCAGTAGCAGGAGGATAAAATGTTCTTGGCTATTGATTTTCAATCCGATATCCCAATATATATCCAATTGAAGCAGCAGATCATTGCCGGCATTGCCAGGGGCGAACTAAAAGAAGGGGAAGAACTGCCCTCCGTACGCCAGTTGGCTCAAGACATCGGAATCAACCTGCATACCGTCAATAAAGCATACAACCTTCTAAAGGACGATGGCTTTATTCTTATGGACAGAAGAAAAGGCGCGTTAATAAACAGCCTGGAAAACATGGCGGATGAGGATTTCAAGTTCAGGCTGCGGGAAGAGATTAATCCCCTGATAGCCCAGGCATTTTGCAAGGGCATGACGGAAGAGGAGTTGCTGTTGGAAATAGGCGAGATATATCGTAGTTATTCTCAAGGAGTAAAAAGATGAACTATGAAATGATCATCTGGGCCATTGTGATAGTATTTATCCTTATCCTTTTTATTATAAAACTGGTCACGCCTCAGATTGTACGCCGGGAGATTTTTTTCGGCGTCCGCTTGCCGGAAAACCTGCTTGGTGATTTAAGACTGGATGATTTCAAAAAGGCCTATATAAGAAATTACTTGTCGTTTTGCGGGCTTTATACCATCTTGTTCTGCGTAACCCTGGCAAAATTTCCGAGCAACGCTATATTATTGGGTGGGCTAATTGTTTTTTTGCTTTTATCCACCTGGCTCTACTACCTGAGCCACCAGAGGGTTAGAGCATTTAAAAAAGCCAATGAAGCTCACATGCTGAACAGGAAGCAAGTAGTAATGGTAGATACCAGTTTCAGAAGCGATAAAAGTAATCGGCCTCTACCTGCAAAAGCATGGTTTATAATATCGCTGTTTATTATCGGCTTTAACCTGCTGGCGGGTTATCTGGCTTATGATGAACTGCCTATAGTGGTACCTACCCATTGGAATGCTCAAGGTGAAATTGATGGAGGGGTGTTTAAAACCTGGGGACTGGTCTTCCTTTTTCCTCTGCTGCAAATCTTTATTACGGGATTCATGTTTTTACTCTACCAGGCGGTGGGATGGTCAAAGCTGCAAATTAGTACACTTAATCCAGCAGATTCCCGGGAAAGAAACCGCATTTTCCGTTTTCGCTGGGGTGCCAACATTATCTTTTTGAATATTCTTATCTTACTGGTAATTAGCCTGTTAAACCTGTTCGTACTGCAGCTTATCCCGGTCAATGTACCGGTCTTGTTATTTGTCCAACCGCTGCTCATAATTCTTGTTTTGCTGGATATCCTCTTTATGGCGGTATGGACCGGTCAGGGCGGGAGCAGGCTTAATACGGGGTCAGTCAATTACTGCCAGGATAACGACATGGCCCTGGATGATGATAAAGACTGGATTGGAGGGCTGCTTTATTTCAATCCCCGTGATCCGGCTTTGTTTGTGGAAAAACGCTTCGGCATCGCCTGGGGTTTGAATTATGGAAACATAAAAGCCTATATGCTAATAGCCTCGCTAACCGCAGCCTTCTTTCTCCTGGATTCGATTATAGAGCTTTTGCTCTTTTATTAATCTCCTACAGTGCTTAAAATCCAATCTCCTGGGGGTGGTGTTTTAAATCAAGTCGAGGTTTTGATAAGAGAAGATGGAGAGTAAAAAATAAGGAAGGATGGATGGTTAATGTTATGGAGAAAAATAGCTTTATTGGTGCTAGGCGTAATAATGCTTTGTTCTTTGGCGGCTTGCGGGAATAAGGTGGACAGCAAGGCAGTAAGGGAGTATGCTGACGAGATAACGGAAAAAATGCTGCTGGCCTACAATGAGGATAATTATGAACAGTATATTGCCCATACCGACAGTCAATTCAAAGCAGTGGTCAGCGAGGATAAAATGAAGGAAGGCAATGAAATGATCCGGGGGAAGATAGGCGATTATGTCCCCGGTTCCAAAAAGTTCAAGGATGCGGTAAAAACTTCCCAGAAGGAGCAGAAGTACCTGGTAGTGCGTTATAATGCCAAGTTTACCGATGAGAGCGATGATGTGCTGGTAACCATGATCTTTGACGATAATGAAGCCCATGAGGTAGGCGGAATATTCTTCAATTCGCCCAAACTGCGGGAGCAGTAGGAAATATAATCAACGGAGGTGTTCCCATGGATAAGACTTTATCCCTTTCCATCTGCCAGATGAAAACAGGAAACGATAAGGATGAGAATTTGAAAAAAGCGGGGGAAATGATTGCCGCTGCGGCCGGAGAAGGGGCGGAAATGGTGGTATTGCCCGAGGTTTTTAATTCGCCTTACCAGGCGGAGCTTTTTCCCCGTTATGCCGAGCCTTTTCCCGGCCCCAGCACGGATTTTTTAGCTGCGGCGGCTTGCAAGCATGGTTTGTGTATTGTAGGTGGCTCTATAATCGAAAGGGATAGCCAGGGTAAAATATATAACAGCAGCTTTGTTTTTGACGAGCGGGGAGAACTTATCGGACGCCATCGCAAAGCCCATCTTTTTGATATCGATATCCCCGGCCGGATTTCCTTTCGGGAATCAGATACATTGAATGCTGGGGAGAATATTACTATTGTCCACTACAAATCCCGGCTGTTCGCTTTGATGATTTGCTATGATTGCCGTTTCCCGGAACTTGCCCGGGCTGCAGCCCTGGAAGGAGCAGAGTTGCTGGTGATTCCGGCCGCTTTCAACACTACCACCGGTCCAGCCCACTGGAAACTCCTGATGCGCTGCCGGGCGGTAGACAACCAGCTATTCGTGGTTGCCGCCTCTCCGGCCCGGAACCCCTCCGCCAGCTATCAGGCCTGGGGACATTCCCTGGTGGTTGACCCCTGGGGGGATATACTGCAGGAAGCTGGGAGCGGTGAAGAAATCATCCATGCCCGGCTGGACTTTTCCCGGCTGGAACAAGTGCGGCAGGAGCTGCCTCTTCTCCGGCAGCGGCGAAAGGATTTATACCGACTGGATTATAAGGCACCAGGAAACGGGATAGTTTAAAGAGCAGGACAAGGGCAGGACAAGGGGACGTTTCGTTTGTCTTATTTCAACGGTTCAAGCAACAGGACAAAGGGACGTTTCGTTTGTCTTATTTCAACGGTTCAAGCACGACTGGTATTTTACTTTTCATCACTGTTTTTTCATTCACACTGTTCTTTTATCCACCCGGAACTTAGTTACATCTTAATTACATCTGTCAGAATACTGCTTGAGTGCCAGGTCGCTATTTAGATAGGGGCATGGGTAATTAATTTGAAGAACAAAGGAGGTTATAATAAACATGAAATTTCACACTGAATACCTGTGGTTCAACACCCAAAAACGCCGGGAATATATCCGCATTACCGGGCAGGTGCGGGATGCCTGCCGTAAAAGCGGCATCAAGGAAGGCATGATTCTGGTTAGTGCTATGCATATAACCGCCGGGGTCTATGTGAACGACAATGAAAGCGGAATCATAATGGACATGGACCAGATGCTGGAATCGCTGGCCCCGTTTGGCCCCGACTATTTTCATCATCGTACCGGGGAAGATAACGGTGATGCGCATTTGAAGAGCCTGCTTCTCCACCACCAGGTTATTGTACCAATAACTAATGGGGACCTGGATCTCGGTCCCTGGCAGGATATCTTCTACGCCGAGTTCGATGGGCAGCGCAAAAAGCGGGTTATTATCAAGGTTATGGGTGAATAAAAGGATCCTTATCGATTCAGGTCTCTTCTGAGCGAACGGGCTGCTTTGAGGTAGATATGCTTTATTTCCTGCTGGCTTTTTTCGGTGTTGACATGCAAGAGTACCCTTATGCACCGGGGTAAAGAATCCGGCACCTCAATTTCCTGGAAGCATAGGAGCGGCACTTTATCCCAACCGATGGCGCGTGCCGCCGCTGCCGGGAATGCAGATCTGATATCAGCGGTTACTGTAAACAAGGCACTGGCTACCTCTTCCACCGTAAAAGCATTTTCCTTCTGCATTTGCTGCAGCAATTCCCGTGTTGCCCGCAATATCTCTTCAGGCCGGTCCTCGTTGACAGTAGTAGCTCCCCTTATGCCTCTCAGCTGCATAATCAAACCCTTTCCCTTAAACTCAGGCTACTGCCCGGTGTCCCAAGCCGATAGCCACTTCGTCCAGGTGCAACAGGCCAATTCCCAAGAAAATAGCCACACTGACATGATCTTTATGACGAGCCACCCCAATTTTACCCCCGACATTCAGACCCAGAGCCTTGGGCATAATCTGGGCAATGGCTTCCCTGGCGGCTCCGGCAACGGCCCCTTCATCAGCATGGGCATCTTTAATTACTCCCTCTCTTTTGGCCGCCACTACCGCACGCTCAACAATCTTGCCCACCGAACTTATGAATTCTCCACCATAATCGACCGCTACAGCCTTGACCTCCCAATTCTCCAGCAGCTCTTTTTTTAAGCGGGTTTCCTCCTGCCGGGAAGCAGTCAAAGCCATCTTAATAGCTGCGGTTGATACAATCTTGCTTCCTATTTCCACCGGCCATCCCACCTTTTTCTAATATACTAATTATCCCATGCCCCCAACCTTAATAGCGACATCCGAAGGATGGAACACCAGGAGTACCCAAAGGGTGCAACCTTAATAGCGACATCCGAAGGATGGAACACCAGGAGTACCCAAAGGGTGCAACCTTAATAGCGACATCCGAAGGATGGAACACCAGGAGTACCCGCAACCTTAAATAGCGACCGCAGGGAGCATCAGGCGTACCCGACAGGGTGAAGGGTGCAACCTTAATAGCGACCTGGCACTCAGAAAACATCATGGGTTAAACAATATATTGAGATTGAGTGCCAGGGAACACCAGGAGTACCCGACAGGGTGGAAGCCATAAGAGTAATAAAACGTTGAAATTAGTTGTGCTTGAATCATTTTAATAAGACAAACGAAACGTCCCTTTGTCCCGCTCCCTTTGTCCCGCTCTGTCTCTTAATAAGACAAACGAAACGTCCCTTTGTCCCGCTCCCTTTGTCCCGTTCTGTCTCTTAATAAGACAAACGAAACGTCCCTTTGTCTCGGCCCCCAGTCCATCCTTTCTCTATTTTACTATAATTTTACCTATCATGGCTATGCTCTGGTTGCTGGTGAATGTTTTTCCTTTTTCGGGGTAGGCCAGGTTCGAGGAGCAATCTTTAACTATGAAGCTAAGGGGAAAATTATAATAACTGGTATCTATTTCAACTACATCACCAGCGTTTAGTTCCAGGGCAACTTCTCCATTGGTAAATTTTGCCCTTTCTTCCCCATTTACCATGATTATTGCATGGGGTAAAGAAGAGAATTTTTCTACTTGCAGGGTAATTTCCGCCCGGGGTGATTCTAGCGCCTGGCTATTAGGGTTCGCAGAATTCTTCGGGCTGTCAGCCGGGAAATTGTTTACGGGGAATTCTATGGTTTGCCCTTCCATCCGCTCCCCCAGACTCAAATAAAAACGCCAGGAGTCCTGGGTCATAGCCCCTTGAACTACTACTATTATCAATACGGCCAGGATTATAGCCCGTATCAGGAATTTCTCCACCTTTTCCACAAATCGTTTCAAACTATCACTTCCGGGACATTTTTTTCTATCTTATGCCCCGGTTAATAAGATTATCCCTGCTAGCTACCAGTTCTTGCGGGCATATTCTACCCCGGCTAAAAAAGCCTGGCGGTTTTTTCGAATAATCTCCTCTCTTTTCCCGGAAAAAATCTGTTCAAAATGTTCCAGGGCCTCTTCGACTTCCACCACCCGGGTTTTCTCCAGGTAAGCTCCCAGAAGTATCATATTGGCCCCACGCAGGTTATCCAGTTCTTCTGCCAGTTGGTTAACCGGTACTTCCAAAACAGTAAGGTCATCCCGCCGACATTTCCGGTCAACCATGCTGGAATTGATAAATAAAATACCGTTAGGCTGAACCTTATTTTCAAAACGATCCAAGGATGGTTTGTTCATAATTACCGCCATAGAGGGATTCTCCGTCAGGGGAGAGCTGATTTCTTCACTGGCTATGGTTACCAAACAGTTAGCGGTTCCACCGCGCATTTCCGCTCCATAAGAGGGGACCCAGGTAACATTTTTTCCGGTACCCATGGCTGCATAAGCCAGGAACTGGCTCATGGATAAAACCCCCTGCCCACCAAAACCGGCAAAGAGAATCTGTTTCTCGCTTTCCATAATTATTTTTCCTCCTTAACCTTGAATTCCCCCAGAGGATAATAGGGTATCATATTTTCCTCTACCCACTTCATAGCCTCCACCGGGCTAAGCCCCCAGTTGGTAGGACAGGTGGAAAGTACTTCGACCATAGAAAAACCCAGGCCTTTAGCCTGCGTCTGCAAAGCTTTTTTTATCGCCCTTTTCGTTTTAACTACATTTGGGGGGTCATTGACCGCCGTCCGGCATATATATGCGGAACCTTCGTTCTGAGCCAGTAGTTCGGCCATTTTTGCCGGGTAGCCCTCCCAGTCTTTGCTCCGTCCGTAGGGTGAAGTAGTAGTTACCTGTCCTAACAGGGTGGTAGGAGCCATCTGCCCGCCAGTCATGCCGTAGAGGGTATTATTTACAAAAATAACGGTAATTTTTTCTCCCCGTAAGGAGGCATGAACGATTTCCCCCATGCCGATTGAAGCCAGGTCACCGTCCCCCTGGTAGGTAAACAGATAACGGTCAGGCAAAAGCCGTTTTATCGCCGTAGCAATTGCCGGTGCCCTCCCATGGGCTGCTTCCAGCATGTCGCAATTAAAATACTCATAGGCCAGAACCGAACAACCTACCGGGCAAATACCAATAGTTTGTTCTCTTATTTTCAACTCATCCAGGCATTCAGCGATTAGACGATGAATAATCCCATGGGTACATCCCGGACAATAATGAAATTTGGCATCGGTTAGGCTTTCTGGTTTTTTAAATACGGTTTTCATAGCAATCCCTCCCTTTCCGCAATAAACAGCAACTGCCGGGTAATCTCTTCTGGATTGGGAGTGAAACCTATGCGCCCGTAAAACTCAACCGGGATTTTCCCCCCTGCCGCCAAGCGGATATCTTCTACCATCTGTCCCATGTTGATCTCCACCGACAGAATAATCCGCGCTGTCCTGGAAACGGCCTGTATATGCTCATCCGGGAAAGGCCAGAGCGTTACCGGTCTGATCAAGCCCGCCTTGACTCCCTTCTTTCTGGCTTCCATTACGGATTTCTTAATTATCCGGGCTAAAAGCCCAAAAGCTACTACAACTATATCCGCATCATCTAACAAAAAAGACTCGGCTCTCTTTTCATTCTCGCTAATCATTCTATATTTTTCCGTCAGATGGCGATTTCTTCCTTCTAACTCCTCCTGGGTCAGGTGCAAGGTATTGATTACATTGGGTTTCCTCCCCACACAACCGGTAGTGACCCAGGGTTTATCCGGAAATTCTGTGACCGCTTCCCGGACAATAACCGGTTCCATAAGGTTGCCCAGGGTCCCTTCCGCCATTAGCATCACCGGAGTACGGTACTTGTCCGCCAGCTCGAAAGCCAGAATAGCCAGATCCATCATTTCCTGAGAGCTGGATGGGGCCAGAACAATTATACGATAATCTCCATGTCCTCCGCCGCGAGTAGCCTGGAAATAATCCGCCTGGGAAGGTTGTATACCACCCAGGCCCGGGCCACCCCGGGAAACATTTACTATT